>NZ_ASSC01000850.1 GCF_000520735.1 Paenibacillus forsythiae T98
TGTCTCCAATTCTAAATATTAAATGCCGAATATATAGTACGTGAGCTTCAAGCGTTCCGTTTCCGTAAAAACATGTCAGTTTACATCCCACAGTATTCCGGAAAAGCAATATACAAGCATCAAAATTAATTATTTTAAATTTTTATGTTATTTTTATTGACATTAATTTAAAAGCAAATTATATTGGCATTATAAGATTTCAGGGCGACGGCCGATTCGCACAATGTTGTGAACGGATAGGCCGGTTGTACTGCTGTTCCTACAATTATAAAAATAAGCCACAATGTTGTGGCTGTATTGGCAACGGGGCCGATTAACGAAATCCGCAATACATGCGGGTTCTGTCAGTCGGCCCTTTTTTGCCATTTCTTACTCTTGCAAGGAGGCGATGTCAGCATACAAGCAGTTTGAGCTACGGTAATACCAGAAACCAGCATGTCTCTTAACAACACTGCGGATTGTCCATAAAAGGAGGAAGCTAGAGATGGAAGCTAAAAGTTTTCGCAAGGCCGGTCATTCCCCGAGTTTATTGTCAGCTTTTTTATATTTTGATGTCAGTTTCATGATTTGGGTGCTGTGCGGTGCTTTGTCACTCTATATCACCAAGGACTTCGGCTTAACGGATACCCAAAAAGCGACGATGGTTGCAATCCCCATTCTGGGCGGCTCGGTATTCCGGATACCGATGGGAATATTGGCGGACCGGATTGGCTGTAAAAAAGCGGGCCTTATCGGGATGTCTCTCACCCTGATTCCCCTGCTCTGGGGTTGGCTCGGCGGAACCAGCCTGCTGGAGATCCAGATGATCGGCTTCCTGCTCGGTTTCGCGGGCGCGAGCTTTGCCGTATCGCTCTCCCTCGCCAGCCGCTGGTATCCTCCGCAGTATCAGGGTCTCGCGATGGGCATTGCCGGAGCAGGGAACAGCGGAACGGCGCTGGCCACCTTTTTCGGGCCGCAGATCGCCCAGGCTTACGGTTGGCATAATGTCTTTGGCATTGCCATGATCCCGCTGATTATTGTCATGATCGTATTCGCTATTTTGGTCAAAGATGCCCCGAATGCCCCTGCGCCGAAGCCGCTTAAGAATTACCTCAGTGTCTTCAAGCATGCGGATACCTGGTGGTTCTCGATGTTCTATGCCATTACGTTTGGCGGCTTTGTCGGGTTTGCCAACTATGCGAGCATTTTCTTCTATGATGTGTACGGCGACAGTACCCACCCCGGCGGTTTGACCAAAGTACAGGTAGGGTATCTGGTCACTATTACCGTCATCGCAGGCAGTCTCTTCCGGCCTGTCGGGGGCTGGATCGCGGATAAAATCGGCGGGATGCGTCTCCTGGTTATTTTATACAGTGTCATTTCCGTATGTGCGTTTGCGATTTCAACCATGCCGGATTCTTTCTTTGTAATGCTTCTGTACACCAGCGTGATGATGGCCTGCCTTGGCATGGGGAACGGATCGGTATTCCAGATTATCCCTCAGCGCTTCTCCAGTGAAATCGGAGTCATTACCGGAATCGTCGGCGCCGCAGGCGGTCTGGGCGGATATCTGCTGCCTACATACATCCTCGGGCCGCTGAAGCAATCCACAGGCTCCCAGGTTACAGGCTTCCTTGTTGTAGGTTCTATCGTGCTGATTACAACGCTTATTTTTTACGCCGTTACCCGTTCCTGGAGAAAGACCTGGGCAAAAGCGGAATCGGGCGTCAATTTCTAAAATGGTGGACTTAGAGCTTCGGTGGGGGTGAATCAACACATGACAACGAAAAAAGTAAAAAGCGTCTGTCCTTACTGCGGCGTTGGCTGCGGAATCGTACTCGAAGTTTCCGGTAACCGCGTTGTCAAACTCACCGGAGATAAAGAGCATCCGGCCAATTTCGGCAGACTGTGCACCAAAGGCAGCACTGCGGCGCTGGCCATCGCGGAATCCGGGCGAATGGAATACGCGTATACGCGTCAGGTCCGTACAAGCCAGCCCGCCAAAGTGAGCATAGATGCAGCCATCAGCGAAACGGCCCGGCGGCTTCGGGCCATTCTTGACGAGCACGGCCCGGATGCCCTCTCCTTCTATGTCTCGGGGCAAATGTCGCTGGAGGCCCAGTATCTGGTCAACAAGCTGGCCAAGGGCTTCATAAGAACGAATAACATTGAATCCAATTCACGCCTGTGCATGGCGAGCGCCGGGAGCGGCTACAAGCTGTCGCTTGGAGCGGATGGGCCTCCGGGGTCCTATCAGGATATGGATCGAACCGATTTGTTCTTCGTCATTGGAGCCAATATGGCCGACTGTCATCCGATACTGTTCCTTCGCCTGATGGACCGGGTTAAAGCGGGAGCGAAACTGATTGTGGTGGACCCGAGGCGTACGGCTACCGCGGAGAAAGCGCATCTGTTCATGCAAATCCGGCCCGGAACGGACCTCGCCCTGCTTAACGGCCTCCTGCATCTGCTTGTAAAGAACGGCCATACGGACCCGGAGTTCATCGCCGGGTTCACCTCCGGCTTTGGCAGCATGCCGGAATTTCTGGAGGATTATCCGCCGGACAAGGTGGCCGAAATTACCGGCATCCCCGAGGCGGATATCCGCACAGCCGCCGAGTGGATCGGCGCGGCGCCGAATTGGATGACCTACTGGACCATGGGCCTCAACCAGAGCACGCACGGCACCTGGCACACGAACGCCATCTGCAATCTGCACCTCGCCACAGGAGCGATATGCCGCCCGGGCAGCGGCCCCTTCTCCCTCACCGGCCAGCCCAACGCCATGGGCGGCCGGGAGATGGGTTACATGGGACCGGGCTTGCCCGGCCAGCGTTCCGTCCTGGACGAAGCCGACCGCAGGTTCATTGAGGAAATGTGGAAGGTTCCTCAAGGCACCCTTCGTACAGAGGTGGGCAACGGCACCGTCTCCATGTTCGAAAGCATGAAATCCGGCGATATCAAAGCTTGCTGGATTATCTGCACCAATCCGGTGGCCACCGTTCCGAACCGCAAGAACGTAATTGCCGGTCTGGAGGCTGCCGAGCTGGTCATCGCGCAGGATGCCTTCCTGGATACCGAGACGAACCGGTTCGCGGATATCCTGCTGCCCGGCGCTTTGTGGTCCGAAGGCGAAGGCGTGATGATTAATTCCGAACGCAATCTGACCTTGATGCAGAAAGCGGTCGACCCGCCTGGAGAAGCTCTTCCCGACTGGCAGATTATCGCCCGGGTTGCTTGTGAGATGGGCTATTCCGAAGCCTTTGCCTACGGCTCCCCGGCGGAGGTCTACCGGGAAATCCAGCAGGCTTGGAACCCGAAGACCGGCTATGACCTCCGGGGCGCGACTTACGAAAGGCTGCGTGAAACGCCTGTTCAGTGGCCCGCTGCGCCAGGCAGTCCAAGCGACCGGAACCCGATCCGCTATTTGAACGGGGAAGCCGGAGATACGCCGAGTGAGCCTGCAAGCGGGCGCTCGCCGCGCATCCTGTTCCCTACACCAAGCGGAAAAGGAATCTTCTGGGCGCGTCCGTATCTGCCGCCTGCGGAAATGCCGGACAGCGATTATCCCTTCGTGCTGAATTCCGGCCGCTTGCAGCATCAATGGCATACGCTGACGAAGACGGGTAAGATTCAGAAGCTGAACAAGCTGAACCCGGGCCCCTTTATTGAAATTCACCCGGATGATGCGGCGATGCTCGGAATTAAGGAGAGCGATTCGGTGGAAATTCGCTCCAGCCGGGGGCGGGCCGTTCTTCCGGCGGTCCTTTCAGACCGGGTGCGCCCCGGAAATTGCTTCGCCCCCTTCCACTGGAATGACCGGTTCGGGGCGAATCTGGCGGTAAACGACGTTACGAGCGACGCTGTCGATCCCCTGTCCCTTCAGCCGGAATTGAAATATTGCTCCGTCTCGTTGGTGAAAGCAGCGGCTCTTCCGCTGGCGGAGCAGAAGCTGCCGGACAATCATGAAATTCAAGCTCCACGCGGGGCCAGCGCTGTGGCTGTCAATCCGAAGGAGGCATTGTATATGGCGCAACTGGATACGCTCGAAAGCATGCTCGGCCTTCAATCCCCCAAAGCGGTGACGCTGGATCATCATGAGCAGGCCTATCTGTCGGGCTTCATTGCCAGTCTGCGCACCGGGGATTCGCAGGCGGCATCCGGCGTTCCGGTGCTGCCCCCCGCCGCGCCGCTTGAACCGATCAAGCGCTATTGGGTGGACGGCCTGCTGGCCGGGATGTTCTCCCGCAGCTCTCTGGAAGATGCGGCAG
>NZ_ASSC01000851.1 GCF_000520735.1 Paenibacillus forsythiae T98
GAAACCACTGCTGAGATTTCAGCGGTGGTTTTTTGTTTTTCTTGAATGCTGATTTTGAAGCGGAACCGGATAAAACGCATGGTCATGCCCGGGATCAAATATATTGGAAGTGTAGTGAGTGAAAGGCTAATCCGAGAGGAGATAACAATGATGGCATTATCAGCGGAACAGGTGCTTCAGCAGGAGTATGGTCTGGAGCTTGACTCATTTTCGGCGGAGGATGCGGTAACTTTTGGAATGAAAGTGTTGGAAATATCGGGTGAGCGGAGCAAATACATCGTTGTGGCCGTCAGACGAAACGGAAAGCTGTTATTCTACAAGGCCGGGGCCGATACGGTCATTGCCCAGGATGAGCTTATCCGACGCAAGACGAACGCCGTGAATCGGCAGGG
>NZ_ASSC01000852.1 GCF_000520735.1 Paenibacillus forsythiae T98
AAGAGGTGCAGTGTCCACAATAAGGGTGTTCAGCCGCAATCCTTTTAAGTATATGGTTGCTTTTAATGCATCTCTATTTTTATCTGGTAATCCAGATGACGTTAAAGAAGCAGTTGAACATGGATATCCTGCAGGATGTATTTATCCTTCGGATTATGTTGATAACGAAGAAGATAATGAGATACGTTTAGCATTTGATTTCGATGGTGTCATTGCTGATGATTCCGCTGAGTCTATTTTTCAAAGTGGCGCTTTAGAAAGTTTCCATTCTCATGAGAAAGAGTTCGCAAGTAAACCCTTGCCAGCTGGGCCTCTGTTAAGATTCTTCACTGAAATATCTAAGCTACAACAGAGAGAAATCTTAAAGAATCAAAATGACCCTGATTATAAACCGAGAATTCGAATAGCAATTGCTACTGCTAGAAATGCCCCTGCACATGAAAGAGTGATTACTACACTTAGAAAACTTGATATTAGAGTTCGGCTGAACACCCTTATTGTGGACACTGCACCTC
>NZ_ASSC01000853.1 GCF_000520735.1 Paenibacillus forsythiae T98
ACGTTTCCGCTGCGGAAGGCAACGCCAAGCCCCGCCCGCGCGCGGTAGAGCAGGCGGCGACCCTTCAGCGCCAGCGCGGGCCAAGGCCCGCTCCGGACGATGTCTCCGCGCTCATCCCCTCCAAGAAGGGGATGATTCTGATGCGGGGACACAGCGACAAGGGACGGCGCTGGCATCAGGAGATTGAGCTTGATCTGGCCGTTACGCTGGTCCGGGAGCAGGCCGCCGTAGTGGTCAATAAGCGGACCATCCGGCGGCTGTACAGCAACAAGGACTTCCGCCGGTATATATTGACCCGGGACAACTATACCTGCCACTTCTGCGGCTTTTTCTGG
>NZ_ASSC01000854.1 GCF_000520735.1 Paenibacillus forsythiae T98
GGAGCATCACGCGGACCTTATGACAGAGCTGGCCGAAGTATACTGGGATGATGACAGCAAGAGCGTCAAAGCTCGCCGCAAGGCGATGCTCGGGGAGCTGACGCTTAAGGAGTCCGGTCATGAACGGCCTTCGCCCGAGGAAGCGGCCAGAGTTCTGATGGGGGTGGTTTCCGGGGAGGGACTGAGCCAGCTTCCTTGGGACAAGGGAACCCTGCAACTGAGAGAACGCCTGGCATTCATGCACCGTATAGACCCAGCCTGGCCCGACGTGTCGGATGACGGACTCACAGGCAGCATGGAAGAATGGCTGCTTCCCTTTCTGCACGGCTGCCGCAGCCTG
>NZ_ASSC01000855.1 GCF_000520735.1 Paenibacillus forsythiae T98
GCACCCGGCGCTCGCAGGAGATGGACCGCCCGGCCACAAGCACATTGCGCAGACCTCGCGGCGTCAGGCAGCGGTAGGGAATGCCGTGCGATTCGCCCGGCCCGTACAGCGTAATCGTCTGCGCCGAGCCCGCCTCGCTCTTCTCCTCCTTCTCGGTGCCGTGCACATCGATGAAGTAACTGTTGCGGCAAATCTCGTCCTCGAAGCTCCGGCGGGAGACGTAGTCATCCACCGTCAGCACGTAATCCCCGATGATGCGCCGGGATTCGCGTATGCCCATCAGCGTGCCGGTGCTGGCGACATAGGCATTGCCGAAGGAGGCCGGCTGGAGCTCGGCCAGCATGTCGCGGTAGGCGGCGGCCATCTTCCGTCCCCGGATCAGCGCTCTCGATACGGAAAGTGCATCCGTATTGTCCACTTGCCAGAGATGTCCGGCGTTGAAGCCGACGGCGCGCGGCGCGATCAGATTGTTGCAGAGATGGGTATCCGGCACCTCCGGATACCGGCCCGAGGCGACCGCTTCATGGATCGGGCTTCGCGGATTCTCCTTATGGAGAAGCGCCCCGTTCAAATAAGCGTAATCATCGACATTGCCGAGGATGAAGCAGTGGGTGGCTGGCTGGAGATCGCCGGTGGCGCTGTCGCCTTTAAGGTACTCCGCTCCCGCCCAGGCGGCGACATCCCCGTCGCCCGTGCAATCGATATACACCGGCGCCCGGAACGCCTGCAATCCGCCCTTGTTCAAGACGACTATGGCCGTCACGTTTCCCTGCCCGTCCGTCACCACCTCGGCCAGTGACGTCAGGAACAGCACGTCAGCACCCGCCTCCGTCACCAGATCGTCGTAGACAACCTTCAGCTTCTCCGGCTCGATCGGCACCCAATCGAGCGCCTCCGGCTTCACATGGGGCATCTGCGCCTTGAGCGTCTCGAACACCTTCTCTGCCAGCCCGCGGTAGACTATTTTCTCCTTATCCGAGAACGGGCACCATGCCGGGACCAGCCCCGACGTGCCCATCCCGCCGAGACTTCCCGTGGCCTCGATCAGCAGCGTCTTCGCCCCTTCCCGCGCGGCCGACGCCGCGGCGGTGCAGCCCGCCGGCCCGCCGCCGACGACGATCACCTCATAGGAAGTATTCAGCGGGATTTCCCTGCTCTTCAATTCGTAGCTATTCATTGCGAGCCTCGCTTTCCCGGCGAATTCCCGCTTCCGGCAGGGTCCGCCGCTTCTATTCGACCCCATTATAGCAACCGGCGGTCAATAATACGGTATAGCTCTCATACTGATTGACGTGTATTTTTTTGACCTTGGGCAGCTAAAGGCGCAAAAAAAGCAGGCATCATTAACAAAATCTCTTTGTCCGCCTCGCAATAAAATCCACATCACTCATACAGCCCTCTTTGACGGGGATACTTGACATCCATCCCATCAGTGTGGTATTTTCTGCACATGAACCGAACGTTTCAAAATAACGAGGACAGCTTCCTTCCTCTATCATAAGTAAACTCAATTGCTGAACAGGAAGCTGTCATAGGCCCGGAAAGAACAGGTCGAACCTTGCCTGTTCTTTCTGGTGTTATTGAGGTAGTTGCAGCACACACAGTAAGGAGGACATTCATATGGCAACAGGACGTCCGCGCACCTTCGATAATACGGAGGCGTTGAAGAGTGCGCTCCAGGTATTTTGGCAAAAGGGTTATGAAGGCACATCCCTGTCGGATTTGACCGAGGCGATGAAGATTAACCGGTCGAGCCTCTATGCTACTTTTGGCAGCAAGGAACAACTATTTAACCAGGCGCTTGACCTGTACTTTGAAGGTCCCCCGAAGCTGACCAGCGCGGCTTTCAACGAGTCGACGGCCCGCGCTGTCGCCGAACGGTTCTTGCATGTCACGGCCGACTCTGTGACCAATCCTTCTACTCCGAGGGGTTGTCTGACCATTCGCGGAGCCATTGCCTGCGGAGAAGACGCGGAATCTGTTCGTCAAGAGCTTGTATCGCGCCGGGTAGAGTCTGAAATGGCCCTGCGCCATCGCTTCGAACAAGCGAAGTCACCCGGTGACTTGCCGGCTGGTTCTGATCCTGCGGCGCTTGCCCGTTATATCATGACTATCGCCGAAGGCATGTCCATACGGGCTGCGGACGGCTCGACCCGTGAAGAATTGCAGGACGTAATTGATATTGCGATGCAAGCATGGCCAACGTAAGCAGCAACCCACATCCCCCATTCCCCTGCTTGTCTACACAACATTCATTATTGGAACATGCTCCCATCAAACAATTGATGGAGAGGCATGCTCCCGTGATGAATGTTTTTTTGTTTTTCAGATTTTTTATTTTCCCTATTGACAATTCATTTCCCCCGAGGTTATGCTTAGCACATAGTTTTGAACCGAACGTTTCAAAACAAAAAAACTTGAGGAGGATTTTATTATGACAACAACAATTAAATCATTATCTGGAAAAGTGGCACTGGTAACCGGAGGGTCCCGCGGCATCGGCGCCGCCATCGTAAAACGTCTGGCAAGCGACGGAGCCGCAGTAGCCTTCACCTACGCAAGCGCGCAGCAAAAAGCGGAAGCCCTGGTGCAAGAAATTGAAGCGTCCGGCGGGCGGGCGTTGGCTCTTCGCGCAGATAGCGGAGACGCCATCGCCGTGAAAGGCGCTGTGGCTGAAACGGTAAAAGCTTTCGGCGGCATTCACATCCTGGTCAACAATGCCGGTCTTGCGAACCTGAAGCCGTATGATCAATTTGCAATCGAAGAATTCGACCGGATGGTTGCCGTCAACGTTCGCGCCGTGTTCGCAGCGGTGCAGGCGGCCGCTCCTCAAATGGGCGAAGGCGGCCGAATCGTCAATATCGGCAGCATCAACGCCGACTTCAATCCATTCCCGGGCAACAGCCTCTATGTGATGTCAAAGGCCGCTGTCGCCGGACTTACCCGGGGCTTGGCCCGCGACCTGGCTCCGCTCGGCATCACGGTCAATAACGTTCAGCCCGGACCA
>NZ_ASSC01000856.1 GCF_000520735.1 Paenibacillus forsythiae T98
GCGTGAGCGGGCCGATGCAGGCGATCTTGACCTTCTCCAGCAGTGGCAGCGGGTCTTCCATTCCCATCCTCTTCAGGATACCAAGGAAATTGTGCACGGTGGAGGAACTGGTAAAAGTAACAGCGTGTATCCGCCCTTCCTCCAGCAGCTTCTTAAGCTCTTCATCATCCTCGCCGGTAACGATGGTCTCGTACGTATCGATTTCCGTCACCGCAAGCCCCAGCTCAGTCAGCTTCTGCGGAAGCCAGTCCCTTGCCAGATCGCCGCGCGGCAGCAGCGCCTTCTGCCCCGGCAGCAGCTTCTCCCCGCAAGCTTCGATCAGCCCTTCCGCCTGGAACCTTGTCGGCAGCTCTTCCGCCACAAGACCTCGCTGGGCAAGCGCTTCGGCCGTCGCGGGACCGATGGCGGCGATACGGGCGCGGGACAAGCCGCGAATATCCGCTTTCAGCTCCGCCAGATGGCGGAAGAAGAACTCCACGCCATTTGTGCTCGTAAAGAACACCCAATCATATTCCGGAAGCTTCGCCAGCGCCGAGGCAACCGCCTCTCTAGTCTCCACGCTCTCCGGCATAATCGTCTCGATAACCGGGAATTCGTAAGGCTCTCCGCCCAGCTCCTCAATCCGGTCCACCAGCTCGCTCGCCTGGCTGCGCGCCCGGGTAACCACAATCCGCTTGCCGAACAGCGGCAGCTCCTCGGCCCATTTCAGCTCCTCGCGCTGCTTGACTACCTCGCCGACGACAATGACCGCCGGGGGCTGAAAGTCCGCCGCTTTGACTTTTTCTTCAATATCGGCGAGCGTGCCGATCAGCGTCTCCTGCTCCGCGCGCGTTCCCCAGCGAACCAGAGCGACCGGCGTCTCCGGCGAACGGCCGTGCTTGATCAGATTGCCGCTGATATAGCCGATTTTGCCCACCCCCATCAGGAAAACAAGCGTGCCCGTGGCATTCGTTACTTTATCCCAATGAATCGAGCGGTCCAGCTTATCCGGGCTTTCATGCCCGGTAATAATCGACAGGGAAGAAGCGTAATCCCGATGGGTGACCGGGATGCCGGCATAAGCCGGCACGCTGATCGCCGACGTGATGCCCGGAACGATCTCATAGGAAATGCGATTCTTTCGCAGCAGCTCCGCTTCCTCGCCCACCCGGCCAAAAATCGTCGGATCGCCGCCCTTCAATCTCACCACCGTCTTGCCCTGAAGCGCCAGATCGACGAGCAGTTGATTAATTTCCTCCTGCTTCATCGTATGCCGGTCCGGAAGCTTGCCCACATAAATCTTCTCTCCGCCGGAAGGCATCCATTTCAGCAGCCTGGGACTTGCCAGCCGGTCGTAGACCAGCACATCCGCTTTTTTGATGCATTCCATGCCTTTGATCGTTATGAGCTTCGCATCCCCGGGACCCGCGCCCACCAAATACACCTTGCCTGCCATTCTCTCCACTCAACCCCTTAGCTCTGCCAAAATCTTCTCCGCTCCCTTGGCGATCAACCGTCTCGCCGTCTCTTCGCCCACCTGAACCGGATCGGTGCCGGTGCAGCTCTCCTTCAAGATTACGGCTCCGCCCGGCGTTCCGACCATTCCGGTAAGCGTAATGCTCCGGCTGGCCTCCGCCCCGCTGTCTTCTCCGCTGCTCTCCAGTGTGGCAAAAGCGCCGATTGGCACCTGGCAGCCGCCGTTCAGCACGCCGAGAAAGCGGCGTTCCGCAGCTACCGTGAGCGCAGTCTCTTCATCATTATACAATGAAAGCAGCCGCCGCAGCTCGTCATCCTCCACGCGGCATTCGATGCCCAGCGCGCCCTGTCCGACAGCGGGCAGACATTCGCCGGGCGTCAGGTAGGCCGTCACCCGGTCCTGCCAGCCCATGCGGGCCAAGCCGGCCGCCGCCAGCACAATCGCATCATACTCGCCGCTCTCAAGCTTCCGCAGCCTGGAATCGATATTGCCGCGCACCGGCTCAATCACGAGGTCCGGCCGCAGCGCCGCCAGCTGGCTGGAACGGCGCAGACTGCTGGTGCCGACCCGCGCGCCCGAAGGAAGGTCCGCGAGCTTCAGTCCCCCGCGCGAAATCAGGCAGTCTCTGGGATCGGCACGCCGGGGAACCGCACCGTTGATAAGACCCTCCGGCAGCTCCGAGGGCATATCCTTCATGCTGTGCACCGCCATGTCAATCTCCCGTTCCAGCATGGCCTGCTCGATTTCTTTGACGAACAGTCCTTTGCCGCCCACCTTGGAGAGCGTTACATCAAGGATGCGGTCACCCTTGGTGACGATTTTTTTCACCTCGAATGTAAAAGGGAACCCATGCTCCGCGCAGAGCCGCTGCAAATCGTCAATGACCTGGCCGGTCTGCGTCAATGCCAGCGCGCTTTGTCTGCTGCCTACAATGATCGTTCGCATTCTTTTATTCCTCCCGATGTTGTGCAATCCAGGTCTCGATTTGATCCGAATCCCATGGCGTAAAAGCGCCCTCCCTGATCTTCTCCAGCACATCCAAAGTGCCGAGCCTCCTCAGCAGACGCTTTCGGGCCTCCGGCGACCGTTCCCGCCGTTTGATCTCCTGGCGCATCACATATATAAAATCCAGATAGGCCTCATACTCTTCGCCAAGCATTTCTTCCAGCAGCTTCGTAATTTCCGCAGTTATCGCCGGACCCGCACCCGAAGTCGACACCGCCACCGTCAGACGGCCCCGGCGCAGCACACCCGGCGTGATGAAGCTCCCGGCCTCCGCATGGCTGCCCACATTGACCGGCACACCCAGACGGTCCGCCTCGCGCGCCACTTCCTCGTTAACCGCCGGATCGTCGGTTGCCGCATAGACAAGAAAAGCTCCTCGGGCATCCCCGGGAGCATACTTGCGGTTCAGCCAGCTCACTGCCGCATTCTCCGATAGCTCCGCCAGCCGCGGCGTCAGGGCAGGGCTAATAATCCTTACCGCTGCCCCGGTCTCCAGCAGCCCGAGCGTCTTGCGCTCCGCTACCTTCCCTCCTCCGACCACAACACAATGCTTTCCGCGCAAATCCAGCATAATCGGCAAATAAACGGTCATTTTGATTCTCAACCCCCTCCCCAACGATGGAAGTCAGACCACGAATTCAGCAGAAAATTAAGAATGATAAACCCGTAGCCCGAGACCGCCCAGCGCGCCATAACGATACCGCTGCGACGGCCCGATCGTTTCAGAATAAGATAGGTTATGTAAATGCCGAGCCCGATAAGCGTGGACAGCACTTTTAAATCCTGAAGCAGCGGCAGCCGTCCTTCGGAGACAATCGAGATCCCGGCCACTACAAGCGATACCGCCAGCAGGGGCGTCCCGGCAAGCACGGAAGTGTATGCATATTTGTCCAGAACGTCCAGACTTGGCAGCCGCCGGACCCGATCATTCCATTTCTTGTGCTTCAGCCTGGTGTGGAGGAACAGGTACATGATTCCGAACACAGCCCCAAGCGTCAGCGCCGCAAAGCTTAAGTTGGCGAGAATAATATGCATGGCCAGCCAGCCGTGAACCGCCTTCCAGCTCTGAAGCGTGTGATCCTCCGCCGTGAGCCATAACCGGTTAAGGAAAAAAGCGCTGAACCCGGCCACGCCGAGCAGCAGCACCGTGAACTCGGAACGCCGCATAAAGGATTGGACCAGCGAGATCAGCACAATGGTAAAGGAGAACCAGAACAGAAAATCATACGGCGTAAAAATCGGCAGGCCCCGCTCCTCATAAAAGCGTATGCCGAGCCCGGCGGTCTGCAGCAGGCCGACAAAGACAAGAAGCCCTGTGCCTAACCGCTTCCGATCCGGATTCCGCTTAAGGCAGTCCGAGAAATAAAACAGCAGGCTCAGGGCGTAGAGCAGCAGGGCTGCGTCATAGATTCCATTCAGATAATGCATGCCGCATCCTCCTTACTTAGAGGCTTGCCGGAGCAAAAGTGGCCTTCGGCACAGCGGCATTTCCGCTGCCGGGCAGCAAGTCCGCCGATTGGCGGCTTCTCTCGGGAGCCTTGCTCCCGCCCTCCGATTCAGGCTCAAGCCGATCCTCAAGCGCAAAAATCTTCGTAAAGAGCTCAAGCGCTTCATTCCCGTTCTTGTCGCCGGACATTTCTTTGATGACATTGATCGGATCATGCATCATCTGATTGACAATGCTCTTGGTCAGCCGGCGGATAATTTTGCGCTGATGCTCATCCAGCTCAGGCAGCTTGTTGAACAGACTCTCCAGCGTCTCTTCATGAATGGCGCTCGATTTCTCCTGAAGCGCCCGGATGACCGGCTGCACGCCCAGCGTCTTGAGCCAATGCTGGAAATTGTCGCTCTCCTCCGTAATCATACCCTCAATCTTCACGGCTTCGCTGCGCCGCATTTCCATATTGCTCTCCACGATGCCCTCCAGATCATCAATATCGTACAGAAACACATTCGGAAGCTCCGAGGCGGATGGATCAATATCGCGCGGAACCGCTATATCAATCATGAACAGCGGACGGGATTGCCGGTTCTTCATGCTTTCCTCGATTCTCCCAGCCGTTAGGACATAGCCCTCCGCTCCCGTCGAGCTGAGCACGATATCGAACTCATGCAGACGCGAGGCCGCTTCTTCCAGCGTGCACGGACGGCCCTCGAACTTCTCCGCCAGCTCCGCGGCGCGCGCAAGGGTACGGTTCGCAACAATCACTTCCGCAGCCCCGCTCGCGTACAGATGCTTGACCGTCAGCTCGCTCATTTTGCCCGCGCCGAGAATCAGCACCTTTTTGCCGGTGAACCTGCCAAAGATACGCTTGCCCAGCTCAACCGCCGCATAACTGACCGATACCGCGCTCTCGCCGATGGACGTCTCGCTGTGCGCCCGCTTGCCTACCGTCACCGCTTGCTTGAACAGCCGGTTGAACCACGTCCCCGTCGCGCCCTCACTCTGTGCGGTCAGAAAGGCGCTGCGAACCTGACCCAGAATCTGCGTCTCGCCCACCACCATCGAATCCAGTCCGCAGGTCACCCGGAACAGATGCCGGACAGCCTGCTCATCCTCATATCTATACATATGCTGTGTAAATTGCTCACTCTTGACCCCGAACCATTGCTCCATAAAGCTGCGGATAAAATGCCCGCACATATGAAGCCGGTCCACAACCACATAAATCTCCGTACGGTTGCAGGTGGCGACGATGACCCCTTCCAGCACGCTCTTCGTCCGCATCAGCCGATGAAGCGCTGCCGACAGATCCTTCTCCGCAAAAGCAAACTGCTCTCTCACCCCGACAGGCGCTGTACGGTAGTTCAAGCCAACGGCGACGATGTGCATCTACAAGTTCACCATCCTAGTCTTAATTCGTTGCTGTATATAAGCATTCCAATTTCACACATTCGCTACACACTATATAAAGTATATCACACCGGACTAGCGCTTCTTACGTATTTTATGAATACTTTTTGAAATTAGAATGATTATAATTTAAGAAAAGCAATGAAGTTTTATATCAATTTAAACTCTCTAATATGATCATGGAGACTTCTGCTTCAGTAATTTCGACTCCTGCTCTTGTCCATCCTTTGTTCCTTTGATTCAAAAGACTTCCTACTACTATGAGCTTACTTGAACCGCAAGCAGAACTGAAAGTTTCTACTAAAGCGAAATTGAGCCATTGAAATTATCTCAACAGCTCATCTCTAAACAAATTTGACATTGAAAAGTTCCTACTTATTAGAGATTTCTTCTAAAAACTCAAGCCACTTTCGAGTATATTCTGCAAAACTAAACGTTTCGGATACTTTACGAGCCTCTTCGGACATTTTTTTCTTCATATCTGCATCTTTCAAAAACAAAATGATTACTTTTGCTAATTCCTTAATATTATTATTTTCAATAATAAAACCATTTACCCCGTTATTAATAATATCATTAGGTCCATAAAGGATATCATAGCTTATAACTGGCGCACCGGCTGCCATACTCTCGGTAATGACCAAGCCAAAACCTTCATGTTTGGAGGTGAGAACCGAAGCTGTTGCTCGCTCGAATACTTCGATTGCGTTAGAAGTAAATCCTTTTAGATACACATTTTCGGATAAATTCAGGTCCATAACAATACGTTTTAATTTTTCTTCTTCAGGCCCCATTCCCCATAACTCCAGTTTGGCTTGCGGAACTTCTTCAACAACTAACTTAAATGCTTTTATGAGATGGTCTAATCTTTTTCTGCCATCGTATCTTGATAAGGAGGTAATAGTAAAATCTTCCCTTTTACTATTATCAGTCTGAATAACAGGTGCACTGTGAGAGATGACCTTGTAATCTGTTAATTGGCCAAACTGCTTCTGGACATCATTTTTTTGTTGATCAGTCAAGAAGATAACAGCATCCAATTTCTTTACATTATTAAATAGATTCATTTTGTGCTCTTTAATTGGCGAACCGTAATGAAATGGTTCTTCAAAATGATTGTTATGCATTACAGCAACTTTTACTAACCTTTCATTTCTTAGACTCATAACAAGATTGTCAAGATTTCTAATGTCAGAAATAATGATTGGCTTAGCATCTTTTTTTAACACATATTGTTCGATCCAATATTTTTTTAATTCTTCTTCATTACGAAATTCTTTAATATGTTTATCGGAATCTTTGAATAAGTTTACTTTAGTAACAATACCAGTGCTCGAATTTATCCATGTACTCAAATAACAATAACCAGCTTGATTAAAATAACCTATTGAGTTCGTTTTGTTATTTTTCAAGTCCATATATTCTATTCGATTCAAATATCCTTTATCATCGTATGTCTCTCTTTTTACTCTATCACGATTTTCATTGAAGTAATCAATATATTGCAACCGTTCTTCTTTATCATAGAATTTATACTTAACGTATACTCCGTTTTTATATAATCGATATGAATTTTCCTTATCCCCCTTAGCAACTGCAAACCCTTTTTCATTTATGGGGTGATGTATGCTTTTCCTGCTATCCACATAACTGACCTCACTGTCAATCGCACCCAGTTTATCCCCCCCTAGTTCTTCAAACATATTGCGAAGAATAGCTTTTTTATCAAGTCTGCCGGAATCTAACAATTCCTTTCGCACCACATTAACATTCTTATTGAAAGTTGTGGATAATATTTCGACTTGCCTTCCCTCATAAATCAACATATTCACGCGGGTACACACCGATTTTCCCAATCCGCCAGTACTGGCTCTAAGCATATTTACTGTTATATATACTTTATAATTCATTTCAATCCTCTCATTCCCTTAATTTATTAAGCATCACCTTTTTCAATTCCTAAAACAGATCTACCGTAGCCCGAACAGTACTCTATTTAAACCATGCTTTTATCCTTCTTAGTATTTGTTTCGCCTGAGGTCCATCATATCCGAACATATTTCCTGCCACTTTCACATATTCATTAAAAGTTGTCTCTATGCTGTAATGATCTGCCCACCAACGGTTGGCTCTATATTTTGAGCTTGCCCCTATATAAATCAGCTTTATCCCTGATCCCTTATAACATCGACCAAAATTAAACCTGACTCTTCTCATATGATAATCAGAGGAAACAATAATTGCCGAGACGAAACCACGATTCTTCATGATGGGAAGAGTATTCTCAGCGTTCTGATAAGTGCTTCTTGCAGAATTCTCGGTTATGATATCCTCCCTGTCTACGCCAAGAGCGAGAGCGGCCTGAAGCATATTTCCAAGCTCTCCGGCTGATTCTGTCGCATTAGATAAAATGATATTCGGTGCATATCCATCCCTGTACAGTTCTACCGCTTTCTCCACTCTGCCATCCTCTCCACTAAGCACTATGATGACGTCAACCTCTTGAGGGGATTGGTTTATAGCAAGAAAGGCCCCAGCATAAAAAAAGAAAAAAAGAGAAAAAGAGCACATCAGAGCGACAACTAGCTTTAATCTGAAGTATTTCTTCTTTCCCTTCATAAAAGTATTCTTGTAAATTCCTGCCAAGCCCCACACCTCTTAATAATCCGCCATTCAATCAAACGATTTTTCCTGATCCCCAATGCTCTTCACGCATCAGCTTTTTCTCCTGCTCCGACATTTTGTTGAAGGTCGCCAAGAAATGCTTATAGTGACTAATAACAGTTTCTACCTCACCAAACTCCTGCAAGTTTCCAAAATGAAGCCATATGGCTTTGTCACAGAAGCTCTTGACTTGGGATAACGAGTGGCTTATAAAAAAAATAGTTTTACCTTTGGACTTGAACTCATTGATCTTGTTCAGGCATCTATCCGTAAATGTCTGATCCCCGACCGATAAAGCCTCATCAATCACCAGAATGTCTGGGTCAATATGAACTGAAATCGCGAATCCCAACCTTGCCTTCATTCCGCTTGAATAAACCTTTACAGGCTGATTAATAAATTTGCCAAGTTCGGCAAATTCGATAACCTTGGGGCGAATCTCAGCGATTTGTTTTTTGGACAACCCCATCATAAGTCCCTTAAGCTCAATATTGTCATATCCGGTCAACTGACCATTCAGCCCAGAAGAAATGGCAATCAGAGCAGCCGTTCCTTCAATCTGGATTTCCCCTTCGGTCGGTATGGTTACGCCTGCGATCAAATTGGAAAGTGTACTTTTTCCGGAGCCGTTAAGTCCGATAATCCCTACGACGTCGCCCTCTGAAACTTCGAAAGAAATATCATTTAACGCCCTGTGAGTAGCGATATTTTTCTTCACCGAAAATAATTCAAGCAGCTTCTCTGAATTCTTGATATACATTTTAAATGACTTGGAAACATGCTGAAACTTCACTTTGTAGGCCATTTGATCTCACCTTTATAGATAATCTACGAACTGTCTCCGCAATCGAATATGCAGCATGCCACCAATAAGAAAGAGCACCAGTGTTATACCCCAAAAGTACAACGTGTGAAGGGACCATATCATATTCAAATTACCATAGAGCAGGGAAGAACGGTAACCATTGATAATATAATAGATTGGATTCAGATTGATCGCGTCCTGCAATAACTGCGGTGTCTTGGCGTTCATCACCCACATTACAGGCGTTAGAAAAAACAGCATACGCGCCGCTGTCTGTACAAGCAGATGTACATCCCTGACGATTGTTGATAATGTCGAGGTTAGAAAAGAAAGTCCAACCAGAAAACAAGTCAGGGACAAACAATAGAAAGCAACTCCCGGCAAAGACATCCAAGTCAGTCCATGGCTGAAAGCAATAATTATACCAATCACTACCAATAATATCAAATGAGTATATAATTGAGATATTATAGACAACGTCGGAATAATACTGAGCGGAAAGTTCATTTTGGAGGCTGTTGCCAACTTGGTATACACCGAATTTGATCCTTGTATAATACCTCCACTGGTATAGAACCAAGGAATTAAACCACAGATCAGCCAAACAAAGAAGGGAACCCCATGAACAGGAGCGCCTCCGCGAATTCCCAGCCCGAATACAGACCAATATACTGCAATTTGTATCACAGGATTTAGAACCATCCATCCCAAGCCCAAGCGATTAGAAACATAAGCTATCTTAAGCTCGTACAGCGATAAACTAAATATCATATATAAATTTTTAATATGTTCTTTAAATATAATCCTCAATGATTTCATGCCAAAGCCGCACTCTTCCTGTTTAAGTATTCAAATAAATTACCAAAATCGACGACCTCCGCGTGCGTAATCCATGATGGATCGATACAATTGCGGGTGTCAAAGATCAAACGGTTTCGCATATTCCTCGTGATAAAATTATAATCGAAATATTTGAACTCGCTGTGATCCGTCAGCAACAGAAGCAGATCCGCCTCATTTACTGTCTCTTCTAACGAATTCAAGGGATAACGGGACATTTCGGCATTCACATGCGGATCATAAATCCCTAAATGATATCCTTGTTCCAGCAAGAGATCAACCACCTTGACAGCCGGACTTTCCCGCATGTCGTCAATGTCTGCCTTATAGGTTAAACCAAATACAGCAATCTTCATGCCGTTATTCTTCGGCAGCAGCCTTCCCACATGTTCTGCGACATATTGAGGCATATTCGAGTTAGTTTCTCGGGCCAAATGAATGATACGTGCTAAATCGGGAGACTTGGCTTCTATAAAATAAGGGTCTACCGCCAGACAATGTCCGCCTACTCCGGGTCCGGGCTGGTGCAGATTGACTCTGGGATGCTTATTCGCCATTTGAATAACCTCTAATGCATTAATTTCGAGATCATTGCACACTTTAACCAATTCATTGGATAAGGCAATATTGACATCTCTGAACGTGTTTTCCATTAGCTTGGTCATCTCCGCCGTTTTGGCGTTGGTCTGAATAATTTCCCCTTTTACAAAAGTTCCGTAGACTTCAGCTGCCGCCTGAGCACAAGCAGGAGTAATGCCGCCTACAATACGATTGTTGTAAACAATCTCCTCCATGATTTTACCCGGCATCACTCTTTCGGGGCAGTGAACTAAATATACATCTTCACCGATCACAAATCCCGCAGACTCAATCAGCGGTTTGATGTAATCATCCATGCTTCGAGGCGCAATTGTAGATTCAATAATAACGACATTACCGTTTCTCAAAAAGGGTAGAATATCCTTTGTCGCTTGAAGTACAAAACTGAGATCACAAGATTTATAGGTATCATTTAAGTTAGGTGTTGGTACCGCGATGATGAATACATCTGCAGGCTCCGGATTTGAAGAGGCGAACAAGTTTCCTTGCTCGACTGCACCCTTAACTAACTCGGGAAGCCCCGGTTCTTCAATATGAACTTCTCCTGCATTTATCATTTCAACTATTTTAGGCTGCACATCGACACCAACAACCTGAAAACCTTGCCGGGAAAATATTACTGCGGTGGGTAAGCCTATGTAACCCAAGCCTAGTATGCAGATTTTCATGTGTACCCTCATTTCTTAAAATACTGATTTTTTATCTTAAGCATAATTTTTTTTGTAATTTTGTTTCGACTCCCCATTCTCCAAACTCCTTGTATCAGTTTCTGAGATCTAAGTTTTTTTAAAACTTCATTTCTATGATTCTTGGTTACTGATAAAGAAAGAGACTTTTGGTTACTTATAATAGCATTAAAAATTCTTTCTGAATTACGATCATCAATATATTTAAAATACTTACTCCTCATTTGGGCATATTTATCTTTTTCTTTGAAATCCCTTTGGATGTAATCCTGAAGTATGTATAGTAATTCAGAATTATTAAACGCCCTATCTCCAAATAACTCATGATCCAAATCTAAATAGCTTCCTTGATATTTCTGATACTTATTAGCATCAAATTGATAGAAAATTGTAGGTTTGTTCATGTAATACATTTCCCAAGCTACACTTGAATAATCTGTAATCAAAAGCTTGGAACCCATTAGTATTTCATTAACTTTCAGTGAACCAAATTCATGGATTTTGACTCGATTGCTTAGAACCTTGAAATGTCCCACATGTTCGATGAATTTCGGATGAAGCAGAAAGTTTACCCATACATCCTCTTTTTCCAATATTTCATATAAAGCAGTTGATTGCAGTAAATCACTATAATTCCGGTAATAGTCAGTCTTCAAAAATTCCTCTTCAGGAATGCCATCCATCCAAGCTCTCCAGGTTGGCATAATGAATACTTCTTTTGAACCGTTGATTTGAGATTTGTCTTTCAGAGCATCCCATCGAGAAAATCCTGTAACTATTATTTCTTTATTATCGTAACCAAAGTAATTTTCTATTATATTTTTTTCATATTCGGAGGTGGCTACAAATAAATTAACAGCGCTGGTACGTGTTTTCTTAAACACATAATCTACTTTTTTAAGTGCTGTTACTCCGTGCTGCAAGAAAACAAACTTCTTGCTGTCCAACGCTTTCTTTAATTCTCCCTTTTGAATTCTGATATCATAACTGTGCCCTTTAGATTCCGAAGATATCAGTAATTTAGCTGCGAACAAATATAACATATGTTTAAAGGACATATATTTAATAACTTTATTTTTCATTTTTTTTAAATCTCTATAATCCGGAGTATCGCTCTTGATGATGTAGTAAAAGTTCCTGTTTTTGTTATTCTTATAGCAATATTCAAAGAAATAATAGCCATTATCTTGGGCTGTGCTGGAGAACTTTTCATAGCCGAGCCAGATGTTCTTACGGTCAAAATACCTCTTGAATAATTTATACACAAGGTAGGCCAGTTTTTCTTTATACTTATAAATGGCTGTTTCATAATCCGCCCGTTGACGGTAACATAGAGCCAAGGATCGATCTTGGGTAATGTATGGGTACAGCATGAACGAATTATCAAAATTGTGCTCGTATTTTAGAATTTCTGTATTAATACTATCGGCAATAAGTTTAGATGGGTTCTTAAGTTTGATATAAATAACTTCATCCAATTGATCAACCTGAACGACAGCAAACATATCCCAATAAAATGGCTGCCACTGGAATTTTTTAGGGTCTATTTCAAATGATACAGCAGTTTTATTCGCTGAAAGCTTGGACTCGTTTACTTCTAAATCATACTCTATCAATGTTGCTTTATTTCTTAATTTCAGCCTGATTTGTTTAACCTCAATTTGCTTTACATTGCTTACTTCAACTACTGCCTCCCACTTTAGGATACCGTTATGCATCTGGAAATGAGTAATTGAAGTTTTAGATTTATACTTTTCGTTAAACAGATTCAATTCCGGTCTGATCACAATGGAAAGCTCATTCTTAACGGTTAAGTAAGGGGTAACAACATTTGATGATGTTAATTCCTCCTCATCTTCTGACGATTCGACCATTTCCTCATTGGCAGTATTTTTTTCTATTGTAGTAAAATACCGTCCCGAGGCAGGCTTTACATTTTCGCTGAATAACCCTAGCTTGCCCTCTTCTATGACATTCGAGTAGCACAGTTGAGCGTAAGTGTCCCATCTGGATTCTTGATCAATGTAAAGATCGACAAATGATTGAATATCAAATTCCACACGGTTATTCGTAACATTAAAAGGAATTTCCCACTCTTCCTTTGTCTTTCTTTCCCTAAAAAATAACTTCATACTGTTTTTCAATAAAATTTCATCATCGAGAAATCCAAAGCTTACGGAAGTATTTCGAATCCTCAGATCATCTATTTCCAATAATGTTGATATTTTCGTATGAACATATGACGAGTACACTTGCTCATCTCCAATGATAAACATCATTTTTCTATCATTAGATATACAGCTAATCACTTGTGTTTCGTCTATCGGATAAGGCTTGCTATATCTGACCACTGGTTCAGACATCCAGTTAGAGTTGAGAACAAAAGAGCACAGGAGTATTTCTTTATTATCTTCCTCGACTAACTCAACACTATCTTTTTTATCTGATGTTTCCAAAGGCCTTAAAGCTACTGCCGTAGTGCCATTCGAAAAGGAATCCTCAGTATAAAGAAAGGTATCCTGTAAATTAACATCTTCAAATTCTATTTCTTCTATATGCGGCTTTTCCAGCCTTAATAGGAAAGTCCATTTCTCATTATTCTCATAGGTCCTTTCATTAAAAATCTTATCAACTTGCAAGGTAACTGTACCCCGATCATTGATATGAACAGCTTGTTCCGAAACCTCCCTATAAATTGAATGTGAAGATCCTTGAATAAGAAACTTTTTTTCTCGGAAACTATTAACTTTATCTAATTGGCCTTCACAAAGATGAAGCTCAACAGTCCCGTTATGAAAAACAAATTTATCAATATCTATATTTTCCTTCTTAACTACTGCACCTAGACTTTTCGCAACTGATACATTATCTCCTGCCAGACATGAAATTTCACCGCTAGTCGTAATATAGGGCAAGATATAATAACTATTATTAATCTTGATGGGATCAAAAAATTTGTTCTCTCCTCTTTTTACAGAACTGTCTTTAAATCCGATTCTGCTTTTGAAGACTTTGTGGCCCTTTCTAAATTGAATGTACAAATCGTATCGGTCGCTATAGTTGAAGTCCTCTTCAAGACTTGCTTTGATTCCTATGTGTTCAAAGTTTTTTTCAATAACTTCATGCTTGAGAATAATCGACTTTTTATTTGAACGATTTTCAAAAATAACCATAAAAGATTGAGTATCTTCAATGCTTTTTGACGTAACTACCAGATGAATCTCCTGATTAATAAATTGGAGACTCAAAGCGGTTGCCTTCAATTTGATTTCAGAAGTAAACGTCTTGATAATTTCACTGCTATTTCCAAAGACGATGGAAAGGGAATTTTTAGTCGTCAGATAAGGGATAGCGCTTGATTTATAATTAATTTGATAGCTGTTTACGCTGTATTTATATGCTTTGTCTTCCAAAGGCAAATTCTCAAGTACTGGCGTATAGGCTATCCCGATATCATCTTGTATAAGAACATCAAAAATTCCTTGCTTTACATTTTCATTAAAATTTACAACTGACAGAGATACGGATAAAACCGATTCCGATTCATGCCGTTTGATCTCGGCAGGCCATTCAAATGCTTCATTCGTTTTTCGGTCTACAAAGCGAAAGGAATAGCTCTTTCGAGTCAAGGTTTGATTGTCAATTTTGACTTCCAATCTATCCTTCTTCAATCTATAGCTTAGAAGCTGAACATTCATCATTTTACATTCTTCCTTATCATATGTTTTAGATCTTATCGACAGATGCAAAAATCCTGCTGCAATTATTGGCATCTACATTGTTGAACAGCAGGGCTCTACGTTCTTCCAGTTGGTCGTCCTCTACCCTTGTAGTAAACCATTGCTCAAGCTGCCTAAATAAATCTTCCTCTGTTTCCGCTACATTGCCCAAATCACTATATTCAATTTCCTCAATTGGTGAATGATGGTTATGATACGAATCGAATTGATAGAACAACACAGGTCTGTTCATATAGACAAAATCACTCGCCACCGAAGAATAGTCCGTAATTAGTATGGCACTGGATTGGATCAAACTTGCTGCTGACGTCAATCGACTATCAACAACCGTAATACGTTCTGAATCCAACTTAAAAGAAGAACTGTATTTCTGAAAATTATGATGCAGGTAGAACACAAGTTCATAGCTAAACTGATCCAGCAATTTTATCAGTCTCTGATTGGTTAACAACTGCCGATACGTCTCAAAAAATGTGCTGCTCTCAAACAACTCTCTGCTCTTATTGGCCAGATATCTTCTCCATGTAGGCATAACAAGGATTTGTCGCTTAGGATTTGCGTTAACTAAATTATCAAATCTGGCTAATCCCGTAACTAAAATCTCTTCATCACTATAGCCGAGAGTACTTTTTATGATTTCTTTCTCTTTTTCAGAGCTACATAATAGATAATCAATATTATATATATCTTTGTGCATGTACGGGGAGATATTATGGATAATAACTCCATGCTGCAAGCATATATTTTTCTTCTTCCTTAATCTGTCTGAGCTTCCGAAAAGCTTATTGAAATTCCTGGGAAGGAGGCTCTCTTTAAATGTCCACGCACTGATATATTTCTCAGCGGCCAGTACATAAACATGATGTTTGAAAGTGGAATGATAAATGATGTTCCCATAGTGGTTAATCTTCAATATATCGTTGGAGTTGGGGTCTATAACGTAAAAAATTCTCCTATGCGGATAATGCTCCCGACAGTATTTAAAGAACTCAAATCCATTATCCTCAGCCTGATCGACACGCTCACCAATTAGCCAAATGTCACCTTTGGAATGGAAACGTACAATAGCTGAAAGAGATACTACCACACTTTTGTACAGGAGGCCTCCAATTAGGCTAACCCCCCCTTTAACTTTCTTATGCATTCTTAGCAGCAATTTAGATAATCGGCTCTCATGCATTTGCCGGTATTTATTAATCCAGTTCTTATAGCCGTGAATTTTCTGATAATTCTCTTGAATTTGTTCCAGTAAATTGCTAATCTCGGAAGCAGCTTTAAGTTGGCCCTTTTGCTGTAAAGACTGAATTAGCTGAAACTCTCTACTTAACGGGGGGCTGCTTTCATTCACCTTGTTAGCTAGCTTCTGATTTAACATGAATTATTCCCCCATCTCTTCAGCATGTTGTTCAACTTAACGATAGGCTTCCACATATCCTTCTTCATGGAATGATATTCTTTGCGGTGTCTTGCCACACTCATTCGGGACGTCTCTTTTTCAAAGACGATATTCAAGTATTCAATACACTCCCAGTAGAGATTATGATGCAACAGATCAAATAACGTATCGTATTGGGGAAATAGTATTTTGAATAAGTGAATGTCGTAACCTTCCATTTTCTTCTCAATCTTCGATAGAAGGCTCATCTTCTCAATATCGGAGAAAAGAATAAATTCCTCGGAAGTGAGCACCCAGGACAGCTCCAGCAATATTCCTGCTTCATATAGACGCAGTAGTTTTTTGGAGAATATCTTTTTTCTCAGCTCATGGGAGATATCCAAAAAAGTAGAGACTGAATGTATAGCTGTTTTGCCGGACTGAACAAGACAGGATACGTATGGCAAATATGTAATTTCCTTAGATTGAATGAGAATCTGTAAAAAGAACGGCTTGTAATTGCCTACTATGTCCGACTTACTAATCGCCAGGTTACTTATTGTTACAAGGGACCTTCTGAATATTTTATTCCCGCTTGCATTTAGAGAAAGAATCAAAGCGGGCTCATTTTCAAGTGTAGTGTTGTAGAAATACTTTTTCATTTTCTCATATCCAAAGGTTGGATGTTTGATGTATGAATTTTGAGTGGTATCGAAATATACGTAGGAACCCATAATAATATCCGATTGATGCTTCTCTACATTTTCAATCATTCTCATAAAACCTTCCGGGTCCAAAATCTCATCTTCCCCAATCAGGCTAATATACTGTCCTTGACTAGCCGTTAATGCGAAATTAATCTTTTGAACCAGGTCATCGATATTTGCCCAGTGAAGCAGCTTACATTCAAATGGGTGGTCCTCCAATTGCTCAGATCGAAAATTGAACTTATTTGAAACAATCCATATTACCTCTAGCTTAACATTAAGCCTCAATTGATTGATGGCGAGAAGTGATGATTGCCAATGATCAGGATGATACGCAATAATTATGGTAAGCTTCACCTTTGCCATCGAATCATCCCCTGTAAATTCCAAATTTTAATACTCCTATAATCTTTGTGCATTATACTTGCTATATAGCTAATAGCTGAAGAAGCTTTATATATATCTGCTCACAGTGCTTTCGAGACTTAATCATAAAAGTACCGCTCTTTTTCATCTTTTCGTGCTTTATCCAGTCATTAACCGCTGCGATTTGATTCAGCAGTTCAACTTCTGCCTTGACAACTTCACCGAACAAATCCCGTTCATGATCAATGGGACCTTCATTATAATGTCGGGAGTAGAACTCCTCGTAATCAAATTGATAGAACAGAACCGGTTTGTTCATATAGGCAAAGTCAAACGAAACGGTTGAGTAATCGGTTATGAGCAGGGCATGTCTATTTAACAGTTCCTGTACAGCTTCTTCCCCCTGCCTGACGACTTTAATTCTTTCATGAAATACTGGTAGCTCCGAGAGCACCTTTTGGATCTGATAGTGAGGGTAGAATGTTAGTGTTAAATCCATATCCTCCAAAATATCGTGAAGTTTCCGATTTTGGAGTAGTGACAGATATGTCTTAAAATATCGAGAATTTTCAAGCTCAGCTCTAGATTTGATCCAGTTTCTCCAAGTCGGCATTAATAAAATTTCGTTGCCTTTGCTGGAATCCTGTAGCCCATCCCAACGAGCTAAACCCGTAATGGCAACCTCATCTTCGGTGAATCCGAATTCCTTGGTTATATGGTCCTTTTCAAACGCTGATGAAGTAATGAATAAGGAATAATCCGTCTTGTTCTTATGAAGCGAATGATTTACCCGGCTCACACCAATGACGCCATGCTGCAAAAACACTTTTTTGTTTCGCCGCCATTCAGGATAGTATTTAATGATCTTCTTATAGGATTCCGTATAGAAATTAGCAGATTCCAAATAACTGTTGATAGAACAATGACATGTCAGTAAATAAAGGGTATGACGAAGGCTGCCATACTGAATGACATTGCCCAAGGAAGAGATATTGCTGTAGTCTTCTGCCTTCTTATCGATTACATAGTAAGCATGAACACCGGGATGATTCGTCCGAACATATTTATAAAAATGGAAAGAGTTATCCTGAGCTGTATCCTTTCTCTCGCCTACCAGCCAAATTTGTCTGCGTCTCAGAAATCGGCCAATGAGCTTGTGTAACATTATTGATATAAAGGTGTCAAAGTCCTTTGATTTCAGGAAGCTGATATCATATCTGGCGTCCTTCAACATTCGGCTTGCTTTAAACTTGAATCTGCTCATTTTGCCGATTGGCTCCAGCGTTATATTCAGTCGATTATGCATAAACTCAGGCTTAATGTTTATCTTCTGAATTACTTTTGGTTTAATACTGTTTCGCAGTTGGGCCAGCGCCAGTTCCACTGGAATCTCCGTTTCGGCCGCATCTTTCTTTACATTCAAAAATAGATTCCAGCTTCCTTCTCCCAATAACTCCAGCAAATTTATTTCAACGATCTCAAAGCCTGAATCATTGTAATTAATCCGATTATTTGAAAATAAATAGGTTATATCTGTTCTCAGACAATTCCGGAGGGGAATCACATGAGTTACCGTGTTGTTCCTGAATACTAGACTTTTCCGGATCCCTTCTGCCGGCAGGCCTTTAATAAAAGCGTACCCGCCCAAATACAGCGTCTGTCCCTTTAGTTCCGCAATTTCAATTTTTGAAACGACTGTTAGTTCTCTAACTTGAAGTAGCTCCCGGTACTCCTGAAAATGATTATACCAAGAGTAATAGTAACAGTTGCTTTCTCTAATTAGGTCATTGTTAACCTCAAAATCAGGAAGTAGAGCAATAAAATTATCAAAATCCTGACTGCTTTTTCGCTTCAGAATTTCAAGCAGCAGTTGCTCTTCAGTGGTGAGTTCAGACTTGAACCTATCTGCTGAAATCAGAGACAGAAATTTTGTGGCGATTTCCATGAGTGCCATTCTTGACTCCTCATTCATGAATTCGGCCTTCATCATCATTGATTTCAGGAGAAATTTAAGCTGTCTTTTCTCAATCGGTTCAATATAATTGGCAACTTGCATTGATGCATATAACTGCTTAATCTTGCTTTGCAGCAGCAGCAGTTGCTCGAAGAAGCTGAGGGTGGGTTTGGAGCTAAGCGTATTACTCTCCTCATTCACCCTGTAATTCAAGATGACATCTTCCATTACTGCAATCCTAGCAGAAAGATGAGAACAGGCTTGAGTGAATAGCAAGTCTTCTCCGATATATAATTCTTCATCAAAAAATATCCCATGCTGGACAACCAGATTTCTTGAAAAGAGTTTGTTACCTACCGAGGGAGATAAGTTCAATTCATTATGAGTCCTGATATTTCTGACCACCGATTTCCGTCTATCAAAAAGAGGCTTTAAGTATGGGAGACTCCAGGATCTGCTCTCATTAAAGCAGCGGATATTTCCGATAGCTATCGAAGCCCTTTGCCGCTGCGCTAATAGGTATAAAGACCGATAAGCATCCTTATTAACATAATCGTCAGCATCAAGGAAGGTTATATATTCGCCAGAGGCTTGAAGCATTCCAATATTTCGTGCGCTGCTGACCCCTTGATTGGATTGCCGAATAACCTTAAGACTCGAATATTTCTCCAATAACTCTTCAATAACTATATGACTATTATCCGTAGATCCATCATCTACAAGAATAATTTCAAGGTTAGACAGCGATTGATCCAAAACCGAAAGCAAGCATTCAGTCAAGTATTTTCCTTTGTTGTAGTTAGTTATGATTACGCTCACTGGAACATACTTCACTGACCTCACCCTTAGTGTAAAAATGAAATGCGGTGTTAAATCGCTTCTAACTGTGAATGAATTTCTAGAAACAGTTTTTTCTCGTTCTCCCAATTATATTTAGCTTTTGCATACGAGCAATTTGCTTTCTTCAATTGATAATCTTCCGGATGATTTAACAGATAATTGACTGCCTCTGCGATAGATTCGGGATTATGTGAATCTACGCAAACTCCGATATTTTCCTGTTCCACAACCTTTTGAATCTCCGGAAAGCTACAGGCTACCACAGGCACAGAACTCATAATATACTCGAATAATTTGTTGGAAGAAGCGGAGTAATGATTGAAGCAGACATTATTAAGGATCTGGAAGCCTAGATAGGCATTACGTGTATAGTTTAACAATTCTTCGACAGGCACTTTTGGCATAAACCTCACTCGATCTTCAAGGTTCATGCTCTTGACCATTTCCATGAGTTCCGGTTTAAGCTTACCGTCACCGATAAGGACGACTACGCCACGTTCAAACTTAGGAGTCGCAAGTATCAATTTATCGAGTCCCCGTCCGGTTTGAATACCGCCTTGATACAGAAGGATCGGCTCTCCTCTTGGAATATCCAAAACTTCATATAAATCAACTTTATGAGATTCGGCCCTCTTGTAAGTAACAGGATAGTTATGGACCACCCTCGGGTAGAAACCGTACAAATCTTCGATGTACTTAGCTCGTGTATGATTCTCCATAATCATGACATCAATATGCTTTATGAAAAACCGCTCGGCTATACCATAAATTCTGCTATTATACCCTGTCCGGCTTGTCTGAACTTCATGGGAGTCGTAAATAAACACTCTTCTTCGGAATAGGCGGGCGCAGAGAAAGCCTTGGGGCATAGTGTTCAGATCATTGGAATGAACGATATCATAATGCTTCGCCAAACCAAATACTACCATCTGCATCAAAATATAAGTACGCAAATACAATGTCCGCAGCTTGCGCGGAAAGAATAAAAGGATTAATAGAAAAAAGAGCATAGCTAGAAAAGGCATATAACGAATGAAAGCAGCTGCAGCTATTATTACGCCTAGCTTGGTAAAAAGGTTGAATTTAACTATAGCGGTGACTCTTTTAACAGCTCCGCTCAGTAGGCTTAGACCCTTCAACTCATTTTTTACACGAATTACGGTAAATCCCTCCGGTCTCATTTCTCGTCTCGGCAAAGTCGGGTTCTTATGATCATGAATCGCTATCAGATCCACCGTATAACCAGCTTCGGCAAGTGCTGAGCATTCACGCAGTACTCGGGCGTCATTGGTGAAATGATTCCACACAAACATGCACACTTTTTTCTTCATACTCTCTCTCCAACACCTTAGTCAGTACTCTAATATTTTCTTCCCAGCGAAAATTTCGATAAGCATACTCCGAGCCGTTATCGCCTAATTGCTTCCTCAACGCTTCGCTCTCCATCAGCTCCATGATGTACCGCTGAATTTCTTCACTCCGTCTTGCCCTTGACACATACCCGCAGTTGGCACGCTCAATAACTTCTGCTGCATAACCAGAAATCGCCCCTACGATAGGTTTGCCCATGCACATATAATCAATAATCTTTCCTGGCAGCACTGTATCAAAAACATCTTCGTTTACCAGACTGACAAATGCGATATCGGCGGAGCCTGTAGCCTCTACGGCTTTCC
>NZ_ASSC01000857.1 GCF_000520735.1 Paenibacillus forsythiae T98
GGCCCAGGTTCAGGATCGCGCGCAGCCCGTGCTCCCTTTCATCCTCGCCCACTACGTCAGCCTTGATGGCGCAGCCGCGCTCCAGCGCATAGCCGAGCGCCTCAGGCTCCAGCGCCAGCAGCTCAGCGGCATGATCCCGGCACCAATAGGCGAATTCACGGTCCAGGATAAGCCCGTGCTTGAGAACTTCAGCCAGTCCGGACCGAACCTGGCGCGGCGGAAGCGACTTCAGCGTGTTCAGGTCGTACACGACCATTTTCGGCTGATAGAAGGCGCCGATCATATTCTTCGCCAACGGGTGGTTGACCGCCACTTTGCCGCCGACGCTGCTGTCATGCGCCAGTATCGTCGTCGGAATCTGCAGGAAGCCGATGCCGCGCATATAAGTGGCGGCCACGAAGCCCGCCAAGTCGCCGACGACCCCGCCTCCGAGCGCCAGAACGGCGGAGCTGCGGTCCAGTCCGGCAGAAATCGCCGTCGTCATCACTTCCTCATACACAGTCAGAGACTTCGACGCTTCTCCCGAAGGAATGACATGGCTGACTGCCGTATAGCCCCCGGCCTTAAGCCGCGATTCCAGATCAGAGAGGTACAGAGGGGCTACTTCGCTGTCGCTGACGATCAGCAGCGGGCTGCGAACCGGGAATCCGGCCTCCCCGCACAGTCCGGCAATGCCCTCCAGTATTCCGCTGCCGATCACAATCGGATAGGAGCGTTCGCCCAAATCTACCTGAATTCTCCGCATATCAATAGCTCTCCACTTGGGCGAGATAGTTATTATAGTTGGCTCTGATTTCTTCCAGGGAATCCCCGCCGAATTTCTCCAGGAACGCCTTGGCGATTTCCCAGGCAACCACATTCTCCATCACGACGCATGCCGCAGGCACCGCGCAGGCATCGGAACGCTCCACCTGTGCGGTAAAAGGCTCCTTCGTATCAATATCCACACTCTGCAAAGGCTTGTAGAGCGTCGGAATCGGCTTCATCACTCCGCGAACCACTACGGGCATACCATTTGTGATTCCGCCTTCAAAGCCTCCGAGCCGATTGCTTCCCCGGTGGTATCCGCGGGCCGGATCGTACATAATCTCGTCATGGACCTTCGAGCCGCGCAGCTTCCCTGCTTCAAAGCCGATCCCGATCTCCACGCCCTTGAAGGCGTTAATCGACATGACCGCGCCGGCAATGGCTGCATCCAACTTGCGGTCATATTGAACATAGGTCCCAAGGCCGACCGGAAGTCCTTCGACGATACACTCCACGATTCCGCCGATGGAGTCGCCTTCTTCCTTGATCTGGTCTATGTAGGCTTCCATTTTCTTCTCGGTTTCCTTGTCTACAACTCTGACCGAGGATTCTTCCGTGCGAACAATCAGTTCGTCTATCGGGAGGTCATTCGCAGGAGCCTCGATTTCGCCGATACGAATAACTTGTCCGGCAATCTTCACCCCGAACGCTTCGAGCAGCTGACGCGCCACCGCGCCGCAGGCCACCCGCGCCGCCGTTTCCCGGGCGCTGGAGCGCTCCAGGACATTGCGCAAATCCGTCAGGTTATATTTAAGCCCCCCGTTCAGGTCCGCATGGCCCGGACGAGGCCGGTTCACCCGGCGCTTGTCCTCTTCCGCGCCCGGAATCGGCTCAACATTCATGATGTTCTTCCAGTGCGTCCAGTCATTATTCTCGACAACCAGCGCAACCGGAGCTCCGGTTGTAACTCCGTGGCGCACACCGCCGACAATCTGGGCGGTATCCTTCTCGATTTGCATGCGGCGGCCGCGGCCGTAGCCTTTCTGGCGCCGCTGCAGTTGAAAGTTAAGCTGTTCAAAATCCAGCGTAAGATTGCTGGGCAGACCCTCTATAATTGCCGTAAGCTGGGGACCATGCGTCTCCCCCGCCGTTAAATAACGTAAACTCATGCTGCGTTCCCCCTTCGCGCTTTCAAACTGTAAACTGCTAAAATCCGTGATGACCTTTGCTCATTATAGTATAGGGAAATCACTTTTGACAAGAAAGTTACACAAGATAGCCGCATAAGGCGGCCTCTATCATATTTTTCACAAAAAAGCCGCCCGAACTCCTTCTTTCAGGAGCGGGCGGCGGCTTGGCCGACTGCGCTGAAGCGGGACTTTAGCCGCCGACGCGCAGGCTTTGGCGCATGGAGGAAAGTTTGCTCTCCTCCTGCCGAAGCAGGAGCTGAAGCTGCACATCCTCCACACCGAGAATTTGTCCGCATTCCTTGACCGTAATGAATCCCCGGCGGTATGCGTCGATTACCTTGCTTTTATCCATTTCCTTACGACCTTTCGTTTGGCATACTGACTCTATCATTCAGTATCTCTGCAAGCAGCCGAAAGTATACCTTATCAGAAAGACCGCGGAGCAACGCGTTATTTTTTGCGGTAAAAGAACGTTTCCGTAGATTCGAACCCGTATTTGGAGGGCGTAAAGATCTGCTCCGTGCTTCCAACGAATAAATAACCGCCCGGACGGAGACTCGCCGAGAACTTGCGGTACAGCTTATCCTTCGCTTCCTCCGTGAAATAGATCATTACGTTCCGGCACACGATCAGATCGAATCCGGCATCGAATTTGTCCAGCAGCAGATTCTGCTTGCGGAAGTCGATGTATTTCTTCAGTTCCTCGCTGATCTTGTACATCGGTCCCTCGGGCGAGAAGTACCGTGCGGCCACATCCCCCGGCACATCCTTCAGCGAACGTTCAAGATAGACTCCCTTGCCCGCCTTCGCGAGTGCGCCTTCATCGATATCGGTCGCCAGAATGCTGGCCTCGCGCAGAATTTTTTTATCGGACAGGATCATGGCGAGCGTATACGGCTCTTCCCCGGTGGAACAAGCCGCGCTCCACAGCTTAAGCCGCTTGCCGCTCTCCTGGAGTTCAGGCAAAATAGTGTCGCGAAGCACTTCCCAGCGGCCCGGATTGCGCCAAAATTCAGAGACGTTGATCGTCATCCGGTCCAGAAACTCGTAAAACAGACCCTTGTCTGCCATCATCGCCGCGAAAAAATCGGAAAAGGTATGGTATCCGTTCTTCGTGCGGAGTGTCGTCAGACGCCGTTTCATCTGGGCTTCCTTGTACTGTGACAGGTCGATGCCCGTACTTTTGTTGACATTTTGAATGAACCCTTTGTAATCGGGATCGGCTGCCGCCGCTTCGCGTTCAGGCATCATGGTCATCTACCCCTGTCTATATGCCCGGATCAGATCCAGGCCGCAATATCTTTATTATACTTGTTCAGTTCCTCTGGAGCGAAAAAGTTGGCGATTTCCCTCGCCGCGCTCTCGGGAGAGTCGGAACCGTGAATGAGATTGAGAGGGGTATGGCTGGCAAAATCCCCGCGGATTGTTCCCGGAAGCGCCTCGGCCACCTTCGTCTTTCCGATCAGCAATCGGGACAGAGCGATTACGTCGTCGCCTTCCCAGACCATCGAGAAGACGGGGCCGGAGGTGATAAACGAGACCAGCTCCTGGAAAAAATCCTTGCCTTCATGTTCCGCATAGTGAACCTTCGCCTGCTCCTCCGTTACCGTGACGAGCTTGGCGGCGACCAGCTTAAAACCTTTGTCTTCGAAACGGGCTACAATGCGGCCTACCAGACCCCGCTGCACACCATCAGGCTTGATCATCAAATACGTTCTTTCCATAGGGTTCACTCTCCATTCTCCCTTATGAATGATGGTCTATTAAGCTATATTACCAAAATCGCCGCCGTCTGTTAAATGGTCAATTCGGACCCTGCGGCATTATCAGTATGCCCTGCCGGTTACGAAATAGGCAATGTCGCGCAAATTCCCCTTGGTGCGGTTGTTCGGCAATTGATCCAGCGCGGCCAGCGCCTTGCCGATGTAACGCGAGGACAGCTCCTCCGCGCGGGAAATGCCGTCGCCGGACAGAATGAGGTCGATGGCGCGGCCAACTCCCGCTCGGCCTTCGCGAATCTGCTCCAGCTCATCCAGAAGGGCGCCGCGAAGCCGGTCGTCCTCCAGGGTGTAGATGACCGGCAGAGTAATATTGCCCTGCCGCATGTCGCTGCCCGGCGGTTTGCCGATCTGCTTCTCCGTTCCTCTCAGATCAAGCAGATCGTCGCCGATTTGGAAGGCCATTCCTACATTGTAGCCATAATTGTAGAGCATTTGGGCATTCTCCGGTTCCGCATCGGCGGCAAGCGCCCCAAGCTGGCAGCTGATGGCGATCAGCAGAGCGGTTTTGCGCCGGATGCGCCGCAAATAATGGCGCACGCTCTGTTCACTGTTGAAGAAGTCGCGGATCTGCTCCATCTCGCCAATCGTCATCTCCACCATCGCTTTGGACAGGATCTGATGGATGCGGGGGTTCGGCAGCTCCGCCGTGATGCCCAGCGCCTTGGCATAGATATAATCGCCGGTGTACATCGCGATCTTGTCGCCCCATTTGGCCTTGACGGTCGGCTCGCCTCGCCGCGTATCCGCATCGTCGATGACGTCATCGTGAACGAGGGAAGCGCTGTGAATCAGCTCCAGAGGAACGGCGACCCGTTTCAGCTTGTCGAGATCGTATGTGCCGAATTTACCGCCCATCAGCACAAATACGGGACGCAGCCGCTTGCCGCCGGCCTTCAGCAGATGGAGCGAAGTTTCCGTAAGCAGAGCATCGTCCCCCTGTACACTGCGGTACAATTCCTTCTCAAGAGCATCCATATCCTTGTTTAGCAGGCCGAACATTTGCAGTCGTTTCATTCCTTCACCCGTGTCAGCAGATTATCGCTCCAGAACTCCATTTTCACCTTCTGCGGCAGCAGCCCCATTTCATTGGCATAGCGGAAATAGAGATTCAAGCCTTCCTGCTGCCTTTCTCCAAAATCATAACACAAATTATGGAAATAACCAGACCAGTATCCGGAATCTCCGCCGATTGCATTGCAAGCCTCCGAAACAATCGGCGCCAGATTCCGCAGTCCCCGCCGCTTGCTCTTAATTAAGGCTTGGCAAATTTCGGCAACCCTATCCGGAATTTCCCGCGCCGATTTCCGGCTTATAGCCCATACCGCAAAGGTCATTCCAAGGCCCGTCCACCGCTTCCACATCTCGCCCAGGTCGGTAACCGTATACTTCCTGTTCTGCCACATCGCCCGGATGGCATGGTCGCCGATCAGCAGACAGGCATCGGCCCGCTCCATCATCTTCTCCAGATTCGGCTCGGCGCTTATGTACTCCGGATGTCCGCCCACGGCCTTCTCCAGCAAAATTTTCAGCAGGTTCACCGACGTAGCCGACGTGTTCGTTACGGCGATTATTCCATTCGCCGCTTCTTCCGCCGTCCCCTTCGAGAACAGCAGAATCGACCTCACGGGACCGTCCGAGCTGACGGACAGTCCCGGCAGCAGCAGCAGCCC
>NZ_ASSC01000858.1 GCF_000520735.1 Paenibacillus forsythiae T98
AGGAGTCGGTCAGCCGGTGGCGCAGCTTGCCGTAGCCCACCGGCCTGCCTTCCGCGTACAGGAAATACAGGGTTTGCGGCACATGCCCCGGCGGCAGGCCGACCCCGCGCGAATAATCCCGCAGAACCGGAAGCAGCCTCAGGAATTTCGAGTACCCGGCAATATACAGACTATTTACAAACCCGTTCTCTCCGGCCCCGATTTCGCGGGCCATCTCATAGATTTCCTTGCCTTCCGAAACGGTCAGCTCGCGCAGTTCCATCGCCATGCGACTTCATCCCTTCGATTCATAAAAAATATGGCGAGCTTCGATCTTTCCTTCACCGATATCCAGCAGCCCGAACGAATACAGCTTCTCCCGCCGCTTGTCTGTCGGCGAACCCGGATTGAACAGCAGCACGCCGTTCTCTCTCCGCAAGAGGGGCTGGTGGGAATGGCCGAACAGAATGCAGTCCAGGCCCTCGCCCTCAAAGGCTCTCAAGGCATTGAAATCCGTACCCCTCCCGGTATAGGGCCGATGTCCGTGAACCATGCCGATGCGCGCGCCTTCAACCGTCACAATCTTGCGCTCGCCGAAGCGCTTCACAATGTCCTGTCCGTCGTTGTTTCCGGCAATTCCGTCAACCGGAGCCAGAGTGGACAGCTCATTATAGATTTCCATGTCGACCCAGTCGCCCAGATGCAGAATCAGTTCAACCCCCTTAAGCCCCTCAACCAACGCTTTCGGCAGCTTCTTCGCCATTCGGGTCATATGAGTATCCGATACGACTCCCACCTTCATCCCGGCCGCCTCCTCTTTACTTGGATTCGTATTGAAAATTATTGTACGACGTAGACACAGGTTCGTCTACCGCAGCGGCGCTACTCATGGTGCGCTTCCGGCATCGTCAGCTTTACTATTCCGTCATTCCGGTCGTAATCCATCGTGATGTGCAGCGACCGGCAAAGGTTGTCGAGCGGAACCAGCAGCCGTCCGTTTCTGAACTCCGGCTCGGCGCCGGTCAGCGACACGCTGCGTCCGTTCACCGTCAACTCCCGCTTCGGCACGAACTGCCTGATCCGGTCAATCGTTTGCGCCGGAGTCAGCAAATTGCTCCCCCCGTTGATGCGTCCGGCATTCCGTTCCCCCCTGCCGACAAGCCCCTCCTTAATCGTGAAGGTCAGCGGAATGCCGAGCGAAGCCGTAATGCCAAGCACCTCGTCATTATAGGCCCCATACGGAAAAGCAAGCGCCGAATCGGTATTGCCGAGCTCCTCCCTCAGTCTTCGCTCCGCCAGTCCCAAATCTTTCTTCACTTTGTCGTAATACTCTTGGTTGTTCTCATTCCGGGATTTATCTTTTATGTAATGGTGCGCGACCAGCGCGGGCTTCTTGCCGCCTTTGGCGTTGACAACGTCATAGTAATGAAGATCATAGGTGTGATTGTAAAAGCCCATTCCGAACTTCTTCATCTCCCGCATCTGCTGCCAGGTCAACTTGGGAAAGCCCGGCTTGCTGCGGTCATCGATACCGGAGACGATCACGAAATCCACCGCCGTATAGCCGTATTTTCGCAATATCGGAAAGGCCAACTCGTAGAAGCTCTCATAACCGTCGTCAAAGGTGAGCAGCACGGCATTGTCCGGAATCCTGCCGTTGCCAAGCATAAACCGCCGGTACTGATCCATGGTTATCACATTATAGCCTTCCTGCTTCAGCAGCTTCATCTGGCCCTCGAACCGGTCCACCGACAGGATGGAGGGCTTCGGCGGCTTCCGGGACAGATGATGATACATCAGGACCGCCACTTTATCTTTGTAGTAGACCTTCTTTGGCAGGGGCGCGGGCCGATCCCAGCGGATATTTGCGCCCAGAAGATGTTCGGCGAAGGCTTGCGGGACCATCAGCTCGTTATGCGAGTATTCGACGGGACAGGATGATTTCAGCACTCGTCCGGAAACCTCGAAATTGACCTTGCGGGGCTCTTGCCTGAAACTGATAAAGGCTGCCAGACCAGCCAGGATGACGGCAGCAAATACGGGGATAATTAGTTTTCTCAACACAAAACTCTCCTAACCAGCGTACAGTCTCGCTTCCATTTCTATCCCTATCATATTCCGCCTCCCCCCATATGAAGTAACAACTTTTTAATCTTTGCAGAGGCTTCAAGAAATAAGCGCGCTGCATTCCCTTGAAATTGCGGTGCTCCGGGATCAGTTCGGAGCTTGCACATGCACACGCAAAAAAGCCGGCCGAACGTCTCGGACAGCTCTTCTGTATTTCTGAATGGTTATTTGTATTTCCGCCAGTCCTGGCTGCTGTTCTCCAGCAGATGGGCAAAATCGTTGTCCAGACGCTTCTGCTCGACCTTCCGCGCTTCCTCCGCCGCCTTGCGCTCCGCCTCTTTGCGGTCCTTCTCCTCATTCTTCAGCTCATCGGCCTGCGCCTTCAGCTTGTTCAATACTTCACTGCTCAGCAGGTCCTTCAAGGTTGCCGGAGCCTCCTCCTTGTTCGCCCGGGGAGGGCTCGGCAATTTTTTCTTTTTCCCCATTGTAATCTCCTCCTTCTTATGCTTGTTTTGTTTCCGATTGGTTTTAGTCCATAATCTTTTCGTTTATAATGAGAGCAAGAGGTGAGACAAATGAAGCAGACTTCCTTGTGTCCCCGGCTGCAAAAAAGCATGGATATTATCGGAAAGCGTTGGACCGGCCTGATCATCTACCAGCTGCTTCAGGGCCCCCAGCGTTTCGGCGCTATCGAGGCCTCCCTGCCTCTTAGCGGAAGGCTTCTGTCCGAGAGGCTGAAAGATCTGGAGCAGGAGGGCATCGTACGCCGGGAGGTGTTCCCCGAAACGCCGGTGCGGATTCAATATTCCCTGACCGAGAAGGGAAAGGCGCTGGAATCGGTCATTCGGGATTTGGAGCGCTGGTCCCGGGACTGGATCGTGGCTGAATCCAACTCATCCACATAGATCATTGGGGCGCCGCATTCAAGGGAAACCGGACGGTTTCCCTTGAATGC
>NZ_ASSC01000859.1 GCF_000520735.1 Paenibacillus forsythiae T98
AGTGACATAAGCCTTAGCATACTCTTGTGGAGTCATTTCAATCCACGCTCTCGCATGGAGAGCGACCACCACTGATGATGCTGATCGCGGTCAACAATGATGTATTTCAATCCACGCTCTCGCATGGAGAGCGACGCTGACCGTTTACGCCTTTCGTAAGGTTGGCGCGATTTCAATCCACGCTCTCGCATGGAGAGCGACTCGTTCTCACTGCGATTGACACCGCCCAATGGCGATTTCAATCCACGCTCTCGCATGGAGAGCGACCATACGATAGGCTTACCCAGCATGTAGTCTACTACATTTCAATCCACGCTCTCGCATGGAGAGCGACACCGGCAGCTTAAGCGTATCAAGCTCAGATGGTCAATTTCAATCCACGCTCTCGCATGGAGAGCG
>NZ_ASSC01000860.1 GCF_000520735.1 Paenibacillus forsythiae T98
ACCTCTCCCGGCTGAAGGAGAACCCCTCCCCGGGGCAATACGGGCTGGTCTACACCGACAGCTCGGTCAAAGTGGGAGAAGTCCCGCTGCAATATGCTTTCAAGTTTAGCGAAGGAAAAGTCTCGTACTTCAAGCCCGGATTTACTGCACCGGAGTGGCATACCGACTATGTAGAATCGCAAGTGAAGAGCGCCACCCGCTTTACACTGTTCGGTTACGGGCTGCCTACTTTTGCGCTTGGCGTTCTGGCGTTAATCTACAGTATTCTCCGCCGGAAACACACTTCTTTTGCGCGCGGCGTCTTTTTAAGTATCGCCCACTTTGTCATTATGATGATCAGCACCTACAACATGCTGCCCGAAACGTCCGGCACGTCCTCGGTTGACAGGATCACGTCCGTCGTCATGTTCATCATCTATGCGCTGTACAGTCTGCTGATGTCCGCGCTGCTCTATTTCTCTCTCGTCGGCGGAAACGGCTTGTGGCGCAAGGAGGAAGGGCTGAATCCCTGGCCCCGCGCCAAAGAACCAGGCTATGGCCAATACGTCAAGAGCAGCGTCTACGCCGGTTATGTCTGGGCGTTCGTGCTGCTCGGCGTGCAAACGCTGATGTTTGTTATTTTACAGTACACGCTCCATAACTGGTCAACGACGGACTCTTCCCAGTCGCCCTACAATATGCGCTATGCCTGGCTGCTGCCGATCGTCGCCTGGCTGGCCGGATTATCCGAGGAGGCGGTCTACCGTCTGTTCGGCATCCGGATGCTGAAAAAAATCGTGCGCAGCACCCTGCTCGCCAGCCTGATCACGACCGTCATCTGGGCGTTCGGGCATACGCTCTATCCGATCTATCCGATCAGCTCCCGCCCGATTGAGCTGACGGTGATCGGCCTGCTGTTCAGCTATATTTTTCTGCGCTACGGCTTCATCGCCGCCATGTTCAGCCATGTCGTGTTCGACAGCGTTCTGATGGGTATTCCCCTGATCTTCATGCGGGAGCCGGTGAATGTGATCGCAGGCAGCATCACGATTATTATGCCGCTGCTCGTCGGCTACATTGTGTATCTGTTCAATCCGCCGGGCAAGGAGCGTCAGCCGCAATCCCCGGACCTTGGGCCGGAGCCCGGCCCAAATCCGGAACCGGGGCAAATCGTATAACGGCCCGGGCATGGAGAAACTTAACGGACGCTCACTTGGCGGGTAATCGAGTTAAATCATATGGCAGCAGCCCGGGAGCATCGGCTCTCGGGCTG
>NZ_ASSC01000861.1 GCF_000520735.1 Paenibacillus forsythiae T98
GACAAAAGAATGGCCCCGATTTTCTTCATTGTTCTCCTTGCCTCCCAGATAATTTAATTTATATGTTGGTTCTGTGATGCCATGATTAGGAATAACCCGTTAGTGTCCAAGATAAGCCATCTTGATTTCTTCCGAATCGGCCAATTCCTTGGCGTCTCCTTCCAGTACGACTCTGCCGGTCTCCAGCACATAGGCGCGGTGGGCGATTTTGAGCGCCTGATGCGCATTCTGTTCAACCAGCAGCACAGTCGTCCCGGCTGCATTCACTTCCTGAATAATCTTGAAGATGTCCTGCACGAGTAACGGGGCAAGGCCCATGGACGGCTCATCCAGCAGCAGCAGCTTCGGATGTCCCATGATGGCACGACCCATAGCGAGCATTTGCTGCTCGCCGCCGGACAGCGTTCCGGCTTGCTGCTTCTTGCGTTCCCGCAGTCTCGGGAATGTATTGTAGACTTTCTCGAAATCGGCTGCCAAATTGCTGGAATCCTGCAAGTAAGCGCCAAGCTCAAGATTTTCTTCTACAGACATATTGGCAAACACGCGCCGTCCTTCGGGACAATGAATCAGCCCCTGCTTGACGATCGCCTGGACGCTCTGGTTCGTAATAGATTTCCCCAAGAATTCAATGCTTCCCGTCTTGGGCTTAAGCAATCCCGACAGCGTCTTGAGGAGCGTCGACTTCCCGGCGCCGTTGGCGCCGATCAGCGTAACAATCTCTCCCTGGTTGACGCTGATGCTGAGGTCCTTCAGAGCGTGAATGGCACCGTAGTAAACGTTGATTCCCTGTACTGTAAGCATAGCCTTTACGCCTCCTGTCCCAAATACGCTTCGATAACCTTCGGATTGCTCCGGATTTCGGACGGCGTACCGTTTGCAATGAGCATTCCGCGGTCGAGTACATAAATCCGGTCGCAGACGCCCATAACAAGCGACATGTCATGCTCGATAAGAAGAATGGTAAGGTCGAACTCCTTGCGAATCCAGGCGATAAGATTCATCAAATCGCGCGTCTCGTTCGGGTTCATCCCGGCCGCCGGCTCGTCGAGCAGCAGC
>NZ_ASSC01000862.1 GCF_000520735.1 Paenibacillus forsythiae T98
CTGCGGGCAAAGGGCATCACCCGAACGCCGTCAATATCAAGCCTGCTGATTTCGTCCGCCTGCTCCTTCGTAAGCGCAAGCGGCCCTCCGCCGGACTTCTCGGGCCACAGGAAGGGCTGCGCCAGCTTCTCTCTTCTGTCCTTGAGCTGTTCATAGGACGCGCCGAGTACAGCCGCCAGCCGGTGAAGAGCGGCCGATTCTCCACCTGCATCCGCCGCAGGTCTTCCTTCCTCCCGGGGAAAAAAAGCCGCCGTCCAGACCGTTTCTCCGGCCAGCGGCAGACCGCGGCGGTCATACAGCCGCCCCCGTCCGGTATCGAGCACAAGCTCCCGCTCGCTCTGAATTTGCGACATTTTGGCGAGAGGGTACTGCCCTCCCGGGGTCTGCCGTCCGCTGATCACGAATTGCAGCCAGGCGAGCCGCAGCGCCAGCAGAGCAAAAGCGGCAGCCAGAACACCGATGGCTATATACATTCGCTTGTTACGTTGTTGACGCTTATTCCGCATCTTGCCGCCTCCGAACCGAAATTTTTCCCTATTATGCCCAGTATGTGCAAGAAGCATGCCGCAACCTGCGACTGATATGCGCCAAAGAGCCCTTCGCGGCGGCGAAAGGCTCTCTCCAGTTTAGTACGGGTAATTCCGGTTAAACCGGCTAGATCTTGAACAGCGCCAGCTTTTCCTTCAAGTTTGCGGAAACGCTTTCCAGTTTGGCCGACAGGGTGACGAGCTGATCGCTTACATTCTGCTGCTCGCTGCTGAGCGAGGCCACCTCTTCCGAAGTCGCGGACGATTCCTCCGCCACGGCGCTGACATTGCTCATCGCCTCGGACAGCTCGACCTGCGCACTCCCCAGGCTGTCAATCGACGCGGTGACCGATTGCAGACTGGATACGAAGCTGTCCATCTGCCCGCGAACCGATACGAAAATATCCCCGGTGCTCTTCACGGAGCTCACCTGCGCAGCGAACAGCGGCGTTACCTCGGAAAGCACATTCACCGTCTCATTCATTTCAGTCATGATCTTGTCGGTGATCCCCGCCACCAAAGCAATCGATTCCCGGGTCTGATCGGCCAGCCCGCGAATCTCGCCCGCTACCACCATGAAGCCCCGTCCGGCCTCTCCCGCCCGCGCCGCTTCAATCGTGGCGTTAAGCGACAAAATATTCGTCTGCTGTGTAATATTTTTCATGACATCAAGCACCTTGAGCACGGACATGGCGGTTTCTTTCAAATTGTCCACTTTATCCACGAGCGCCTTAGTCATTTCTCCCGTGCGGCCGGTCTGCTTCATCAGCTCCTCAAGCTGCTTCGCGCCCCTGCCGCTCGACTCGCCAACGAGCCGGGCCGCTTGATCCATTTCCTTGTTGGCAAGGATGACGCTCTCCATCTGGCGCGACAATGCGGCGGTGAGATCATTGCCTTTCTCGGCTTCGATCGCCAGGCTCCCGGCGCCTTCCGCGATTTCTTCGGTGGCGACCGCAATATCCCTGGCGGAATCCGCCGTCTTGCGGGAAGCTTCCCCGAGCTCGCCCGCCGTCTCCAGCACATCATGGGCCGTTTCCGCCGTCTGGGAGACCAGCTCCGTAATGCGTTCCATCATCAGATTAAAGGAAGCCGACAGCTGGCCGATCTCGTCCGAGGACGTATAGGGTGTGCGTACCGTCAGATCCCCCTGGGCGCCCAGACCCATCAGATCCTTGAGCCGGGCGAGCGGGCGGGCAATCATGCGCACCATCCATACGCCAAGCAGCAGCGCCAGCAGAGCGGCCGCGGCCGCTGCGACATAAGTCGTAATGAGAATCGGCTTCGCTTCCTTCACAAGCTCATGGGTGGGGATGATGCCCGCAAGCTTCCAGTCGGCCTTCGCAAGCGGACTGAAGACGGCAAGCAGATCATGTCTTCCCGCGTCCGTGGCCTCTATGCTGTTGTTATTGGTTTTGCTGTCCTTGATAAAAGTGTATTGCGACGCTTGTCCGTCCTCCTCTTTGATCGAGGAAGCGATAACGTTCCCGTCTGGAGAAACAAGCTGAACATGTGCGTCTTCCCCCAGCCTGACGCTTTTGAAAGCCTCTTCAAATATATCTTTTTTAAGCTCGATCAGAATAACGTAGCCCGCCCCGCCGTCCATAGACTTGATTCTTCGGATGACGCCGACATTGGTGCTGTCCTTCACTCCGATATTCATCGGGAACCAGTAAAATTGCTGGCTGGCGGATTCCTTGACAAACCATGGCTGATAGCTCTCGGTATTGGCTACCGCTTGCTTGTACCAGTCCATTTCCCGTATGTCGTTCTTGACCAGATCGCGATTTCCGCTTGAGATAATCTGCCGCTTGGCATCTTCCGGAATCAGGGAAAAGCTTGCAATGTTGGCATCCGAGGTCGTCTGGTTGCTCAGCTTTTTGCCGATATCATCATTGGCCACAAACTGCTCATAATAAGATAAAGCGTTTTCAAGAGTGGCAAGCCGCTCCTGAATTTGCGGATCGAAGAACACCTGCAAGGCCAATGTCTCATATTGGTTCAAAAGAATATCAAGCTTCTCGGCATTCTGAATAATCGTCTGGCGGTTCGCCTCGGATACGTTATCCTTAATGGTGTTCCTGGCCTTGGTATATGACATCAGTCCCAGACCCAGCACCACCACGACGATAGACGATAGAAAAATCAGAAACAGCTTCACCCCGACTGACCTGGCGGGATTTACCCTTCTGAATTGCCGCTTGGTTCCGTGCAGCCATTGTCTCCAATCTGTCCTCGTCCGGGAATGCAAGGCTTCGCCGCCGCCCGCCGGACCCGCTTTTGCCAACCGTTCCTGTCTCCGATTTCTCTTTCTCTCCTGTTTAGGAGCTCCCATTCAGATCACCTGCCCGATGAATTTGCCATACGTTATGTAAGCGATATCTTTTATATCGGCAGGCTGGCAGAAATAACTTATATCTGTTCCAATTTTTTTATGTCTTTAGTCCTAAGGCTTCTCCCATGGCACAAAAAAACGGGCGGCTCCTATGATTCCAGGAACACGCCCGCTTTCACGCGTATACACGCGGCTATCCTTATTTCTTCTTGCGCATCATATCAAAATAAGCCACAGGCTGCTCCACCTTCATCCGAATAGGCTGCAGGGGATGGCGGGCCGCATCCAGAGAAGCGCCCTGCTCATCCTGAAGCTCGCCCACAATCTGCTTGAACGGAAGGCGGTCCGGTCCGAAGAACTCCACTTCCTGCCCCGGTTTAAAATGATTGCGCTGCTGAATGAGCGCCATTCCCGTCTCCGCGTCATAATCCAGCACGAGGCCGGCAAAATCATAAGGCGCGGCTTTTTCCTCCGGCTCGTAAATATGATCCTCATGATCCGGCGTGTCGTAGAAAAAGCCCGTGTTCAGCGGACGGTTGGCCGCTTTGTTCAGCTCGTCCAGCCATTCCCGCTTCATCTCGTAATGCTCGGGATCAGCCATGTAAGCGTCGATTGCCTTGCGGTAGGCATTGACTACGGTGGCAACATAGTGGATCGACTTCATCCGTCCCTCGATTTTAAAGCTGTCAATGCCTGCTTCGATCAGGTCGGGAATGCTCTCCAGCATGCAGAGGTCCTTCGCGCCCATCGAGAACGGGTTGTCCTCCGGCTGATGCAGCGGAAGCTGCGTAACGCCCGGCACCAGACGCTGCGGAGACCCTCCCGCGCTCTGCTCCTCGGAGACCCAGACCTCCCCCGGACGGGCATCCTCGAACAAATCGTACTTCCACCGGCAGGATTGGCAGCATCCCCCGCGGTTCGAATCACGGTCCGTAAAATGGTTGGACAGCACGCAGCGGCCGGAATACGAGGAACACATCGCTCCATGGATGAAAGCCTCGATTTCGATATCGACATGCTCCTTGATCTCCGCAATTTCCCGAAGGCTCGTTTCACGGCCCAGCACGACGCGGGGCAGCCCCTCTTCCTTCCAGAAGGCCACGGCCTGCCAGTTCAGCGTCGACTGCTGGGTGCTGAGATGCACTTCAAGGCCGGGCACGGTCCGCAGGGCGATATCCACAATCGCGGGGTCGGCCACAATGATCGCGGCGATGCCAACCTCGTGCAAATTGCGCAGATATTCCTCGATCCCGGCGATATCTTCATTATGGGCGTAAATATTGGTCGCCACAAATACTTTGGCGCCGTATTTCTTCGCGAACTCCACGCCTTCGCGCATTTCCTCGAAGCTGAAATTGTCGGCATTCGAGCGCAGGCCGTACTTCTGCCCGCCGATATATACCGCGTCCGCGCCATAGTGCACGGCAAATTTCAATTTTTCCAGATTGCCCGCCGGAGCCAGGAGCTCCGGTTTGTCCAAGCGGTAACGCTTGCCTTTATATTGCGGCTTGGCCACAGTGTTCATATCTCTTCTCCCCTCCTCTTCCTTGCAAGAAAGAATGTGTTCCAATCAATACACCTGCTCTTTATAAAAGAAGCCGAAGCTCAGTTCCCGTTCCGGGTCCTGCAGCATCCGTATCGGCTCCCCCCCACC
>NZ_ASSC01000863.1 GCF_000520735.1 Paenibacillus forsythiae T98
GGTTGCTGCCGGAAACCAGCAGGCCTTGGCAGGGTCCTTACTTGTCTATGTCAACTGGTCGTCACCAGATTGTTCATTCACGATAACCATCGCGGCAAGTATTCCATTCGTTGCGGACAATTTGGAGATAAGTCCTGACAATATTAATGGTCGCTCTATCCATCCTAGAAGATGCGATATATTACCTTCTCTTCGTCCCTATCGGGATGGTGTATGCTACAGTTGCATTTGATTTCAAAAAACTGCGAGAAAGCGAAGGTAACAAAAAACAGGTTAATCATGGTGGTATCTGACCATAATCAACCTGTTTGATGTAACGGAATAGGGATATATAGGTTATAAAATTAAAGCATTTTATGTGCGTACAAACAAAATGACGAAATTTTTATACGAGTATTACATGGGTAAGATGTGTTATTGGTTGAATGATGGGTTCATTCGGCACTGGGGGGCAATTCATTAACAACCCGGATAGGGACTATGACAAAAAGACCACAATACGGGCAATTCTTTCTCTCATTATTTTTATTGGTCTATTGGCATAAATCTGTCAATATACAAGCTTATTCCTTTTCAGTGTTCCTTGGAATAAGCCTTTTAAAAATCTATCGAGAATTTTTGAAATTAGTATTGGTTTGTTGGTCGTCTATATTGTATAAAAAATCCAATTTTCATAAATATTAACTTATATTCTCAAATTCATCCAATGCGTTATCAATTCTTACTACTAGATCCCTCCTTTCCTCTTCTATCAGTTGCTCATCACGAATATCTTCCATATTGAATAGTTGCAACTCCTCTTTAATCCTATGTAAGCCTTCTATTCTTCTGTATCCAAGTTTCAAAAGATTTTCGACTAGCGTTACATACACTATTATTTTTTCACTCAGTGTATTCTTACAATCTCGTTCAAAACGATTAAGAACTCTAGCAATTATTTCTTCTTTATTTATGATGTCTGTGTTGATTTGATCAAAGAATTTATTAAGTTCATCTGTCAATTCTTCATAGTACCAACATACCCTTGGATAATAATCCAAAGGTTTATTATCTAATTGTTTAAGTACTTTGTCTTTACGTGAAATTAAATCATTGTATTGAACACTTGATAATTTATTCTCTTGTTCAATTAATTTAAAATTTAGTTCGGATATCGTTTCCATCATATAATCCTTAAAAGTGTTAAGAATCCTTAAATGAGAAACTAAAATTTCTGCAATCGTAACACTTATCACCGCTTTATCTGTCTCACTTTTTTTCATTGACATATCATATTCATTAAATGTCCTTGCAATAGCTTCCTTACTACTCATCTTTTCCTCTTCTTTAAACTCACTATACGTCTCATTTATATATTCCGAGTACTCTTCATAACTTGTGGCCATTTTTTAGAAACCTCCGAAAAATTATTTTGAAGTCTTAGGTGGAATAGGGACATCACCATTATGAACTACTTCAATTTTAATATTAGGATATTTTTTATCAAATTGTTGAATAATTTTATTACAACTACCACATGTGTCTTTTTCAGTAAATAATTTAATTTTTCCAGTTGCATTTTGATTATCGCCTAATCTTTTTGCTAGATCATTTAAGATTTTATACTCTGTATCTCCGTCCCTCAAGTAAGTATTTCCTGCTTTATCAGGAGCTTCAGTTGCCTTAAATATTGGCTCGTCAGGTTTGAATGAGAACTCCTCAGAACCAGGAATTTTTTTGTTTACATCATGAATTCCGCTATGTGCATAAAAGTCTGTTTTATCTACACCTTTAATATTTACTTCGGCATAAGCAAAATTACCACTTTCTTTATATCTATTAGATAACCCTCCCCTTGCCTCGGATACTTTATCAATAATATGTTTATCCGCTATTGGATCAATTGATTTAGTAGGAAATCTCTCGGTTTTCCCCTGAACACCATCACCTGTCCCCTCAACCTCTTTCACCGGCTTCAAAGCTTGGGATGATTCTGCTTTTTTGATTTTAGGGACTGTGTTTTTCAATACCGGCTTCGGCTTGAAGAATGAACCGGTTCCCTCTATAAACCCTACTGTACCAATGATATTCGACCAATGCTCGGGTGACCAGGCGTCCTCAGGAACCATGGCTTCTCGAAGGGTTCCATGTAATCCGAAAGTTAACCAATTGGCTGTGTCGTTTGGTGAATCAAATGCCTTATTCGCTCTTTCCACATAACTTAGATACATCCCTTTAGGGATGCCTAACGACACGTAATTCAAAAATTCGCCAACCGAATCGAATTTTTTTTGATTCCTTTCTTCTGCGGCATAATAAAATCCTTTTGCTAATTGAATCAGGCTGTCTGCGGATTTCCTGGACACATTACGTAATGTGTCTGCCTGGGCCATGGCCACTTGTCCTTGTATTATTGCGCTGCGCCCTGTTGCTTGCAGATAGCGTTCCCACCAGGACTTAGGCGCCTTTGCCAGCGGCTTCGGCTGCTGAGCCATATAGCGGTCATAGCTGGCTCTCCAGCGGCTTCTTACCTCTGCCGGGATCTGGTGGTAGGCATGCTGCAGGGCATTGGCCTCGTTCAGCAGGCTTTTCACTAGCTCCAGCGGACCGCCGGAATGGGCGATGTGACGCGCACTCGTAAACACCTTTCCCCAAATCCATTTGCTGTAGTAGGCTTGTTTGGCCTTCTCATGCTCGTAGTGGCTGATGAGTCCCTGTAGCGCCAGTCCCGCCAGATATTTCAGCGGATGCGAGCCTCTTGTGCCGCCTCCTCCGGCGCGGCTTGTTCCCGTGCTCCGGACAGGGATCGCACCCGTTGCTTGCAAGACCGTTGCGGCTATCTACTCGCAAAGTTGCGTTTATTTTAAAAAACCTGTGAGAAAACGAAGATAACAAAAAACAGGTCAATCATGGTGGTATCTGACCATAATTGACCTGCTTATTGTAAAGACATAGTGTTATTTAGGTTATACTTTTCAAGCATTTTGTATGCACAAAGGAAATCAAGAAATTATTCTAGCGATAATACATGAGTTGAGTTAAGTGTATTATTGGTTGCATGATGGGTTTATTTAACACTGGGTAGCCTCACTTTCAAATACAACGTCTTAACAAAATTTATAATTGGCTCTCGTAAACTAACACCAACTCTCGTTTAAAATCATCGTACATTGAAAAAGCATCCTTTAATATCTCTTTTAGATCAGTGTAATTACGAAATACTGGCTTTTTAATTTTGTCATCATCGTTGCCATCCAATAATTGTTTTAACATTCCCCACGGAAGTCCTGTTTGTAATTCATTATTTTTCCATACTGCCCATATGAATTCTACAAGCCCATATCTCAATGAAGTATTAAATTGAAACTTGTAAGAGTCTATTTCATCCACAATCTTAAAAAATTTTTCTTTCTTATCAAAGCTAGCTTTATAACCCAGTTCAGTGAAAAGGTTTAAAACTTCACTAATTTCATATGATTCAAAGCTGTCATCTGGGTTAAATGAATATTTTTCGGATAATTCTCTATAATTGTCGATAAAATTTATATTTTCTAATGTTGTTCGGACTTCTGGTTTTAACTGAAACATTACTATTCACCTCTAAACCTTATTTCAATGCCATATTTATTTTTAGCCAAGTCGATGTATTCTTGTATTTGACTAAAACTTTTATTAGAATCTGGTATTTCAAGTATTTGTTTACCTGTGAGCGGAAGTCCATCAAGTTCAGGATATGCATTTGATCTAATAACTGTACCTGATGAGTATTTAGTTTTTAACTCCTTTAAGTAACTTTCAAATGTTGATTTATCAATCACTTCTAAATCAGTTGCTTTTCTTGATACTATTTCACCTTTTATAGGGTCATACGAATCTAAACGTTTTCCATTAGTTAAATGAAGTTCGCTGACTGGATACCATTCTTCTTTTTCTGCTTTTTTATTAAATGCATTACCTCTTGCCATTGGTGAATCATTTAGCCAATACTCTCTTTCTTCTTTCCATTCTAACCGATCTCGTGCAGGTTTTCCCTCTTTTGCTTTACGCGCAAGATACTTTTCATAATCAGATTCTAACTTAGAATCTTTAAATTTCCCATTGGAAGATAGTAAATCTTGTTTAGTCCCCTCAGCCTTAGGCGGTTTCTCCTTTGGTTTGCTCGGCTTGGAAGAACCAGGTTTCCCTTCATCCTTTATCATTTGCCAAAGCTCTGCCGAGCTTTGTCCGGTGTTGGAGGCTCCGCTGTAGGCCAAGCTTCCTCCATGAGCCGCAAGGCCAGCGGATAAAGCCGCTGTAAGTACACTTACAGGCGTTAATATGCCCGTAGGAGCCATTACCACGGAAAGGCCTTCTCCACCTGCACCAGCGATGAGCTCCAGACTACCTTGCACAGTGCTGGCCACGTTACCTGCAACTTCTCCTGCCTTGCCCGCTATGGGATGCTTGGGGTGATAATCGCGTTGCTGGTATAACCCCATGAACATGTTGACCCTAATGGTTTCATTCGCTCCCTGGGCAAAATCCCAGAGTATTTCCCCTTGAAGCTGCGCGGCTTCCCTCTGGGCCTCGGCCGCCATAATTTGGCTTTCTCCGGTTTGTTCAAGTATTCGTTCCCACCAGGACTTAGGTTTCTCCGCTTGTGGCTTCGGCTGCTGAGCCATATAGCGGTCATAGCTGGCTCTCCAGCGGCTTCTTACCTCTGCCGGGATCTGGTGGTAGGCATGCTGCAGGGCATTGGCCTCGTTCAGCAGGCTTTTCACTAGCTCCAGCGGACCGCCGGAATGGGCGATGTGACGCGCACTCGTAAACACCTTTCCCCAAATCCATTTGCTGTAGTAGGCTTGTTTGGCCTTCTCATGCTCGTAGTGGCTGATGAGTCCCTGTAGCGCCAGTCCCGCCAGATATTTCAGCGGATGCGAGCCTCTTGTGCCGCCTCCTCCGGCGCGGCTTGTTCCCGTGCTCCGGACAGGGATCGCGCCGGTAGCTTGCAGCACCGTTGCGGCCACTTTACCCGCAAGCCCGCCAAGCGTATTCAAGAGCACTCCCGCCACTTTCCCGACGACCGGAATGGAGCCAAGCAGCTTGGACACCGCACCGAGTAAACCATGGGCCTGCTTTTTCGCGGCCGGGCTGGTGACCCTCGCCGCAGGAGTAGGGGCAGGGGAGGGGCTGCTGGATGATGCCTGAGCGGCGGCTCCAGCCTGAGCGGCGGCTGCAGCCTGAGCCGCAGCAGCTGCCTGAGCCGCAGCA
>NZ_ASSC01000864.1 GCF_000520735.1 Paenibacillus forsythiae T98
TCAGCGGCCGCGCGCCGTATACCGGATCGAAGCCCTCCTTGGCGATAAAGCGCACCGCTTCGTCCGTGAGGACAAGGCCGACCTGGCGCTCGGCCAGGCGCGTCCGCAGGCCGTCCACCAGCTTGCCGACGATCTGCCGGATTTCGCCCAGCGACAACGGCTTGAACATGACGATGTCATCCACCCGGTTCAGGAACTCGGGCCGGAAATGGCCGCGCAGCTCGCGCATGACGCGCTCCTTGACCGCAGGCGTCAGGTCGCCGTTGTCGTCGGTGCCCTGAATCAGATGAGGCGAGCCGATGTTCGAAGTCATGATGACAATCGTGTTCTTGAAATCGACGATCCGGCCCTGCGAATCCGTCAGGCGGCCGTCATCAAGC
>NZ_ASSC01000865.1 GCF_000520735.1 Paenibacillus forsythiae T98
AAAAGGCTGCCCAAATGCAGCTTTTCTCCCTGGATGAAATGATCGTGATGATGCCAATGAGGTCCCCTTCTTGGATACAGATTCGCTTGAAAGAAGCGGATAACGCCCATCTTTTGCAACTAGATATGGATTGTTGCGACGACAGAGGAGAAATTGTCCTATCGTTAAAGGGATTATCTTTGTTTTTCACGGACATCTCGAAGAAGGTTACAGTGGAAACGGAAGGTACTCTGCTGCTGCTGCCCGCTTGGCGTGAAGAAGAAATCGGGGCTTCGGAAGAAGCCGCCGATTACACCGATCATTGGGTAGTACTGGCTGAATCGGAAGGTTGGCTGAAAGAAAGCGTTGAATCCAGTTTCAATGGGGCGCGCTGCATTGTTTTACCGGCAAGACGGGGACACATCGGGGAGATGTTCGAAGGCGCCGCGTTACAGATATTTAATGAGATTCGGCAATGGATCAGTCTGAAGCCACAAGGGAAACTGTTTATTCAGGTTGCTATTCCGGCTAACGGGGAGGATGCGCTGCTCGTTGGACTGACAGCGCTTTTGAGAACCGCGAAATTGGAGAATCCGCAGCTGCAGGGGCAGCTGATTGAGTCGGATGATGCTGGATTGACAGTTGAAAGGCTTAAGGCTAATCTCCCTTTCCCTTCCACCGAACATATCGTGTACCGGGACGGCAAACGATTTGTCGCGGCATGGACCGAAGGGGAGCCGGCAGACGAAATAACCTCCATGCCTTGGAAGGACGGAGGGATTTACCTGATTACCGGCGGTGCCGGGAAACTTGGCCTCCTTCTGGCAAAGGAAATCGCCGGGCGCATAAAGGACGCCACTTTGATTCTTGCAGGCCGTTCAACGGCTGATGCAAAGAAGGACCCCAGACTTGCCCGCATCAGAGCTCTCGGGGCTACAGTCGAATACAGGGAAGTCGATGTTGCGGATGAAAGGGCGGTTACCCGGTTAATTGGGCTAATCGTGGAACAATTTGGCGGCATTGATGGTATTATCCACGCCGCGGGTATTCATCGCGATAATTTCATTCTCAAGAAATCGGAGGAAGAATTCAGTGCCGTCCTATCTGCCAAAGTCTCAGGACTGGTTAACTTGGACAGAGCCAGCAGCCATTTGAAACTCGATTTCTTCATAATTTATTCTTCGGTTGCGGGAGTCTTGGGAAATCCGGGTCAGGCGGACTACTCGTCCGCCAATGCTTTCGTGGACGGCTATGTCTTATACCGAAATGGGTTGGCGGCGCTTAATCAACGTCATGGGCGGACTGTATCGGTCAACTGGCCACTCTGGAAAGAGGGCGGGATGCGTGTCGGGGAAGAGGTTGAGAAACTGTGGACGGCAAACTTCGGGATAACCGCCATGGAGAGTGAAACCGGATTCAAGATGTTGTATTCGGGCCTGAGTGCAGGTGTACAGCGGTTCATGCCGTTGCAAGGTAAGCGGGAAGTTCTGCGAAAATCCCTGTTATATCCTATTACGGAGGCGGCATCGGTTCAGAAAACTCAGCCTGTTCCTGCGGCTGCAGCCCCAAGCGGGGTTCTTTTAGAGAGAACACTTTATCAATTAAAAGTGCTGTTCGCAGATACGACCAAATTGGATGTGGAGGAAGTTGATGGCCGGACAAGTCTGGAGCGATACGGAATTGACTCAATCATGGTTACGCAGCTTAACGACAAGCTCGCCAATGTTTTTACGGGTTTGTCAAAAACGCTGTTTTATGAATATCAGACCCTTAGCGCCATAGCGGAAGCATTGACCGGTTCGCATCAGATGGAATGCATGGCATGGACTGGGCTCGCTTCTCGGGGAGAGCAGGATATAGGCTCTCGCTTCGAATTTCCGGTCCTAACTTCCTTTCAAGAACGAAAGAAAATGGAGGAGGGTAAAAGGACCAAGAGCACCGGAAAGATTCATGTTGAAGCGGAACCCGCTAGTTTAACAGAACCGATCGCAATCATTGGCATGAGCGGACGGTTCCCTCAATCCCGAAATTTGGAAGATTACTGGATTAATCTGTTGAATGGACGGGATTGTATAACAGAAATACCAGAAGATCGCTGGCCCTTGGACAATTTTTACCATCCGAACCCGCAGGAAGCCGTAGCTCAAGGTAAAAGTTACAGCAAGTGGGGGGGCTTCCTCCATGAGCCGTTTCATTTTGATCCTTTGTTCTTCCATATATCGCCAAGGGAAGCGATAAGCATGGACCCGCAAGAACGGATATTTATCCAGTCTTGCTGGGAGGCGCTTGAGGATGCGGGGTACACGAGGGAATCGCTGGCCGTTCAATTTCGTAAAAAGGTCGGTGTTTTTGCAGGGATTACCAAAACGGGGTTCAATCTTTATGGACCGGACCTATGGAAGGAAGGAGAGCGGACTATTCCGTTTACTTCCTTCAGTTCGGTAGCGAACCGGATCTCATATCTCTTTAACCTTCAGGGTCCAAGTATGCCGATTGATACGATGTGCTCCTCCTCCTTAACCGCCATTCACGAAGCTTGTGAGCATATTCTCCATGGAGATTGTGATATGGCTTTTGCCGGGGGCGTCAACTTGTATCTCCATCCTTCAAATTATGTGGAATTATGCGCACACCACATGCTTTCTTCCGACGGTCAATGCAAAAGCTTCGGAAGCGGCGGGAACGGTTTCGTTCCCGGAGAGGGTGTCGGGGTAGTCGTTCTAAAGCGGCTGTCCCAAGCGATAGCGGACGGAGATCAAATTCATGCGCTTATCCGGGGGACAAGCATAAACCATGGCGGCAAGACTAACGGGTATACTGTGCCCAATCCGACGGCCCAGGGTGAACTGATTTCGGCTGCGCTGGATAAAGCCGGAATCAACGCAAGAGCTGTAAGTTATATTGAAGCGCATGGGACCGGAACGGCGCTTGGCGATCCGATTGAGATCACCGGCCTGACCCAGGCTTTTCGCAATGATACACAGGAAACGGGGTTCTGCGCCATCGGCTCGGTGAAATCGAATATCGGTCATGCGGAAGCAGCGGCGGGAATTGCCGGAGTACTCAAAATTGTGCTGCAAATGAAACATGGAAAGCTGGTACCAAGTCTGCATGCCAAACAAACGAATCCAAATATAGATTTCAAGAAAACTCCGTTCGTGCTTCAGCAAAAGGCGGCCGACTGGACACGGCAGCGTCTTAATACGGACCTTAATGCGGCCGAACTGCCGAGAATTGCCGGAATATCTTCTTTTGGAGCTGGGGGAGCAAATGCGCATATTGTGATCGAAGAGTACATTCCGGGCCATTCGGTCAACTCCGAGTCTTCTGGCGAACCGAGTCCGGCATTAATTGTCCTCTCGGCTAAAAATGAAGAGCGACTGCGTGAGCAGGCAGTAAGGCTGCTCGCAGCAGTCCGGAAAGAGTCTTTCCTTGACACTAATCTTGCAGCGATGTCCTATACACTACAGGTAGGACGCGAACCCATGGAAGAACGTATGGCGATTATCGCCAAATCAGTGAAGGATTTCGAGGATAAGCTTGCAGGATTTGTTGAAGGACGTTCGGGAATCTCCGATTTGTACCGTGGCCGAGTCAAGCCGGACAAAGACACGTTGGATATGATCTCTGACGATGAAGAAATGCAGGAAGGCGTTGCACGCTGGATGGAGCAAGGAAAATATTCGAAGCTGCTCAAACTTTGGGTCAAGGGCCTTGTTGTTGACTGGAGTAAGCTTTACGGGGACAAGAAACCCGGGCGAATGAGCTTGCCGACCTACCCCTTCGCCTGCGAACCCTACCGGTTGCCGCTCTCCAAAGGAGATAAAGCCAATCCGGGTCAAACGGCGGTTGTGTTGCAGAAACATGCGTCCGTTAATTCCTCGAGCGCCAGGATAATGCAGGAATCAACCCAGCCGCCGGAAATGGTGCCGCCGCAGCATGCGCTAAATTCCCAGGAGCCGCCGATGAGAAGCGTCATGCTGGTTCCTCTTTGGGATTCGGTCATGCCCAAGCTGAAGCATATAGATTCGCCAGAGCGGGAAGGAGTAATGGTTGTCGGAGGAACCGAAGAAGTTAAAAATCAATTACATGCCCGTTACCCGAATGCCTATTTTGTCCAGCTTGCTTCATCGGATTCAGCCGAGGATATCGTCCGAAAGTTCGCTTCACTGGGAGCCATCCATCATCTGATCTGGATTGGGTCCGACCGGCCAGTGCCTTCCCCGATAAGCGAAGACATCCTAATTGAACAACAATGCGGCGTGATTCAAGTATTTCGCATCATCAAAGCATTACTCGCTTCCGGATATGGAAACACCAGTTTGAACTGGACCCTGATTATGACGCAAACAGCAGCAGTACACAATGAGGAAATCGCAAATCCAACCCATGCCGGCGTTTATGGGCTAATCGGTTCCATGGCCAAGGAATATCCGAATTGGAAGGTTCGAGCGGTAGATATGGAACCGGGTCTTCCTTGGCCCCTTGATGAAATCTTCGGGCTGGATGCTGATGGAGAGGTATGGTTTTACCGAAAACGGGAATGGCAAAGACAACGGCTGGTCCCGGTCACCCCGCAATCGTCAACAAGTCCCGAGGGCTACCGGAGAAATGGAGTGTACATTGTTATCGGAGGCGCAGGCGGAATCGGAGAAGTATGGAGCGAGTATATGATCCGAACGTATGGGGCACAGATTGTTTGGATCGGACGCAGGCCAATGGACGATGCTCTTCAGAATAAGTTGGCCCGGCTTGCTTCTCTTGGTAGGGCACCTTGGTATATCGCGGCGGACGCCGCCGATTACGAATCATTGAAGCAAGCTGTGAGAGAAGTCAAGCGGCGTTATCCGCAAATTCACGGTGTCGTACATTCGGCTATCGTTCTTCGGGACCAGAGTCTCATGCAGATGGACGAAGAGCAATTCAGGGCCGGGCTTAGAGCCAAAGTTGATGTAAGTGTAAGTCTGGCTCAAGTGTTTGAGTATGAACGTATGGATTTCGTGCTGTTTTTCTCAGGCATGATGTCGTTTGCGAAAAATCCCGGACAAAGCAACTATTCTGCGGGATGCACATTCAAAGACGCTTACGCCGCACAGCTTGCCAAGGTTCTTCCATGCGCGGTCAAAGTGATGAATTGGGGGTATTGGGGAAGCGTTGGAATTGTAGCCTCCAAATCATACAAGGACCGCATGGGGCGAGCCGGTATAGGGTCCATTGAGCCACAAGAAGCTATGGAGGCTTTGGAAGCACTGATGAGCGGTCCATTCCGTCAACTCGCATTTATAAAAACAAACCGATCCCTGACCGAGGATCAAAGCTATTATGAAGCGCGCGTGGAAACCTACAGGGAGAATTCCTCCCCTCGAATGGACTCCTTTATAAAAGCCGTTCGTCTGCCAGTGAAGCCGAAGGGCTTGTTTAAAGAAAATGTGGAGCCTGGCAAGGAAGACGCCAAGCAGACTGAGGATATGCAATTCCTTCTGCTCAAGAAGGCAAGCGAACTGCTTGGCGTCCAAGAAGAAGATCTTGATGCTGGTGCCGAGCTTAATGAATCGGGCTTTGACCCGGGTCAACTGGCCGATTTCGTCAGTGTTTTGAATCAGGAGTTAGGGCTTTCGTGTACTATTGGTATTTTTGAAGAGTATTCAACATTAAATCGGCTGGCCAGTCTTTTAGCTTCATATACGAAGGGTCGGTTAAAGTGAGGTCCGCGCCGTTTGGAATATGTCGCATGCTGATGGGGAGGAGGGGCTAAATGAACAAGATGATGGATGAGATGCTCTGTAAATTGCTTTGGATTCAACTAAGAAAGAGCGGGTGGCTGGATGATGTTTCGTTTTCCTCGGTAGAGTGGAAGAAAGCGATCTGCGTACCGGAAATGTACCGAGAATGGCTGGAAGAGTCTTTGAACCTACTGGTCCGCCAGAATTACCTGACATTGCGCGGAGACGTATACATGGTTAACCTGAAGTTGACTGAAGAAGCGGATGCTGTATGGGGGCAATGGGATGATTATCAGCAAGAAGCATTGAGAAATCCCGATCGAAAGGCTCAAATGATGTTACTGGATGCCACACTTCGGTCATTGCCCGACATCCTTACCGGGAAGATCCCTGCAACCGATGTCCTTTTTCCCGGTTCCTCTATGGAACGGGTAGAGGGTATCTATAAAAACAATCAACTGGCGGATTACTATAACGAAGTGCTGGCCAACACTGTAGCAGCTTATCTGGAGGAGCGCCTAAGCCAGGATTCTTCCGCAACGGTCAGCATACTTGAGATTGGAGCAGGCACAGGAGGTACTAGCGCGGTTGTTTTGCAAAAGCTTGAACCTTTTCAGGATCACATCGCTGAATATTGTTATTCGGATCTTTCCCGTGCCTTTCTTATGCATGCTGAAAAAGAGTTCGGACCGAAGCATCCGTTCCTCGCCTATCGCATTTTCAATGTGGAGGAGCCAATAGCTGAACAAGGCATACGTGCAGGAGAATATGATCTTGTTATCGCTTCCAATGTTCTGCATGCTACTAAAAGCATCCGGCATACCTTACGCAACGTAAAGGCGCTCTTGAAGCGTAACGGCTGGCTGCTACTGAACGAAATGAGCCGCAATACGATATTCGCTCATCTTACATTCGGCCTTTTAGAGGGGTGGTGGCTATACGAGGATAAGGGGTTGCGGATCGAGGGCTCCCCGGCTTTGTATCCGGAGACCTGGAAGACCGTCCTGGAATGGGAAGGATATCATTCAATATTTTTTCCCGCCGAGGAAGTTCACGATATGGGACAACAAATCATTGCAGCCGAGAGCGATGGAATCGTCGTTCACGAAATGCAATATAAGCATCCGGCTACAGCGGAACAGCCGCTTGCTGCTGCGAGCAGACCCGAAACTCCGCAGCGGGTTGAAACAGCCGCAGGAAGTACGGATGAAACAGAGATGTTGGAGAGTTTTGTTAAATCGGTCATTGCGGAGAAATTAGCCGAGTCCTTGAAATTAAATGGTCAGACCATCGATCCCTATGAATCCTTTGCGGACTATGGAGTCGATTCCATTACGGGCGTTCATTTTGTACAAATCGTTAATGAAGCTTTAGAAACTGATTTGAAAACGACCATACTTTTTGACTACACATCCATAAATCAGTTAGCTAAATATTTAATATCCCATTATAAAGAGATCTTGCTTAATCACGCATCATGGTCGGAAAAAGAAACTGGTCTTAGCGCTCAACCCGAAAAGCGGTCTGCGGAGAATGTCCCATATCCGTTCAAGGGACAATCAAATGATTTGCCCCAAGAAAAGTCCACCGGACCATTGTCACAGGAGGGCGCCAAGCAAATCTCCGGAGGGCCAGATCATCCGGCCTCTGAACAGAATGAAGCTTCCATGGACAAGGAGCCTATTGCTATCATCGGAATGAGCGGACGCTTTGCCAAATCGGAGTCCGTGAACGAATTATGGACCCATTTGGCGAACGGCTCGGATTTAATTCAAGAGGTTACCCGTTGGAATCTCGCCGAATATTTGCCCTTTCACACTGAGAGCTTCTGCAATCGTGGAAGTTTTGTAGAAGGTATTGATGAATTTGACCCTCTATTCTTCAATATTTCAGGTACGGAAGCGAACTATATGGATCCTCAGCAACGCATTTTTCTGGAGGAATCATGGAAGGCGCTAGAGGACGCCGGTTATGCTGGAGAGGCTGCGGATGGACTCTTATGCGGCGTGTATGCCGGGTATAATAGAGGGGACTACATAGGGTTGCTTGGTGATCATCCGCCGGCTCAGGCGATGTGGGGAAATTCAGGTGCCGTTCTCCCTGCCCGGATCGCGTATTATTTAAATTTACACGGACCGGCAGTTACGGTCGACACCGCTTGCTCCAGCTCGTTGGTCGCTATTCATTTGGCCTGTCAATCCTTATGGATGCAAGAAACCGAGATGGCGCTGGCTGGCGGTGTTTTCATTCAATCTACACCTGACTTTTATTTGGGAGCGATTCGTGCAGGCATGCTGTCTCCGAACGGCCGCTGCCATGCTTTTGATAATCGTGCGGACGGTTTTGTACCGGGGGAAGGAGCGGGTGTCGTCGTACTGAAACGTCTTAACGCCGCTATAGCCGACGGAGACCATATATATGGCATCATTCGGGGTTCTGGCATAAATCAGGACGGCACGACCAATGGAATCACCGCGCCGAGCGGGAACTCGCAGGAACGGCTGGAAAGGTATGTTTACGAGAGATTCGGCATTGATCCGTCCATGATCCAAATGGTTGAGGCACACGGAACAGGCACCATTCTTGGCGATCCTATTGAATATGAAGCCTTGACCCGAGCATTTAGAGCCTATACGGACAAGAAAAATTATTGTGCGATCGGCTCCGTCAAAACAAATATCGGGCATACCTCGGCTGCTGCGGGAATTGCTGGTTTGCTCAAGATTTTACTGTCGCTTAAGCACCGCAAAATTCCCCCTTCCCTGCACTTTGAAACGGGAAATGCGAATATTTCTTTTGATGATAGCCCTTTTTATGTTAATACGGTATTAAGAGAATGGGCACCCGGGAATGATTTCAAGCGGCTTGCATCGATCAGCGCCTTCGGATTTGGCGGAACCAACGCCCATATGGTAATCGAAGAGGCCCCGCCCTTGCAAAGTACGAGAAAAGCAAAACCAGGTTATCTCATCGTTTTGTCTGCCCGAAGCCCCGAACAATTGCGTAAACAGGCCGAACGGCTGCTTGTCTATTGTTCCGCTGAGCCTCTGGCCGACCTAGGAAACATAAGCTATACGCTTATGACGGGGCGTAAGCATTTCCAGCACCGTCTAGCCTGCATTGTGCATAATCAACAGGAACTAAAAAGTTATTTGAAGACTTGGCTAGAGCAAGGGGAGAGTTCTCATTTCATTGCCGCCGCGAACCCGGAAGCAGGACGGGGGTCGTTGAAAGAGTACGGAAATCAATGTATCCGGGATTGTAAAAAAGCGGATGGCCGGGAATTTATAAAACTTTTGGAGGCCATCGGGGCTCTATATATTCAGGGACATGCTCTGGAATACTCGAAATTGTTTGCTGGCGACCATTACAATCGTATTCCGCTGCCGACATATCCTTTTGCAAGAGAACGGTATTGGGTACCGACCCCAGTGGATCGTTTAGGTGATTCGAATAAAGCTGGTAACGTTCTCAAAGGAGTGATCCATCCGCTTTTGCACCGCGACAGCTCTTGTCAGCCGGAACGGGGCTTTAGCTCCTCCTTTACGGGAGAGGAAGCTTTTTTAGCGGATCATGTGTTGCAAGGAAATCGGGTATTGCCGGGAGCGGCCTATCTGGAAATGGCAAGGGCAGCGGTGGAAGCGGCAGATACTGAAGAAGGCCGGCAAGACACGGAAACAGGTATTAGGCTGAAGCGGGTCGAGTGGGTCAATCCACTCATCGTGGCGGAAGGGCTGCGCGATGTCCATGTCGGACTTCATCCGTTCGAAAATGGGGATATGGGCTTCGAGATTTTTAGCGATCCCGGGTTGGGAAAAGACCGGATTATTCATTGCAGAGGCTCTGCCGAAAGAACAAACCTTGGACCCAATCAAGCCTTGGATATCCCATTGCTGCTGGCGGAATGCAGCCTCAGAACCGTGGAATCGCAGCCATGCTACGAAGCCTTCAAGACGATCGGCCTGGATTACGGACCGAGTCATAAAGGAATACGCCAACTGCATATCGGCAAGGGAATGGTATTGGCAAGGCTTGGTCTGCCGGAGTTGGCGGACGACTCGAATCATCGGTTTGGGATTCATCCCGGCATGGTGGATTCCGCCCTGCAGGCGGTGGCCGGGCTTTTGGCTGGACAAGAGGATGCAGCAACAACCTCCAGTCCATCTCTGCTCCGGCCTATCCTTCCTTTTGTGATGGAGCAATTGGATATTATATCTGTCTGTACACCAGAGATGTGGGCTTTGGTACGTTACAGCGATGGAAGCATTGCGGGGGACGGAGTACATAAACTGGATATCGATCTTGCGGATGACTCAGGTAACGTATGCCTTCGTTTTAGGGGATTCACTCTGAAGGCCATGGAAGGTATGCCCGATTCATCGAGTGGCTCTTCTGCCGGAATTGATATGCTGATGCTGGAACCTGTATGGAAGGAAGCGGCAGTCGATAACATCGGGTGGAAGCCGGTACAGTCACTTGTCGTACTTAGCGGACCGTTTGACGATCCACATCATAATCTCGCTGCCCTGACGGGGCAAACCCGTGTGATTTTCATGGAATTCGGAGAGACAAGTCTGGAACAGCGATTGAACCTATTGGCCATTCGCTTGCTGGAAGAACTTCAGACGATCTTACGGGAGAAAACGCCGCATAAAACACTGATTCAACTTGTGATCAATAATCGCAAAGAAGGGCGGCTGTACGCCGGACTTTCCGGTATGCTGAAAACGGCCTGTCTGGAGAATCCGAAGATTTACGCTCAAGTGATTGAAATCGATCCGGATACCGGGACTGAACGGCTGGCGGAAATCATTAAGGATAATGAAAGTTCTCCATGGATACAGCATATTCGATACATCGGAGGGCGGCGTCTGATTCCCGAGTGGAATGAAGTTGACATTCTTAGCCCAACAGATGGCGTTCCCTGGAAAAATGGGGGGACCTACCTGATTACCGGCGGAGCCGGAGGATTGGGGTTCCTTTTTGCCCGGGAAATAGCCGAACGAGTCCAGAACGCTAACTTGGTTCTGATCGGACGCTCGGAACTCAATCCGGACAAGCTTGCCTCAATCAAGGCGCTTCAATATGCGGGCAACCGTGTTGTCTATAAACAGGCGGATGTCGGTCAAATGGAAGAAACCGCCCGCTTGATCAGGGACATCCAGACTGAGTATGGAGAACTGAGCGGCATTTTACACTGCGCCGGAGTGATCCGCGACAATTACATCCTCAACAAAACCGAGGAAGAATTAATAGAAGTCTTGGGTCCGAAAGTATCGGGAACTATAAACCTGGATAGGGCATCTAAAGATTTGCCGCTGGATTTCTTCGTGTGCTTCTCCGCTGCGGCTGGCGTGATCGGTAATGCGGGGCAAGCGGACTACGCGGCGGCAAATGCTTTTATGGATGCTTATGCGGCTTACAGGAACGAATTGACTGCTGAAAATAAACGGTATGGACGAACATTTTCTATAAATTGGCCTTTGTGGAAAGAAGGGGGGATGCATCCCGACTCGGAAACCAAGCTTATGCTTGAACAAAATATTGGGATGAAGGCTATGGATTCCTCGCAAGGTATGCATGCATTTTACGGATGTCTGGCCTCCGGGAAAGAACGAGTGATGGTGATTGCGGGGCACAAGAAAAAGCTTCGCTCTTTCCTGCTGCAAACCGCTGCAGGGCACCCCCGCCGGGAACCCGTAATCTCTCTGCCGGATAACGCAGTTCTGAAGGAAAGAGCTGAGGGATATTTTAAAAAAATGCTGGCATCTGTCGTCGGACTTCCGGTAGAGCGAATTGAAGTGAATCAACCTTTCGAAAATTACGGTATGGATTCCATTATGATCATGAAAATAACCACTGATCTTGAAACAATATTCGGTACGTTGTCCAAAACATTGTTTTTCGAATACCGGAACATCGGAGAAGTGGTTGATTACTTCTTGAAGGAACATCGTACGCAAACAGCGAATTTGCTCGGATTCGAAGAGGATTCAGTTCTTGACCGCGCCGAAACTGCGGCTTGTCCAGGGGATGAGCCCGCCGATTCAGAAAAAGGCCGGGATCTGTGGGAGACCTATTCCGATATTCGAGAGGTTCCAGGGACGACGGAGCGCGACATCGCGATTATCGGACTTTCCGGACGTTATCCTGAAGCAGGAAATTTGCAAAAGTTTTGGGAAAATCTCGTCAATGGAAGAGACTGTATCAGAGAAATCCCTAAAGATCGCTGGAATCACGGACTCTACTTCGACAAAGACAGGAATAAAGCCGGGAAAGCTTACACGAAGTGGGGAGGATTTCTGGATGGTATCGATGAATTCGATCCATTGTTTTTCCAAATTTCGCCTAGGGAAGCGGAGCGGATGGATCCGCAGGAGCGCTTATTTTTGCAGTGCGTTTATGAGGCGATCGAGGACTCGGGTTATACCAAAAATTCGCTAGGTACCGGGTCCGACGGCAAAAGGGATGTAGGTGTCTATGTAGGTGTTATGTTTCAGGAATATCCGTTTATTGGCGTGGAGGAGACCATGCAGGGCAGAACGGTAGCGCTTGCGGGCACTTCGTCGTCGATTGCCAATCGAGTGTCCTACTTTTGCGATTTCCATGGGCCAAGCATGGCGGTAGACACGATGTGTTCCGCTTCTTTGACTGCCCTTCATTTGGCGTGTCAAAGCCTGATCCGCCAAGAATGCCGGGTGGCGGTGGCCGGCGGTGTTAATGTATCCGTTCACCCGAACAAATATTTATTTCTGTCAGAAGGCAAGTTTGCTTCCAGCAAGGGGCGGTGCGAAAGCTTCGGACAGGGAGGGGACGGTTACGTACCCGGCGAGGGAGTCGGAGCGGTATTGCTCAAGCCATTGTCTCAGGCTATTAAAGATGGCGATCACATCTACGGAGTGATCAAAGCCACTTCAATAAATCACGGCGGCAAAACGAACGGTTATTCAGTTCCCAGCCCCAATGCGCAGGCAGAGGTCATTACCAGGGCGTATAAGGAGGCAGGAATCGATCCGAGGACGGTAAGTTATGTAGAGGCGCACGGTACAGGAACATCGCTGGGAGACCCTATCGAGATTGCCGGACTGGTCAAGACGTTCCGGTCGCATACCGCGGACAATCAGTTTTGCGCCATCGGTTCGGTGAAGTCAAACATCGGCCACTGTGAAAGTGCGGCAGGCATTGCTGGGTTAACCAAAGTGCTTCTGCAAATGAAGCACGGGCAATTGGTTCCATCCCTGCACTCTCAAACGCTGAATCCCAATATAGATTTTAGCGCCACGCCATTTGTCGTGCAGCAGGAGCTTTCGGAATGGAAACGGCCGAAATTGCTGCGCAATGGCATCCTTGCGGAATATCCGCGTATCGCCGGTATCTCTTCCTTTGGGGCCGGCGGATCAAACGCCCATCTTGTAATTGAAGAATTTATTCCCGCACCGCAGGAGGCCAAGCCGCCTCGGATCGAAGAGCGGAATCCGGCTTTGATTGTTCTCTCGGCGAAGGACGAGGACAGGCTTCGGGAGGCTGTAGAACTGCTGCTCACGGAAATCAAGCGCCGTCCGATTACGAATGAGATGCTGGCGGATGTCGCTTATACCCTGCAGATCGGCCGTGAGGACATGGAGGCGCGTCTAGCGTTAACGGCGGCTTCAATTGATGAACTGGAAACCAAGCTTCATGCCTATGAGGATGGAAAGAAGGATATTGAAGGTCTTTTTCTGGGACAGGTACGCGACCATCATGACACTTTGGAGGCATTCCGGGCAGATGAAGATCTGGCTAAGACATTAGAAGTGTGGATGGCCAAAAGGAAGTATGTCAAACTTCTCAACCTTTGGGTCAAAGGGATGCCTATCGACTGGAGCCTGCTAAACCGGGGGATTAAATACCGCCGCGTCAGTCTGCCCACTTATCCGTTCGCGAGAGAGCGGTATTGGGTAACCGACAACGCCGTTAAACAGGAAAGGCCGACGAGTGATGGTGTTCCCATCCTTCATCCGCTGCTTCACCAGAACACTTCTGATCTTTTCCAGCAGCGCTTTACTTCGGTCTTTACGGGACGGGAGTTCTTCCTTGCCGACCACAGGATCTTCGGACGCCCGATCTTTCCGGGGGTTGCTTATCTGGAGATGGCGAATGCGGCAGTTGGATGGGCAGCTGGAACTTTAAAGGGTGAAATGAAGCGAACTGTGCTTAAAGATGTTGTCTGGCTTCAGACATTTGCGGTGGATGAAGCCCCGGCTCGTCTGCATATTGAGCTTGTGCCCGAAGCTGACGATGAAATTGCCTATGAGATTTACAGCATTGACGGAAAGATTGAGGATTCCCGCAGAATTCACAGCCAGGGCAAAGCGAGCTTTATTGCTGTTGAGGAAGAGGCTCAGGTCGACCTTGTCGAATTGCAAAAGCTGATGGAGCGGGAGGTTTCTCCCGCCACGTGCTATGAGGTTTTTCAGGCAATGGGAATAGAATATGGACCGGGGCACACGGCGATGCAGCACATTTATGAGGGCTCCGGACAATTGTTGGCAAAACTTGCGTTGCCTGTTTCGGTTGCGGCAAACTCCGGACAATTCGATATGCATCCGAGCCTGCTGGACTCGGCGCTGCAAGCCTCTATCGGACTGTTCCTTGATGAAGGTGCACCACTTGATACAGGGCGTTTAAAGCCTATAGTTCCTTTTTCGCTTGAGGCACTTGAGATTCTCCAAACGTGTTCTCCGGTTATGTGGGCGTGGATTCGATTAAACCCAACTTCCAATACGGAGGCAGAAGTTAAGCTGGATCTGGATCTGTGCGATGAGAGCGGACGGGTCTGTGTC
>NZ_ASSC01000866.1 GCF_000520735.1 Paenibacillus forsythiae T98
GCTCCGACACCTCGGCGATCTTGCTTCGTATCCCGCCGATGTAGACAATGCCAAGCCCCAGCGACTCCGCCGCTACGGCGGCGTTCTGCGCGGCCAGCGCGGTATCAACGGTGGCTATGATGAAATTCTCCGCCGAGTCCTCATAGGTGGCGGCGCCGCTCAAATGCGGCTTGGCTGCTTCCCGCAGCCGGTACAGATCGGCGCACCAGACCAGGAAGACCGGGCACTCCGCCACATAAGCCTGGTTCCCGGCAAGATCCGCAAGCTCCGATTTCAGCGCCGGATCGGTGACCGCAATCACGCTGTATGCCTGCACATTGCTGGAAGTGGAGGCCATCTGGGCCGCCCCGATAATGGCGGCAAGCTGTTCCGCGCTCACCGGCTCCTGCCGGAATTTGCGGATAGAGACGTGTCCCGCCAGCAGGGACAGCACCGCATTGTCAAGGGAGGCATCATCGGATTCCCTGATGTTCTTGCTCATTCCCGTCGCTTCCCTTCAATATGTTATGTCGCTCCTCTATAACCTTACCCGCTGCAGCCGCAGCGCATTCAGCACGACCGAAACCGAGCTGAACGCCATGGCCGCGCCCGCCAGCCAGGGCGCCAGAAATCCCAGCGCGGCCACCGGAATGCCAATCGTATTGTAGCCGAGCGCCCAGAACAAATTCTGCTTGATATTGCCCATCGTCCGGCGGCTCATTTCAATCGCGTCCGCGATGGCCTTGAGATCGCCGCGCATCAGGGTAATATCCGCCGCTTCCATCGCCACGTCGGTCCCGGTGCCGACCGCCATGCCGATATCGG
>NZ_ASSC01000867.1 GCF_000520735.1 Paenibacillus forsythiae T98
GATTCATCCCCTGCCTGCAGAGGAAGGGGTCTTCTCGCCTATTCTGATAAATTTCAAAGGACAGATGAAGGAGAAAAGACATGCTGATCTTTTCCGGCCTGAATGATCCCGGAAGCGAACCTCTCTATATTCAGCTCTACGAATTCCTCAAGCGGGAAATTATGAACGGCAACATTCCCGGCGGCGATCAGTATACGCTGTCCTCCCTGCTCGCCCTGATGCTTCGCGAGCGTTCGGACAGTCTGGGTTCGAGGACCCCGGATACCATCTGGTACCTCCCACCTTTCAAAGACACGGATTTCGCACCTTTCCGCTGCCGCTGGACGAGGACGGCTTGAATGTGGAGCACCTGATCGGGAGCGGGGCGCAAGTCCTGTATGTCTCGCCTTCTCACCAATTTCCCTGCGGGATGACGATGCCGATTGCGCGTCGGATGCGGCTGCTGGACTGGGCAATGAACAGCGGCAGCATCCTGATCGAGGATGACTACGACGGTGAATTCCGCTATCACGGAAGGCCCGTTCCTTCCATGCAGGGACTGACGGATCACAGCCCCGTCGTGTATATGGGCAGCTTCCCGCAGTCTGTGTCGCCTGCGCTCTGCCTGCATTATATGGTTCTGCCCCAAGCTCTCCTTCCGGCTTATCACCGCCTGAAGAACGAGCTGTACCTGGAGCACTCGGCTTCCAGGCTGAATCAGATGGCGCTGCATGATTTTATGGAGCGGGGACATTTTGGCAGGCATCTGCGCCGGGTACGCCTGCTCTACGGGCGCAAGCACGATGCCGTCATTCGGTCGGTACAACGCCATTTAGGAGAAACGGCATTGCTGTCCGGCAAGAACGCATCGACGACGGCATCAGGGTGCTGAAGGAGGCGTGGCTGGATTAAACATATCCGGCCACCCATGGATTGTTATAGAAGTATTTAATCCAAGTTTAAACCTGAGTTGCATCCGTCCTCGGAGTATGATATGATTATTTCATTGGAATTTTGACCTGAACTCACATATTGCAGAAGGTTATGATTTTGAGCGCTTAACCCTGTGCAATATGTGATTTTTTATTTTTAAGTAAATAATAAGGTCATGTTCAAAAATAAGGAGGTTTTCTACAATGGAAACAGGAACAGTAAAATGGTTTAACGCAGACAAAGGCTTTGGCTTTATCGAAGTTGAAGGCGGCAGCGACGTATTCGTGCATTTCAGCGCAATCGTCAGCGAAGGCTTCAAGACTCTTGACGAAGGTCAACGCGTTGAGTTCAATATCGTTCAAGGCAACCGCGGTCCGCAAGCCGAGAACGTAGTTAAACTGTAAATCCGCAAGTACGCCCCGAACCTAGCGTTTGGGGCGTTTGTTTTTTCGCTGCATAATTCCGGGAGAGAAAGAGGGATGCTTCTTGTACTATTCACGGAAAAGGACTCTGAATGATATTCCGGAAGAACTCACGGCTATATGGTCCTGCACGAACGAAAGCTGCAACGGTTGGATGAGGGACAATTTTGTCTTTTTAGTGCAGCCCACCTGCTCCATGTGTCACTCACCGATGGAAAAAGGCGAGAAACTGCTCCCTGCGGTAGCCAACACCAGCCCCATTCAGTCCAAACAGTGAGCCAGAGTATCACGCGGGCACCCTCAAGCTTCGGCCTTAGCCGAAGTTTATTTGTTTTTCCGATTCGCTCTCTTCCTCGATCAATACAGCACCCTCCATAAGAAAAAGGTCGCGTACGCCTCCCAGCCCCGCCAGCCCGCGAACAGTTCCCCAAGCTCGGGAAGCGTCGGCTTCCGGTCCAGTCCAAGCGCGGATTTAACGGCATTGTGCAGGCCGACATCCCCGATAGGAAAAGACGAGGCGTCGCGCAGGCAGCGCATCCTTACATATTGGGCGGTCCAGGGGCCGATGCCCCGAACCGCCGTAAGCCTCGCTTCGGCTTCCTCCGGCG
>NZ_ASSC01000868.1 GCF_000520735.1 Paenibacillus forsythiae T98
GAATCTGGACCGTCCCGAGCGTCACGCCGCCGGAAAGGTACTCACGCGGCGATTCCAGCTTGAGGGACAGCCCGCTTAACCGATACCCCATCCGGTCCGATTGGGGAGTCACCTTATAGGATGACCCGAGAAACGCTTCGCGGCTGCGGAGGGTGAAGTCCTCCCATTCCCGGCCCCGAATCACCCGTATCTCCGGACTTGGGCGGTAGGCCGGGAGCACCGACCAGGGAACGGACCAGGAAACGGCATGGAAGGAGTCGCCGCCAAGGTTCGCCGCCGGAGCCGCCTGGCGGGCGGGCCCTATGGGCAGCTCATCTCCCGCTCCAAGCGCTCTTCCCTCGAATCCGCCGATCCCCGCGCGCAGGTAGGTGCTGCGGCTGCCCATCACCTCGGGGACATCCAGTCCGCCGGACACCGCCAGATAAGCCCGGCAGCCGGAAACGGGCCGCTTCAGAACCAGCGTGCTCCCTTTGCGCACATACACGGGACGCCACATCGGGACATCCCTCCCATCGATCAGGGGAGTCATATGACCTCCCGTCACCGCAATCCAGTGATCCTGGCTAAACTCGGCGGCAAAGCCCGAGAGCGTAATTTCAATCGCGGCAGTGCAATCCTCATTTCCGACCAGCCAGTTCGCGATCCGGTGGGCGGAGCGGTCCATCGCTCCGGCGACGATAATCCCGTATTTGCCATAGCCCGTTCTTCCCAGGTCCTGAACCGTTGCAAGCGGACCCGGTTTATGTATTCTGATGCTCACGGCTGTATCCCCCGCAATCCCCGGTATTCCTCTGGTCCAATCGGGCGGAACCGGATCGTATCCCCGCCCTGAAGCAGCGTCGGCGGCGAGTTATCCGGCCGGAACAGCTCAAGCGGCGTCCGGCCGATAATCTGCCAGCCTCCCGGCGTCTCGATGGGATAAATTCCGGTCTGGGCGCCCGCGATGCCGACCGAGCCCGCCGGGATGCGAAGCCGGGGCGTCTCCTTGCGCGGCGCGGCAATCGTGCCCGGCATTCCCCCCAAATAGGGGAAGCCCGGCGCAAAGCCGATCGCATGTACAAGATACTGTCCTCCGGCATGAATCGACACGACCTCCTCTTCGGACAGACCGTTCCATTCCGCCACCAGCCCAAGGTCCGGGCCGAATTCCCCGCCGTAGCAGACCGGAATGTCAATGACCCTTTCGCTTTCGATCTGCAGGCCATTCTCTGCCCGGGACAATTTATCGCGCAGGATGGAGCAAACATGGCCGAAGGCCGTCCGGTTCGGCTCCGGAATGCGCAGCGCCGCCAAATCATAGTACACGGTTACCGCAGTGAAGGAAGGAAGGCATTCGATAAAGCCGGGGAAGGGATCACGCTCAATCCGCTGTACAGCCGCGCTAATCTCTTTGTGAATCTCCGCACGGATACTCCGGCCAAATTCGACTGAAACCGCCGAGTCTCCCAAAGGGTGTAAAGACCAGGCCATCGCTTGCATCCCCCTTTTTATGGACAGCTGTTGTCCGCTCCGTATGCGAACGAACCGCGCTGCCTGTTTCCCTCTAGGATAAGGGATGACCGCGGCCAAGGTAAACCTTTTTTCAGCCAAAGCTACCGCTTCTTCCTGAACGCCACCCAACCCAGAAGCAGCAGCAGAATGACGGCCAGCAGCCCGACGCAGGCGAACACCCTCATCATCCGCTCCCCAAAATGCATAAGGGGCATGCTGCGGAAGGATAACGCCGAGACGCTCATACACAGCATCCCCATCCCGATCAGGAGAATCGCAATCAGCCATTCGATTTTTTTCATACGCGATCCTTCCCCGGCCTCAGCCGCAGATCAAAATAAAGTTCAAAGCAGGTGCCTTCTCCCGGTCTGCTGGCAACGGTGATCGCTCCTCCGAGCAGCCCCGTCAGCTTATGCACGATGGACAGCCCCAGACCCGTGCCGCCATGCATCCGGGAACGCGACTTCTCCACCCGGTAGAAACGCTCGAATATAAAAGGCAGCTCGTCCTCGGGGATTCCGATTCCCGTGTCCCGAACGGCAAGCTTCACCCCGCCCGCTTCGAACGACAATCGCATACTGACCGTTCCCTTCTCGGTGTACCGGATCGCATTCTCCAGCAGGTTTAGCACAATCTGCTCCATCCGGGCCCCGTCCGTGTACATCCATTGCGGCGCTCCTTCGGCTGTATACTCAAGCTTCAGCGCTTTGTCTGCGGCTTTAAGCCTCGCCTTATTGACTGCCTGCTCCATAAGCTCCGCCAAATCGATCCATTCCGGCGCGAGGGTTATTTTGCCTTCCTCCATCTTGGCCAGCTCGAACAGATCGTCCACCAGATGCTGAATCCGCCGCGCTTCCATGTAGATAATGCCAAGATACTGGTCCTTCTCCTCTTCCGTCGCGTACAGCCGGTCTTTGAGCACATTCGCATATCCTTCCAGATAGGTAATCGGCGTCCGCAGCTCATGTGAAATGTTGGCAAAAAACTCCTGCCGCGTATCCCGGTAATGCTGAAGATCGACCGCCAGATCGTTAATCGCCCCGGCCAGCGCGCCGATCTCGTCCCTGCTCCGGATATCCACTCTCGTCTCCAGCTCCCCGGCGGCAATCTTCCGGGTGGCCTTCTGCATCTGCAGCAGCGGGCGCGACAGAAACTGCGCAATAATCCAGGTGCTGCCCAAGGCGAGCAGAAACGCTCCGACTCCCGACAGAACCAGCAGATTCCGCACCCCTGCCAGCGACCGGTCCATCGTTTCGGTTGAAGCCAGGATATACAGAGCGGAGGCAACCTTTCCGTCTCGCACTATGGGTTGCCCCGCGACGAAATATCGCCCGCCCGCCGGGTCTTCATAGAAAAAATTCACCTTTTGACTGGCAAAAATCCGGCCCACCTCCAGGGGACGGATAAAAGACAGATAGGCCGGATCTTGTACGCCCGAGTGCTTAATAACGCTGCCGTCCCGGCGCACATTATAGATGGTGACTGCCGAAAATTCAGCGAACGTCCCCATCATTTTGCCAGTGTCTTCTTCCGAGGATTCGGCCATAACGGTGAAATGGGAGGCCAGCTCCTCCGTTTCCGTCTTCATATTCGCAGAATAAAAGCTGGTGAACATCCGGTCGACAGCCACGCCCAGAAACAGCAGCACAACAAGAACCAGACCGGAAATGACAAGGCCGAGCTTCAGGCCGATTACATTATTTTTCATGGATTTCACCGGGCGCCTGAAATTTATAGCCCACGCCCCAAACCGTCTGAATGGGGTTATACCCGAGTCCGGCCTTTTGCAGCTTCTCGCGAATATTCTTGATATGCGTGTCCACTACCCGGGTTTCGCCCTCAAAGTCCATGCCCCACAATCGTTCCACCAGCTCATCCCGGCTGAAGGCGCGCTGCCGGTTCCCGGACAGAACCGCCAGCAGATCGAATTCCTTCGGAGTCAGCTCGACCCCGGAATTCATGACGGACACCTCACGGGCATCCGGACGGATGGCCAGCCCCGGAAATTCCAGCACCAGCTCCTTGGGAACCGCTTGCTGCGCCAGGGACGCTCTGCGGATCAGCGAATGCATCCGGGCGACCAGCTCCTCCGGCTCGAACGGCTTGGTCAGATAATCGTCCGCCCCGATCTCAAACCCCCGGACCTTGTCCTTCGTCTCGGAGCGGGCGGTCAGCATCAGAATCGGCACGCTGTCCTTCGCCCTGACGGCTTCACATACCTGCCAGCCATCCATGTCGGGCATCATCACGTCAAGCAGCATAATATCGAAATGCCCGGTGCCGATAAGCGTCAGCGCCTCCCGTCCCGTCGAAGCCTCGCTGACCCGGAAGCCTTCCTTCGTCAAATAAATGCGCAGCAGATTTCGCATATTCCATTCATCGTCCACAACCAGCACACGGAGCTGCGCCATTATCGTCACCTTCTTTTTTACGGTTGCCTGTGCTGCAAATTTTGTACTATTCCGCTTTTTGGCAAGCGGCCAGCCGCTCAAGCTCCCGCTTCATTTGCTCGTTCTGCACCTTTAGCTCGTCAAGCTCCCGCCGGACATCGGCATCCGGTGCGGATACGCCATGCGAACGATTCTTACCGTGCCCATGTCCATGCATTCCCTTCATCCCGAACATCATAAAGATCATCATCAGCGGACATACCAGCACCAGCAGCGAAGACCAATTCATCCTTTGTCTCTCCCGTCTTATATAAACTTTTTAAGAGTCAAGTTCATTATAATCGCGGGTTATGTAGAAAATATGTGGGGCCTCCGCCAAACCGCCATTTCGTCTTCTCATTATCGTTTAACCTTTGACCGGAATCAACAGGGTCACCGATCTTAAAGGCAAGAATGCGCGGCGGCTTCAGGATACGGCAAAAAAACAAAGCCACCGCCGGGACCGGGGATGGCTTTGTTATACAGCGGCAGGGGGATTTGTTGGCAGCCGGGACCTGCGCCGGGCGCGGCCTAGCCTGCTCAGGCCTTGACGCCGACTTCCGGATTTACGCAGGTAATCGGCGCTCCTCCGCCGAGCACCGCGAAGATGTTCCGGGCGCACAGCTCGCCCATAGCCACCCGCGCTTCGGTGGTGGAGCTGCCCACATGGGGAGCCAGCACCACATTCGGCAGCTCGGCCAGTCCCGGCGCAAGCTCCGGTTCGGCCTCGAACACGTCGAGGCCCGCTCCGGCAATGACGCCGCCGCGAAGCGCGGCCACCAGCGCCTGCTCGTCGACGACGGGGCCACGCGAATCGTTGATCAGGATGGCGCTCGGTTTCATGAGCTCCAGTTCTTCCGCTCCGATCAGATGGCGGGTGGAAGGCAGCAGAGGCACATGAACGGATACGAAATCCGATTCTCTGAGCACTGTGTTCTTATCGGCGTAAATCCCGCCCGTTTCAGCCTCGAAATCAGGATTCGGCGCCTGGTCGGTGTACAGTATCTGCATATTGAAGCCTTGGGCGCGCTTCGCCACGGCCTTGCCGATCCGGCCTCCGCCCAGGATGCCGATCGTCTTGCCGCTAACCTGGGCGCCGATCAGATTCATCGGTCCCCAGTTCGTCTTGCCGGCTCTCACATACGAGTCGCATTCCACAACCCGCCGCGCGGCGGACAGCAGCAGGGCAAAGGCAAAATCCGCCGTCGCATCGGTCAGAACATCCGGCGTGTTGCTGACATAAATGCCGTGTCTGGAAGCGGCCTCGACATCAATATTGTTGTAGCCGACACCGTAATTGGCGAAGATTTTGCAGCCAGGAGCAAGCGCCCGGCACACCTCTTCATTAACCTGGGCGGACACGGTAAGCACGGCGTCGAAGCCCCGGGCTTTGCCTATCAGCTCTTGCGTGCTGAGGCTCCGCTCCTCCGGATTCATCTCCACTTCACATTGCTCGCGCAGCAGAGCGAGAATATTGTCCCCCAGCGGATAGGTAACATAGACACGGGCTTTTGACATGAAAGATCGTCTCCTTCTCCTATAATTAAATTTGGGCATATCGCAAAAATACGGATGGATTCTGTACGGCCGCAAGCTATCTGGCCATCCAGCCTCCGTCCACGCAAATAATCTGTCCGTGAATATAACGCGCGGCATCGGAAGCGAGAAAGACGGCCGTCCCGCCCATGTCCTCCGGCGAGCCCCAGCGCTTGGACGGAATCCGGTCCATAATCTGCCCGCTGCGTACGGCATCATTAATCAGGGCTGTATTCATCTCCGTTGCCATATACCCGGGCGCAATGGCGTTGACATTCACTCCGCGGGAGGACCATTCATTGGCCAAGGCCTTGGTCAACTGGGCGACCCCTCCCTTTGCAGCCGCGTAGGCGGGTACGGTTAAGCCTCCCGAGAAGGACAGCAGCGAGGCGATATTGATGATTTTGCCAGAACCTCTTTCCAGCATCCGTCTCCCGAACGCCTGGCACAGCATGAATACCGAACGAAGCTGCACCTGCATCACCAGATCCCATTCACCGACAGGAAATTGCTCAGCCGGATAGCGGCGCTGGATGCCCGCGTTGTTGAGCAGAATATCGACAGGGCCGAATTGGTCCTCAATCTTGGCGGCCAGCTCTTCCCCCGTCTCCAGCTCCGCCAAATCGCAGGCGACCGCGTAACAGCGGCGTCCCAGCGCTTCCGCCTTGGCCGCCGTTTCCGGGCACTCCCCGCTGCGCTGGACGGACACGATATCCGCTCC
>NZ_ASSC01000869.1 GCF_000520735.1 Paenibacillus forsythiae T98
TTCCCGTCAACAAGAGCGGCAAAGAAGTCACTTTCCCGTACTGGGACGGCGCCACCGTGCTTGAATGCTTCTCGCATACGGGCAGCTTCACGCTGAACGCCTGCAAATACGGGGCGAAAAAGGTCACTTGCCTCGACGTTTCCGCGCATGCGATTGAAAGCGCGAAAGCCAACGTGGAGCTGAACGGCTTTGGCGACCGGGTGGAATTCGTCGTGGACGACGCTTTCCAGTATTTGCGCAGCCAGGTGAAGGGGCTGGAGGAGCGGGCGCAACGCGCCGCCGCGAAGCCTTCCGCAGTCTCGCCGGAGAAGTCCCCGGCAGCGAAGGAGGGCAAAGCCGCCGTCAAGACGGATACCTCCAAGCCGATGACGGCCGGTGGAGGACGTACCTGGGATGTCGTCATCCTCGATCCGCCCGCTTTTGCCAAGACGAAGAGCGCGGTCAAAGGGGCGTGCCGCGGCTACAAGGACATCAACCTGCACGGCATGAAGCTTGTGAATGAAGGCGGGTATCTGGTTACCGCAAGCTGCTCCTATCACATGCGGCCCGAGTTGTTTCTGGAGACGATAGCCGAAGCCGCCGAGGATGCGGGCAAGGTGCTGCGGCTGATCGAGTGGCGCGCGGCCGGCAAGGATCATCCGCAAATTCTGGGCGTGGACGAGGGACATTACCTGAAATTTGCCATTTTTGAGGTCACGTCGAAGTAACTGTCTATTTGCAACAGATTTGCGGCGCGGCGTACAGGCGGCCGTGTGGTGTTCTTCCGCACAGCAAGCATTACGCATCCATTCAGCGCCAGGCGTTTCCGGGCTGTTCCTAAAGGGTCTTACCACGACCTTTGGGGCGGCCCTTTTTTGCATTGGCGTTGAAGATGTCCGGGCGCTGCGCCGCCCTGTGCGGAAATATAGCGCACTCTAAATATTGGAAAAATAACAAACGTATGTTCTTGTTTATACTTCTATGATATAATAACAGGACGAGTAACAGCGTTTCTGTCGGCTAAGGGCGGCGGAAGCTGCTGCATAGAATGATTCAATTGCATTTTTATTTGCGGAAGGAGTCTGTGAAGTCATGCCGGTGACGTTTCTTCTCGGCCGTTCGGGCAGCGGCAAAACGACGAAAATATGGAGTTCGATCTGCGCGTCTCTTCGCGAGGACCCTCTGGGCTCCCCGATCATTCAACTGGTCCCGGAGCAGGGCTCCTTCAGCGCCGAACAGGGGCTGCTGAGCGTCTGCGACGCCAGGGGCAGCCTGCGCGCGCAGACGCTCAGCTTTCCGCGTCTTTCCTACCGGGTGAAGCAGGAGACCGGCGGGAGAGGCGGCGTGCCGATTGGCGATGAAGGCAAGAAGATGCTGCTATACAAAATTTTGAGCCGCCGCAAGGATGAACTGAAGCTGTTCGGCGCCTCGTCGGACCGCCCGGGCTTTGTGGACCGGTTGAGCCGGCTTCATTCCGAGCTGAAGCGCTGCTGCTTTGGCCCCTCCGATCTGGAGGAGCAGCTGTCCCGTCTGCGGGAGTCGGCAGGTGGCAGTCCGATTCTCACCGGCAAGCTGGAAGACCTGAATATCGTATTTGCCGATCTGGAGCAAGCTTTGTCCGGGCTGTACATAGACGAGGAAGACCGGCTGGCCGAACTTTCGGAGCTGATTCCTTATTCCCCGTTCGTATGCGGTTCCTCCATTTTTGTGGACGGTTTCCGGGGGTTTACGGCCCGCGAGTTTACCGTGCTGCGCCAGCTGATGCTGCATGCCGAAGACATGACGATCGCGCTGACCCTCGACCGTCCCTTTCCTGCCGGAACCCGTCCGCATGAGCTGGAGCTGTTCCATCCTGCGGCCTCCGCTTACATCAAGCTGAGGGGGATGGCGGAAGAGCTTGGCGTTGACGTCAGGGACGAGGTGCTGGAGCCTGCCGTGCTGCCCCGGTTTGAAGAGTCTCCGGCCTTGGCGCATCTGGAGCGCGGCTTTGACCGCCGCCTGGACTACCGGGGACCGAAGCCTGCGGATGATGAGATAACGATTCGGGCGGCCGCGAACAAGCGCGCGGAGATGGAAGGCGCGCTGCGGGAGATGCGGAGGCTGGCGCGCGAGGAGGGGGCGAAGTATGGCGAAATGGCCGTGTTCGTCCGCAACCTGGCGGATTACGATTATCTTGTCCCCTCCCTTTTCCGGGATTATGGCGTACCGTTCTTCCTTGACCGTAAGGCGGGCGAGCTGCATCATCCTCTGGTGGAATTTATCCGTTCGGCGCTGGACGTCGTCCGCCGCCGCTGGCGATACGAGGATGTGTTCCGCTGCATCAAGACGGATTTCCTGCTTCCTCTGGACGAAAGTCTGAGCAGGGATAATATGGACACTCTGGAGAATTACGTTCTGGCTTGCGGCATCCAGGGCTACCGCTGGACCGATGAGAACTACAAGTGGAAGGCCATCCCCAGCCTGTCGCTGGAAGGCGGCGGGAAGCCTGACGCCCGGTTGGTGCCGCTGATGGAACAGTGCCGGGCGGCGGTGACCGCGCCGCTGAAAGCTTTCGAACAGCGAATCAAGAAGAGCCGCAGCGTACTCGATCTGAGCAGGTCGGTATTCGCTCTGCTGGAGGACACGTCTGCGGCGCGCAGGCTGGAGCACATGAGCGCCGCAGCGCTGGAGGAAGGAAGGGCGCAGGACGCCCGGGAACACCGCCAGCTGTGGAGCGCCGTCCTCGATCTGCTGGATCAGATTGTGGAGATGATGGGCGAGGAGACTCTGAGCTTCGATATATTCGCCGGAATATTGGAGACGGGGCTTGCCGAGCTTCGGATGGGTCTCGTTCCTCCGGCGCTGGATCAGGTGCTGGTGGGAACGATGGACCGGACGCGGGTGTCGGGGGTCAAGTATGCTTTTTTGCTCGGCTTCAACGAAGGAATCGTACCGGCGCTGTTTCAGGAGGACGGCGTGCTGTCCGAGGCGGAGCGTATCCTACTGGAAGGAGCGGGGATGGAGCTTTCGCCCGGAGCTTCCCGCAGGATGCTGGATGAGCGCTTTCTGATCTATGAGGCGCTGACTTCGGCTTCCCGGAAGCTGTGGATTAGCTATGCATGCGCGGACGATGAAGGCAAAGACCTGCTTCCTTCGGAAATAATCCGCCATTTGCGCCGGATGTATCCGCTGCTTGCCGAGCATCCATTGCAGAGTCTGCCGGTATCGGCTCCGCCCGGGGAGCACCGCGATTTCATCGGCCATCCCGCGCAGACTCTGCGTATGCTGATCGTTCAGCTGCGCCAGTGGAAGCAGGGGCAGGATATCCCGCAGATCTGGTGGGAGGTCTATAACTGGTTTGCGGAGAATGAGGAATGGCGTCCGCGTCTGCGGATATTGATAAGCTCGCTGTTTTACCGCAATCCCGGCGTGCCGCTCCGAAGAGCAACAAGCCTCAGGCTGTATGGCGGCTCCACACTGCGCGGAAGCGTCTCGCGAATGGAGAGGTTCGTAGCCTGCCCGTTCTCCCATTTCGCCTCTTACGGCCTGCGGCTTAAGGAACGCCAGCTGTACAAGCTTCAGGCTCCGGATATCGGGCAGCTGTTTCACGCCGCGCTCAGCAACATGGCGTTGAAGCTTCGGGGCGAAGGGCGGAGCTGGGGGGCTCTGACGCCCGAAGAGTGCCGGAAGGAAGCCGGGCAGATGGTAGATATGCTGGCGCCGATGCTTCAGGGGGAGATTCTGAAGAGCTCGAAGCGTTACGGCTATATTGCCCGCAAGCTGAAGAATATTGTCGGACGGGCTTCCGTCATTCTCGGGGAGCATGCGCGCAGGGGCAGCTTCGATACCGCCTTTCTTGAGCTGGATTTCGGTCCGGGCAAGCCGCTGCCGCCGCTGCGCATCCGGCTGCCGAACGGCTGGCT
>NZ_ASSC01000870.1 GCF_000520735.1 Paenibacillus forsythiae T98
AAACCGCTGGGAGACGCTGCGTGAAGCGCAGGTGGACGCCTGCCGGGTGCTGCTGGAATCGCCGGACCATCTGCTGATCGCCTCGGGAACCGCGTCCGGCAAGACGGAGGCGGCTTTTTTTCCGGCGTTGACCGGGCTGTATGAGAATCCGTCATCTTCGGTAGGGATTCTGTACATCGCTCCGCTCAAGGCGCTGATCAACGATCAGTTCGCCCGCTTGAACGACCTGCTGCTGGAAGGGGGCATCCCCGTATGGCACTGGCACGGCGATGTCCCGCAGGCCGAGAAGACGAAGCTGATGAAGAATCCGTCCGGCGTGCTCCAGATTACCCCCGAGTCGCTGGAGGGCCTGCTGATGAACCGTCCGAATGCCATTCCGGCGCTGTTTGGCGATCTGCGCTTTATCATTATTGACGAAGTGCATGCCTTTATGGGCGCCGACCGGGGAATCCAGGTGCTCAGTCTCCTGGCAAGGATCTCCCGTATGGCGGGCTGCTCGCCGCGCCGGATCGGGCTGTCCGCCACGCTCAGCGATTACGATACCGCCACAAGCTGGCTTGCTGCGGGGACGCGGGAGCGGGTGCAGGTATCCGCGCCGCAGGGCGGGAGGAAGCTGCGCCTGAGCATTGAGCATTTTTCGTTTCCCGACGCCAGGGACGAGAAGCAGTCCGAGCAGCTGGAGCTTGCCCGCAAGGCGTACTATGACTATATTTACGACCATACCCGGCTTAAAAAAGCGCTCGTCTTCACCAACAGCCGCACCGATGCGGAGACGGCGATCCTTGAAATGCGGCGCATTGCGGCGAGGCGCCAGGAGCCGGACGTGTTCCACGTCCACCACGGCAGCATTTCCGCTATGCTGCGGGAGGAGGCAGAGGCCGCGCTCCGTGAAGGCCCCGGCCCGGCGGTCGCCGCAGCGACGCTCACGCTGGAGCTGGGCATCGACCTTGGCGAGCTGGAGCGGGTGCTCCAGCTCGGGGCGCCATACAGCTGCTCCAGCTTCGTGCAGCGGCTGGGCCGCTCGGGACGGCGGGGCGACGCCGCCGCAGAGATGATGTTCGTCACGCCGGAGGAAGAGGACGAGGAAGCGCAGCTCCCGGCGCGCATGCCCTGGACGCTGCTTCGGGCAATCGCCGTTATCGAACTGTATGTCCGGGAGAGATGGGTCGAGCCGCTGATGGTACGGCAAATGCCGGTCGGGCTGCTGTACCATCAGACCATGAGCATCCTGAAGAGCATGGGGGAGGCTGAACCGGAGGACCTTCGGGACGCCGTTCTCTCCCTCCCTTCTTTTAAGGGATTCAGCGAAGAGGATTATGAAGCCTTCATGGCTTACCAGCTTGGGATGGGGCAGATCGAGCAGATGGACGAGGGCAGCCTGATCGTCGGGCTTGCCGGGGAGAAGGTCGTGAACAACTTTCGCTTCCTGGCCGTCTTCAAGGACGATGAGGAGCATGCCGTATATAACGGCACAGAGGAAATCGGCTCGATTACGACCGTTCCGCCCCCGGGCTACTGCTTTACACTGGCAGGCAAGCTGTGGAAGGTAGAAGAGGTGGACAACCGCCACAAGGCGGTGTACGTGAAGGCGTCACGCGGCAAAGTCGATACGCTGTGGCTTGGCGCGGGCGGTGATGTGCATACCCGGATTATGACCAAAATCCGGGATATTCTCGGGGATACGGCGCTGTATCCGTATCTCGCGCCGAGAGCGGCGGCCCGGCTTGAACGGGCCAGGCGGCTGGCGCGGGAGAGCGGGCTGCTTCAGCGCTCCGTGCTCCCGGCCGGCGGCGACTCTCTGTTCATTCTGCCATGGGCAGGCAGCCGGACCTTC
>NZ_ASSC01000871.1 GCF_000520735.1 Paenibacillus forsythiae T98
GCTTCAGCATCGCCGACGCCCATTCGGTGGACATCATCGGCCATTCCTCCGAACGCGGAATATGCGTCGTTCCCGTCGTAATCCAGACTACATCATCTTTTTCATAAATATCCCGGTCCTGTGATGCCCATGCCGCCAGCCCTGTATCGTTCGGGTTCTGGTTGATGTACTTGCCCTCGGGATAGATCTCGTCCGGCGAATAAGGAGTTACCCAGATATGCTTCTTCAAGTACCCCGCACGTTTGATGAGATAGTCGTCATCCCCGAACAGCGGGTCCTCCGCGAAAGGATGAGTGCCGCCCGCGTTGGCGATAATTTGGTAGCCTGTCAAGTAACCGAGCTTGTTCTTCTTCTCCGGATTGGTAACAAGGACGACTTTGTCCGGATCGAACTTCTGCGCGGCCTCCAGCTCCGTGTGATAGGTCTTCTGTTCAAGCACCATCTCCGTCTTCTTGCTCGGATTGTTCGCAATCGGCGCGGCCTTCGGATCAAGCTCCAGTACGGTATTCTTCACGCCGTCCACATCCATGTCGAGACGGAAATTATAAATATGCTGGTGATACACAGCCACCGTATGCTTATCGACAAGTGTGCCATTGCGGATTTCCGCATTGCTTGGGTCAATATAGTGCTCGTCTGTGCTCTTTACGCTCGTTGCCGCCGCGCCTTTCACCGCCTCAATGCCGGATGCGCCGACGTTGATCTTGATATTCGCGTTCTGCTGGAACACGTAATCGAACGTATAATCATAGTTGCCGACCGTGGAGATAAACCGAACGACCAGTTCAAGACGGGCGCGGCTATCGGTCACTCCGGCCTCGCTGTGCGTCCAGTCGGAATCGGCATAACGCTCGAAAATCCCGATAACCTTCGGCGACGTGTACGGATTGCCGTTATCGTCGTTAAGCGTCGCGTCGATGAAGGTTGTATTGTTCGGCACATCCGCGCCAAGCACCATCGGACGGCCAAGCTTGCCGACGCCGTATTCGCCGGAATCCATATATGTCTTCCAGTACCAGTTCAAGCCGGGGTCGCCGTACGGAACCGTCATCCCGCCAAGTCCGCCGCTGTACATGACCTTGCGTTGCTTGCCATGATCATTGAAGGTTGCCGCCGAAATAACGGGACCGCGGCGCGCGTCCAGCATAACGTGGAATTTCCAGCCCTGCCAGCTGATCTCCTGCCCCTTGATCGTATAATTGACGCCTTTAGGCTGCGTGATGACGATCGGCTTGGCCGGCTCGCGCGTGCTGTTCTTGTCGCCCTTCCGGTATCCATGGTCGTTCATCGGCACCGGGATGACGCCTTCATCCTCGACCTTAAGCACTTTTTTCTCGTCGATATCGACGGTTACAACCAGGTTCTCGATCGGGTGGGTAAAAAAGTTGCCGTCCCCCGTGTCCACATAAGCCGTATATTTGTAGAGACGGCGGTTGGGATCGGCGTCGTCCGGTCCGTAGTAGCCTACGGTAAGCCCGACCAGCTTCACCTTGTGGAGCTTGCCCGCCAGCCCGCGCTTCTTCAGCGCCGCCAGGAACTCGGGATTTTTGTACACCACCTCGGACGGATCTTCGGCAAAGCTCACCATCGCGTATCCGCCGGAGGTGTTCTCCTTCCACTCCACAATTCGCTTCGAATCGAGATCGACAACGCCTTCATACACCTTGCGCTGCTCGGAGATAACGAACGCCGCCAGACGCGGAAGCTTGTTCTCCTTCATCTTCTTCGCCGCATCGTTTAGCAGCACCCAGTTCCATACCTTCTTCTTGTCCGGCTCCTTCAGCGTAATCTCGGTAAAACGCATGTCCTTCTTGTATTTCGAGCTGTGCTTGATAATATAAGACACCGACCTGATCTCCTGCTCCGTCAGCGGATTCAGCGGATCATACGTCACCTTCGGCGCAACGATCGCCGCCGCCTCGGATTTCCACGGCGACCCCGGTATTACGCTTGTCAAAAACAGCGCGGCCGCCGCAGTTCCGGCCAGAATTATCTTCTTGTTCATCAAAAATCCTCCCCATTCTTCAAGATCAGTCCGCTCAGGCCAGCTCCGATTAATGTCAGATATTTTAACGTGTGGAGCCTGGCTGTTCGTCCTGCTATTCGAATGGTACTCGTTCAAAGTAAAGATTCTAAGGTGTTCCAGGTAAAAATGATTCAAATTTTTATTAAATTCAGGTAAAGTGGAGTTAGACTCAGGTACTTCACATCGTTAATTGTCAACTAACTTGACATTCTTTCAATCACGTTTGACTAGCTTATTGAGAGGGGTGCGACATGCCGGGAGAGATGATCATGCTCGTCGATGACGAAGCGGATATTGGAGAAATCGTTGAAATGTACGCGGTATCGGACGGTTTTCAATTCCAGCAGGCGATGAACGGGGCACAGGCGCTTCAGATGGTGGGGGCGTATTCGCCGGAAATCATCATTCTTGATGTGTTTCTGCCGGATATTGAAGGCTACGAGCTCTGCCGCCAGCTTCGTGCGGTTACCGATGCCCCCATCGTATTTCTTACCTGCAAATATACGGAAATGGATAAAATCATCGGACTCAGCGTCGGCGGGGACGATTATATGAGCAAGCCGTTCAGCCCGCTTGAGCTGATCGCCCGGATCAAGGCCCATTTGAGACGCGCCCGGATGGCTATGCGGCGGATGGAGGAGCCGGGTAAGGCCAGCATACTTGCCTCCGAATCGCTAAAGGTGAACCTCTCCGCGCATGAAGCTTATCTGCACAGCCGGCGTCTGGAATTATCCGCGAAAGAATACCAGCTGCTCACCTATTTCATGAATCATTCCGGACAGGTGCTGACGGCGGAGCAGCTGCTGGACAAGCTGTGGGGGTACGGCAAGGGACTTGGCAGCAAGACGCTTCAGGTGCATATCGGCAACCTGCGGCGCAAAATCGAGGACGATCCGGCCAGACCCGAACGAATCGTAACGATTCGCGGCGTCGGCTATAAATTTTGCGAGCATGCGGCGATTATTTGACCTTCCAAGGCTCATCTGGCACAAAATCACCCCTAAATCGCTGGCTGCCCAGCTGCTGTGCGTGATGCTGCTTAGCGCCGTCGTGCCGCTTCTGCTGATTGGCTGGCTGACCAACGAGTCGACGCGAAGTCATTTTGATACCTATGCCAAGATGCAGACGGGTCTTGTGGAACGGGATTACGTAACGATCTACCAGTCCTACTTGCAGGAGCAGATTTATGCCATCGACGCCGAAATGCGCAAGGTTGAGCATGCCGTAACGACCGCCCGAAGCCAGGCCGAGGCCATCCTTGACGGCGGCGCGCTGTATCCCGGCAGGCCGCTCTCTCTTACCTCTCTCGGAAACGGGTTTTATGTCGAGGACCACGGCAGATGGGCCATCAAGCTGACCAAGGAGCCTTCAAGCGCCTTTCCGCGCTCGATGCTGCGGGATTTGGCGCTCAGCACCTATCTGAACCCTTTTTTCGCGGGAGAGCTGGACCGTAATCCGAATATGATTGCCATGTATTATATGCATCCGCTGGGCGGTACGCTGTATTACGGCGCTCAATCGGGCTATGGCCGCCTGTTTAACGGAGAGGGTCCGATTACCGGCTACGCCTTCTACCGGGATGCCCTGCAAATTTCAAGCTCCGAGGATAGGGTGGTCTGGACGAAGCCCTATTGGGACATCACTCCGAATGGCCGCGTCTTCACGGCGACGGCGCCGATCTACGACAGCAGCGGTACGCTTCGCGGAGTCGTCGCCGCAGATGTGACAGTTGATGATTTTGTGGCCCATGTCCTGGGCGCCCATTTCAGAAGCAGCGACGCTTTCGCCTTCCTGCTTGGCGCGGATCATCAGATAATGGCCGTTCAGCGTCAGGGCGCCGCAGTGATCGGTCAGCTTGATCCCAGGGAATTCATCGCGCTCGCGGAGGGCAACGGCTACGGACAAGCGGTGCTGAACGGCCAGACCAAAATGCTGTTTGCCAAAAAAGTGCCCGCCACGGGCTGGTATCTGGGTTACGTGTTGCCAAAGGAACGGTTGCTCGCCGGGGTGACCCGCTCCTCCTCGGAGCTTACTGCCAGCACAAGCAAGCATCTGTTCCATCAATTGACGCTCATCTCCATCGTTTCCTTTCTCTTCTGCACCGCGCTTGCCGTTCTGCTGTGGCTGAGAATTTCCCGCCCGCTCAAGCGGCTGGACGGCGCCTTTCACGATATGGGCAACGGGCAGTTCCGGTTTACGCTTAAGGATACCCGTATCCGGGAAGTGCACCGGCTGCTTCAGTCGTTTAACCTGATGTCCGCCCGAATCGGAGAGCTGATGGAGCAGCAGACGAAGCTTCAAGAGGAGCTTGAGCACAAGGTCGAGGAACGGACACTTGCGCTCAAGCAGGCGAATGACGAGCTGCGGCAGCGAATCGACGAACTGACACGGCTCGGGAACTGGCGGAAGAAATGGTTCTCCCATATCTCGCATGACTTGAAGACTCCCGCGACGATTGCCGGAGGCTTCATTGATGCGATCATCGACGGCAAAGTCCGGCCAGCGCATATCCCGCGCTATCTGGGCAAAATTTCGGACCGCCTGTGGACCATCAACCAGTTGGTGCAGAACCTGCATGATCTAAGCTTGCTTGAGACCGGACAGACCCGGCTGAAGCCGGAGACGATGGCGG
>NZ_ASSC01000872.1 GCF_000520735.1 Paenibacillus forsythiae T98
ACGCCAAAAGCTGTGGAGTTTCAGCCGGTGCTTCAGGCCCTTCTGGATGAATCCAATGCCAGGCTGACGCGCGATTTAACGCCGGAAGAAGAGGATCAGCTGATTGTCCTGCTGCAAAAGCTCAATCTGGAAGATTGATTTCATATCCAACATTTTTATTTTATAAGGAAAGGAACCCGCTGTCATGTCTATCGAAAATGTAAAAGCGCACTTCCGCGCCCTTGGCAAAGAGCAGGATATTATGGAATTTGACGCTTCCAGCGCCACCGTGGAGAAAGCCGCCGAGACCATCGGCGTTATCCCCGCCCGCATTGCCAAGACGCTGTCGTTTCGCGGCGAAGGCGAAGCCGCCATTCTGGTCGTCTCTGCGGGCGACACCAGGGTCGACAACAAAAAATTCCGGAGCGAATTCGGATTCAAGCCGAAGATGCTGAGTCCCGAGGAAGTGCTGGAGCAGACGGGACATGCCGTCGGCGGCGTATGCCCTTTCGGACTGACCCATGAGCTGGAAGTCTATCTGGATGTCTCCATGAGGCGCTTCGACACCCTGTTCCCCGCCTGCGGCAGCTCGAATTCCGCCATTGAATTGACCTGCGGCGAGCTGGAGCAATACTCGGGCGGCAAGGCATGGGTCGACGTCTGCAAGGATTGGGAATAGCTCCGGCCATTAATGGCCGGCGGACGCTTTATCTTCTTCTCCCGGGGCGGTCATTTTGCTGCTTCCCATAAACAGCGAGGCCAACAGGGCCAGCACCGCCGGTATAATGGCCCAGGCGAAGGTATAGGTGATGGAGGAAGACAGCCCCTCCGTAATTTTGCCCAGAATCTCCGGCGGTATCAGCGCCCGCGTATCCGGGGACAGCAAGGTATGGGGGTCGGACAGGTCGGGCGCCCCCGCCCCATTCTGAGCGGAGCCTGAAGCTCCGAACAGATGACCCAGGCGGTTCGCCAAATAATGGCTCTGGATAATGCCGAAGGTTGTAATGCCCACCGTCATGCCCAGGGACCGGAGGAAATTAAGCGTTGCGCTTGCCGAGCCGCGCTGCCGTGCGGGCAGGCCGTCTATGGCGGGGG
>NZ_ASSC01000873.1 GCF_000520735.1 Paenibacillus forsythiae T98
TGTCCAAGCCCCCTGTTGCCTCCCGTAACCACCGCCAGTTTGCCTTCTAATGAAAAATCGGATAAATCCATAGTACGCTTCCTCCATCTCCTAAATTGATGCGGCGGCATGAGTCCGCTGCCGGGTTAGCCGCCGCTCTCTTTATGGCGCATCAAGCCGCCTTCTCGTTCGTTCTCGTTTGAACCGACCGGGGCAGCGTGGCGGCAATCAGCGCGGATACGACCAGCAGACCTACAAGGCTGTATACACCAACATTATAGTTGAAGATTTGAATCAGGAATCCGACAATATAAGGTCCAAAGAATCCGCCCAGATTCCCGAGCGCGTTGATGGCTCCCCGGGCTCCGCCCGCAACTTCCTTGCTGAACAAACGCGGAGGAATCGCCCAGAACACGACCCCTGCGGCTTTGACGAAGAATCCGGCGCCGATGAGGAAGATGTACGAGAACCAGACATTTCCGTGAACCGTTACAGACAGAAGCAGGCACAGCGCGAATCCCAGCAGCGGAATAATGACGAACTCCCTTCTTCGTCCGGTCCGGTCGGACAGGTTCGAGAACAGCAGCATACCCGCAATACAGGCAACCCACGGCAAGCTGGACAACAGGCCCACCATGCCCATTCCGCTGTTGGTCAATTTCTTCAGCAGCGTCGGCAGCCACATGGAGAATCCGTAGTCGCCCGACTGGTAACAGAAGTTCAGAGCAATAAGCTTCCACATGGACTTGTTGGGGAGCAGGTCCTTGATCGATGCCTGCTTCACGTCATTTTCCTGCTCAATCGCCAGCTGTTCCTCCTCCAGCTTGCCGATAATGTAAGCCTTTTCTTCCTTGCTGATCCATTTGGCCTGCTGCGGACGGTCGCTGACCATCAGCAACCAGGGAATAAGCACAATCAGCGAAACAATCCCTTCAATAATGAACATTTCGCGCCAGCCGGAGACAGAGATAATGAATCCCGAGATGGGTCCGGTGATGATCGCGGCAATGGGAGCGAACATCAGCACAATGGCGTTGGCCCGGCCCCTTTCCTCATTGGGGAACCAGTTGCTGCACATGGTCAGCACGACCGGCAGCATGCCGCCCTCCGCAATACCGAGACAGAACCTGAGCGCCAGCAACTGAGTCGTGCTCGTTGCCAAGCCGCTTAATATGGAGACAACAGCCCAGAAGGGTATCACCCAGGCAATAAACTTCTTGCCGCTTCTCTTGGCGGCGATCTGTCCGCCGGGGACTTGCAGAAACAAATAACCGAAAAAGAATATGCCCGCCGCAAAACCGGCCATGCCGGCAGTCATGCCGAGCTCTTTGTCCATTCCGCCGGATATGGCAAAGCTCACGTTCACACGGTCCATAAACGAAATAATGCACACGATGAGCAGCGGCGGCAAAATGCGTGTCCAGCGGCTGCCCGGTATTCTTCCAGCTTCGCTATTCATTCCCACAAACACCCCTTGTTATAAGAAGTTATGAGTGAATAAACTTACATAATTGCTGCGTTGATCTTAATGACCACCCTGCGGATCGATGTCTTGCCGCCATGCTCCCAGATCGGCCGGTGAACATCCTCGGGGAAGAAGATCGCATAATCCCCCGGCTCCAGCGCCAGCTCCGTCTCCCTGTCCACCTGGGCGTAATAGATCGCATCCTTGGTCTCCAGAAGCGTCTCCGTCACCGTGTTCCTGCCCAAATCGACGGCAAAGCCGATTCGTTCCTTCCCCTCCACCGAATAGTGCAGCTCTACATATTTGCGGTGCACCTCCGGTTTGGCCTCCTCCTTCAGCCTGGTTGTGACATCGAACACCTGGACAAAGAAATCGTCTCCTTCAATCGGATAGATGCCCGTCTCCATAGTCTGAAACTCATGCCGATGCTCCTGCAAGTACCGAATGGCCCGAACTACAAGCTCCGTGTACTTCTTCTCGATCGGTTCACCGCTCTCAATGTTGGAAAAGATCATGGCCGCTCACGCCTTCCTTCATTATATAAAGGTTATTTGCCTTGCGCCGGGACTGCCGCCAAGCTACAGGATGGCTGTGCTGACCTTCACAATCACCTTGCGCAATGCCGCGCCGTCTCCATCTTGACAGCCCGGACGATGGACATCCTCGGGGAAGAAGACGGCGAACTGTCCCGGCTGCATCAGCAGCTCCATTTCATTCTCCGCCTGCTTGTAAAAAATAATGTCCTTCTCCGCGGTCAAATCCTCATCCACAGCATTTCTTCCCGTGTCCGCCGCAAACCCGATCCGCTCATTGCCTTCCACGGAAAATTGCACATCGATGTATTTCCGGTGCACCTCCGGCAGGGTATCTTCCTTCCTCTTGGTCTCCAGATTGACGACCTGAGCGAACATATGCTGCCCTTCAATCGGATACACCCCGGCGTCCATGGTCAGAAATTGCTCCTGATTATCCTTCAAATACTGAAGAGCTCTCGCAATGGCCGGCGGATACTGGCGCTTCGTTTGTTCCAATGTTTCAATACTGCCGAAATACATGGCTGACCCTCCCGCTTCCTCCGCCGGCTTATCGCCTGTAGTTTCGCCGGTCAAGGAAAAGATTATATAATTGCGCTTTCAATCCCTGCCGCCCGATTAAGCGCCGTACGGCAACACTTAATCGAACCAGAGTCATCCGTAAACCGGGTGATCCTCTGATGGAGCGCGGCGGTCCTCTTCGCTGTTCCTGGCCCCCAGAAACCAGACATATTTCATTCGCGCGCCCGGCGACGCCACTGTAGGATGATAGCCGCCCGGAATAATGACCGCGTCGCCGGAACGGACGATCTCCGCCTGCTCGGTTCCGTCCATCAGCATCCCCACATGAACGCCGAAGCCGTCTTCGGGAATATCGAAATAGAAATAGATTTCCTCCAGCGTATCGGAATGATGATGAGGCGGCCAGCTGGTCCAGGCTCCATCCTGCCCTGTGGTGATGCCCGTAACTATGCGGCTCGCCCGGTCGGAACGGGTCAGCAGGTTCACGATGTCGCGGGTATAGTTGTATCTCCCGTGAACTTCCTTCTCCCGGTATGCGGCGCCGTAATCCGCATAGATAAACTCCGCGTCGCTCCACGCTTCGGCCGCTGCCATAACGAGTCTGGATTGTTCGAGTACGCCTTCAATCGTGACCGCCCGGCCCCTCGGAACATACAAGCCGTCCCCCGGCAACAATATATACTCGCTGCTTTCAGCCGCAACCCGCAGCTTGCCCTCAATGCAGACCAGGCTTGCCTCGCGGCCTTCCAGCTCCACCCTTTGCGCCCCGCCCGAAGGCAAATTCAGCACGAACAGCTCCAGCACCTCCAGCTCGCTGTCCCCGGGTCCGACAATCCGGTGCAGTCCCGGCGTGCGCGGCGCAGTAAATTTCAGCTCCATCTTCTCCTCCTCACCCCAGCTTGTGACTGCTTAACAATGGCTTACATCCGAATTTTAAAATGAAAGCGCATAATTGTCAACAAGTATTTCTGTCGACAATGATAGACAACGAAAGTCCCTGAGGCATGATCGACTCAGGGAAGCGGTTTGCGTCAGAATTCTTTTTTATCAATCCAGCTGTTATAGTGAAAGTGATTGCGAAGCGCGGCCAGGATCTCCTCGTTGTCCCCTTTCTTCAGGGCGGCTACCATCTGGCGGTGCTTGTCCACAACCTCCCGCTTGTATTCAAACTCTCCCTTGTCAAACTGGCGGCGCGTTCCCACAATCAGAATCGCCCGGTACAGCTTGTCTATGTTCGCCCAGAACAGCTTGATGAACTTGTGGTCGATCACCTCGAACGCCTTGGTGTGAAACGCGATATCCTGAGCCGCGAACTCGTCGGCATCCTTGTGGCTCAGCGCCAGCTCCATTCTGTCGGCGGAAGTCTCCATAAAGCGGATAACCGGCTCCCGCGCATCGGGCGGGATGTGACTGAGCGCGAACGATTCCAGCATGTAGCGGACATTGTAGAACTCGTTGACCTCTTTTTCAGTCAGGACCTTTACGACAGCCCCCTGCTTCGTAATATCCAGCAGACCCTCGTATTCCAGATTGCGGAACGCTTCCCGCACCGGTGCGCGGCTTAATCCATACTCGCTTGCTACCGCGGTTTCGGTCAGCTTCAGCCCATTCTCCAATTGGCCGCCAACGATCCTCATCCGCAAAATATCAGTCAGCTGTTCTCCCAGTCCTATGTTAAGCTTCGGATCAATCATCAGGTTAACTCCTTAAAATACATGTCGACATACAGGTTAAGTGTATCACAACGGACTGGAAAAGCGCCAGCTTAACCGAGCTTCTGTTTCATGTCCCGGATCGGTCGCGGACAGAGGGAAAGGCTTGAGGTTCCACCCTTCCCCTTCGTTCCTTCTTCCCCTGATGTCATTTTGCAAGTCTAGGTTTATTGGCTTCTGGCCCCTTGGTCTTTTTACCGGTTATGTATACCCCCGCAAATACAAGCAGCCCGCCGAGCACCTGCGCAAGCGTAACCGGATTGCCGAGCAGCATGCTGAGAATGGCCGTGAACACCGTGATCAGATTCAGATAAATCCCCGCCCGGCTGGCCCCGATCTCGCGGATCGACGCGTTCCAGAAGATAAACGACCCCACAGAAGGAAAAATGCCGATATACAGAATGCCCATGGTCGCCTTGGGACTAAGCGGAAGCTGGATACCCGAAGCCAGAAAGAAAGGAAGAATCAGCAGCAAGCCCATTAGTGCGGAAATCGCCGTAGCCGAGATTGGAGGCAGACCTTTCATTTTTCGTCCAAGGATGGAATAGAACGTCCAGACGAGAATCGCGGCCAGCATCAGCAGATCGCCGAGATTGTATTCGGTCTGAAAAATAAGCTGCAATTGTCCCTTGGTCAGTACCAGCAGCACGCCGAGCAGCGACACCAGCAGGCCCACGCCTTTGGCAAGCGAGATCTTTTCCCGGAGAAACAAGGAAGAGAACAGCACGATCAGCGCCGGATTCATCGCGTTGACGAGCGCGGCGTTCATGGAAGTCGTGAACCTCAGCGCCTCATACAGCAGAAAGTTGTATCCAACCACACCCAGTACGGACATGAGCAGCAAAATTCGCCACTCTTTCACGACGCTCTTCCAGTCGGGGCGTTCCACGAAATGCGCGATCGGAAACAGCAGGCACACCGCGATCAGCCACCGCGAGAACGTCATCTGCACGGGCGTCATCTCCGCCACCACATATTTGCCGAACACATAATTCCCCGCCCAGAACAGATTAGCCAAAATCAAAAAAAGATAAATACGGTACTTGCCCATAACGCTTGCTCGCCTCTTTCCGTCTGTTGAAAATGAAAAATGACCTTCATTCATTATAATATACGGGGGCAAGAGGGGCTGTGAGATCGAATCTCTACGAAAAAAATGAAACCACATGCTGAACCGCATGTGATTTGACCCTTGGACCGCTGTATCGCATACCGCGATTATGAATTTTCTCCGAAAATTTTCTCAATATACTCCTGCAAGTGCCCAAGGAAAAACAGCGAGGATTTATCCTGACTAATCGAAACATCACTGTGAACCAGTATGTAAAAATTAAACAGCAAAGCCGCCAGGTCCTTTGCAATCACCGTTTCGCTCTCAAGCAGGTTGGATACATCGGCCAACTTACGGTACAAATCCTTCTTCTTGTCCTCCCTGATTTCCTGTTTGGTCAGAATCAAGACACTAATTTCATCGATGGCGCTCTCCAAAGAAGTATACATTGTCTTATACTTAACATCTTCATTCAGCATTCCAGCTATCGCTCCTTTTTGAATAAAAATTTATAATATTCATTATATCATCTTATGATTGAATAAAACGTGTTATAAATAGTTATTTTAAATGGGAAGATGATTTGCGGCCATATTAGGGGAATATCATACGGGGGTGATGAGGATTAAGTTCTATCAGGGATAGCCATCCGATTTACCTTGAGGTTTATCTTCTCAAAGCCATTAACAAACTTATACTTCGATTACTATTTCGTCAGGTCTTGTGCCATCAGCAAGGTTCTCATTCCAAAACTTCCTTTGTTCTGCCCCACCGATGTTTATACCATAATAAAAAGATGGGTCAATAAACAATTCTTGTCCATTATCCATGTTCAACTGAAGGCTGTTACAGACAATTTGATTCTTGTCATTAGACTCCTTACCGTTAATAACGAAACTCTTAACAGTATTTTTGGCAGACATCAAGTCAGTCAATATTATTTGACTTACCGACGTCTTGCACGGCAACATATCCTCATCAATTTCAAATTGATATCGAATCGAACCAACTATCCTCACACTTAGTTTTGAGTATTGGTTAATTGATTCAAGTTCAATATACTTCTCGCCTACTTCGAAATAATAGTAACGCATATCCGGACAAAAATCCGCTACTCCATCTTCAATATCTACAAAACCAAACAAGTAAATATCTTGGATTGAGCCTCTCTTAAAGATATCAACAAGTTCTTCGAGCATATAATCTCTCCTTCATTAAGGGACAAACTGAATGTTTACGTCCATACCCTTACCTGATTCTAGTAGAGTGGCAAACTCTCCATTTGGTTTAGTGGCAACTGTCATACCATTGCCCCTATAAATATTTAACACTTCGCCATCCTTTTTCAAAGTTCCCCTACCCACAAACGATACTGCTCCATCGTCAATTATTTTGCCAAAATCACTCAAGAATGCGTCACCGTGTGTCTTATATTTAGGGTACTTTGTTCCAAGAGATAGTACAATTATGCACCCAAATCCCAAGGTTAGATACAAAGTAAGAATGATATTTGTCGACCATAAAATTGTAAACCGTTGTTTGTCGCGGCGCTTTCTCAATCTTATCTATTGCCAGTTTAGTACCATCACTTGAGACAAGCAAATCTCCAATCTTTAGGTCTCGTACAAGAGTCCAACCTTTTCCATCTAACCAAACACTGGATGGGTTAAAAAGAAAGCCTTGAAGGTTTTATTCCTCAAGGCTGAACATCTGTTACATTTTCATTTATTTACTAAACATCTCAAGTCTATCTGATTCAAGGAATTGTAACGAAGACTCGTTCACACCACCGAATTCAATAAAGTTATCACGGGCTTGAGCAAGTGTCATGTGGTTGGGGGAACTATAGTAGCTCGGGTCTGTACTTCCATCATAGGTATACCAGCTGATAAAATGAACCTTTTGTGTCAAATTGAAAACAAAACCTTAAATTCGTCTTTATTTTCCAGCAGACAGCAACTTTCACTGCCCCATAGCAAAAAAACGACGTCCCGAATCTCCCGATTCGCACGCCGTTTTTCCCGCATCTCTACCCGTCACTAATCACTGCTTACATCATCGAACTTCTGCTCATCATGCTGCTCATGTCCTTCATCATCCCGGAACCGCCGGATTTCATCATGGTGCCCATGCTGCCGCTGTGCTCCTCGCAGGATTTATGCATGTCGTTCAGCTGCTGCTCGGTTAGATTCGGATGCATTTTTTTCATAAAAGGGAGCATCTGCTCAAAAGTCTTGCTCCCCGTATCAGCGGCATAGACCGCCGTGCCAATCCCCAGCGTCAGGACGATCGCCCCGATACCGATCCACAGTTTCTTTCTCATCGCTTTTTCGCCTCCTTTCCTTATAAATGGATTATAAAATAGTCTTCTCGTCTTGTCTTGCACTCCGGCCTAATGGCCGGAATGCGGGTTCTCTCCGGAGGCCGGGGAAATTTCCAGCATGTCGTCAATCTCGCTCTGCGCCTTGGCTGTAATGGCCGAGCTGTCGCCGGTAATCCAGGCGTGGTTGTAAGGCCCTTCCGCCGGGGAATCCTTGAACTTCGGCATCAAGTCCATCAGGTAATTCATGACCGAATCCGGCATGCCGGACTTCTCGGTGAACAAGAGCGGGGCATGCTTGCCCAGATGGCTGAACGGAGCGGCGGCGATGGCCAGCGCCGGCGAATCGGTCGTCACGAACGAGAAGTTATGCCCGGGAGCGGTGATTCCCCAGCCAAATCCGTTGCCGGAATCCTTGAACTTGGCAAAAGCAATGGCATTCTCGTAAGGATCATCGCCGGAAATCCGGGTGACTGTTCCGTACTGCTTCAGCGCATCCTCGACCTTGGCTGAAACGGCCGACTCGGGACCGAGCACGTAGATAGACGCCTTGCCGGAGCGCGCCTCCAGCGCCTTCGCCGTCGCCTCCGGCACGTTGTCCTTGGTGACATAGAGCAGCGGCTCCGGCATGTGCGCGATCCAGTTGACGGCTGGCAGCGTATATTCCGG
>NZ_ASSC01000874.1 GCF_000520735.1 Paenibacillus forsythiae T98
GTGGGCTTGCACCCTAACGGTTTTCAAGACCGCCCCGTTATGACCGCTTCGGTACCTCTCCATATGCAGCAAATATCACATGCACTAGAGATTGTACCATATTAGTCTCCACGGAAGCAACTCCATTTATTGGTTCGTCTTTGGGCGGATTACTTTAATATTGCCCATATAAGGCTGAAGACGTTCCGGAATAAGGATGCTGCCGTCCTCCTGCTGATAATTCTCCAAGATAGCGGCCACCGTACGTCCTACCGCCAAAGCCGAGCCATTGAGCGTATGCACGAATTCCGGCTTGGCTTTCGGTTCCTTGCGGAAACGGATATTGGCCCGCCGGGCCTGGAAGTCCTCCGTGTTCGAGCAGGACGAGATTTCACGATACATGCCGCTTTCCGGCAGCCATACTTCGAGGTCATAGGTTTTGGCCGCGGTAAAGCCCATATCGCCCGTACAGAGCGCCAGCACGCGGTAGGGCAGCTCCAGAAGCTGCAGCACGCTCTCGGCATCCGCAGTCATTTTCTCAAGCTCCTCGTAGGAGGATTCCGGCGAGGTCAGCTTGACCAGCTCTACCTTGTTGAATTGATGCTGGCGGATCAGCCCGCGGGTATCCCGTCCCGCCGAGCCGGCCTCCGAACGGAAGCAGGAGCTGTAAGCGACAAAATATTTCGGCAAGTCGGAAGCGTTCAGAATCTCCTCCCGGTAATAGTTCGTTACCGGCACCTCGGCCGTCGGGATCAGATAATACTCCGTGTCGCGGAGCTTGAACAGATCTTCCTCGAATTTGGGAAGCTGTCCCGTGCCGTACAGGCTGTCTTTGTTGACAATATACGGCGGCAGCATTTCCTCGTAATGATGCTCCCCGCTGTGCAGGTCCATCATGAAATTAATGACAGCGCGTTCCAGGCGGGCTCCAAGACCTTTGTAGAATACGAAACGTGATCCAGTCACCTTGGCAGCGGCCTCAAAATCAAGAATATCCAGATTTTGCGCCAGCTCCCAGTGAGACTTGGGTGTAAAGCCGAGCTCACGCGGCTGCGACCAGCGGCGCACCTCTTTGTTCTCTTCCTCGGATTTGCCAACCGGCACCGATTCATGGGGAATGTTCGGAATGCTCAGCATCAGCTCGGAGATTTGACCTTCCAGCTCACGCACCTCATCATCCAGTTCTTTGATCCGGTCGGATACATTTCGCATTTCGGCAATCAGTTCGTCGGCGGGCTCCCCGCTCTTCTTCCGCTTGGCTACCTCTCCCGAGACAGTGTTCCGGCGGTTCTTCAGGCTTTCGGTCTCCTGCAGCAATTCGCGGCGGCGAAGATCCAGCACCGGAAATTCGGAGATCAAATCCTGCGATTTGCCGCGTTTATCAAGCGCCTCCTCCACCTTGGCATAATCGGTGCGCAATATTTTAACATCTAACACGACATTTCCCTCCTGAAACAGCCTTAACTCTTTCAAGCAGCCCGCGAAGGCTTTGAAAGAGTCAGGATGTTTTTATATACAGTTCTATTGTTCAGCTGTCCGGGTAGCCTGCACCATGTCCGCAAAATACTGATGAAGCCGAAAATCATCCGTGAGTTCCGGGTGAAAAGAAGATACGAGCAAATTGCCCTCGCGTGCGGTAACAATCTCTCCGTTATAGGTGGACAGCACCTCAACGCCCGGACCCACCTTCTCGATGAGCGGAGCCCGAATAAACACCGCCCGAACCGGCTCCTCGATCCCTTTTACGTCCAGATCGCATTCAAAGCTCTCCCGCTGTCTTCCAAAGGCATTCCGCGCAACGGTAATGTCCATCAGCTCAAGATGTGACGGCTCTCCGCCCGCAATTTCTTTGGCCAGCACAATAAGTCCAGCGCAGGTGCCAAAGACCGGCTTCCCCCCGCCCGCAAACTCGCGAATCGCTTCAATAAAACCGTATTTACGCATCAGCTTGCCGATAGTCGTGCTCTCGCCTCCGGGGATGATCAGTCCGTCCACCTCGCCTAGCTGCTCCACGCGCTTGATTGGCGTTCCCTCGGCTCCCGTCTTGCCGATGCTCACTATATGTTCCGTTACGGCGCCCTGAAGCGCCAATACTCCTATCTTCATACCCAAGCCCTTCTCTCTATTACCAGCCGCGCTCGGACATCCGCTCGGCAGCGGTCAGAGTTGCAATATCAATACCTTTCATCGCTGTACCCAGGTTCTTGGATACTTCGGCGATCAGTTTATAATCAGTGTAGTGCGTAGTTGCTTCAACAATTGCGCGGGCGAACTTCTCAGGGTTGTCCGATTTGAAAATACCGGAGCCCACGAATACGCCGTCCGCTCCCAGATGCATCATCAATGCGGCATCGGCGGGAGTAGC
>NZ_ASSC01000875.1 GCF_000520735.1 Paenibacillus forsythiae T98
GCCGCCGATAATCCCGGAGGTCAAATGCTTCGACTCCACCGCGCCAGGAGCGATGGCTTCCTGCCCTACCGAGCCGCTCGCCAGATGCTCCGCTTGAACGGACGAGATGGCCAGCTTGGCGGAATGGACGCTGCCATCGGCCAGCTTGGCGGACGTTACCGCGCAATCGCCGAGCTTATCGCTCGTTACGCTCTCGGGCGAAAGCTTGAGCGAGGTCACCGCATAGTCGGCGAGATGATGAGGCTGGACCGCTTCGGCGGACAGATGGTAGCTCTGCACGCTAGCCTCCTCCAGATGGCCGGACTGGACGGAGAAGGGGGCGATTTTCGAGCCGTCCACCGCTTCATCCTGAAGCTGCGCCCCGCCTACCGCGCCTTCCGCCAGTTGAGTGACGCCGATGCTCTCCGGCGCAAGCTTATTACCGGTTAGCGAACCGTCGGGCAGCAGTTCCGCAGAGCGGACCTCGGCTGATAAATGCCGGAGCGTAATTTCACCCGCTGCGAGATGGCGTCCCTCTACCGAGCCGTCCGCCAAATGCTCCCCGCCAATGGATGAAGGGGTCAAATGCTCCATACTGACAGAGCCTTCACCCAGCTTGCTGGCGGTGATACTTCCATCCTGAAGCTGGACGGACGAGACCGAGCCCGGCTGGAGGTGGCCAAGTCCTACGGAGGAGGGGCGGATATGCTCGCCGCCGATAATGCCGGGCGACAAATGCCCCGGCCGAACCGCGCCGGGTGCGATAGCCTCCTTCCCTACCGAGCCGTTCGCCAGATGCTCTGCCTGAACGGACGACACCGCCAAATGCTCGCCGCTGATGGAGGATGGAGCAAGATGATAGCTTTGTACGCTAGCCTCTTCCAGATGGCGGGACTGAATGGAGGAGGAGGCGAGCTTCGAACCGTCCACCGCTTCATCCTGAAGCTGCGTTCCGCCCACCGAGCCCTCCGCCAGCCGGTCGCTGCCAATGCTCCCCGGCGCAAGCTTGTTTCCGCTTAGCGAGCCATCGGGCAGCAGCTCCGCTGAGCGCACTTCCCCGGACAGGTGCCGGAGCGTAATTTCACCGGCCTTGATGTGGCGGCTTGCTACCGAGCCTTCCGCCAGATGCTCCGATTGAACGGCCGATGCGGCCAGCTTGGCGGAATGGA
>NZ_ASSC01000876.1 GCF_000520735.1 Paenibacillus forsythiae T98
GGTAATATCGCCGCGTCTTGTAGGCACGCTGACCTCGACGACTCCTTCTTCCGCGTCCCCGTATGAAAAATGCAGCCGCGCAAACAGCGTCTTCACTTCAAGCAGCGAGAGCTCCGTGCCAAGACGGCGGTTGGCTTTATCCAGCGACAGCCTGATCACTTGTTCGGGCACCTCATCGGTTCCCGTCTGAACGATCCCTGCATGCACAGTGCCGCCCGCGTAGCCAGCCAGAAGCGCAGCCGCGCGATCCAGCGCGGGAATCACGGAACGCGGGTCCACTTCCTTCTCGAACCGCAGGGAGGCTTCCGAGCGGAGACCGAGCTGGCGGGAGGTCTTGCGGACCGTTCCGCCGTCGAACCGGGCCGACTCCAGCACGATATTCACGGTCTGATCGGTCACCTCTGAATTGAGGCCGCCCATCACCCCGGCCAATGCCACCGCCTTGGCTCCGTCCGCGATCACGAGCATATGCGGCTCAAGCTTGCGCTCCTGGCCGTCCAGCGTGGTCAAGCTCTCGCCTTCACGGGCAAGGCGGACGCCGAGCACGCCCCCTTCCAGCCGGTCGGCGTCGAAGGCATGCAGCGGCTGCCCGTATTCCAGCATGACGTAGTTTGTGATATCCACAATATTGTTGATTGGACGGACGCCCGCCGCCATGAGGCGGTTCTGCATCCACAGCGGAGAAGGAGCAGGCTTCACGCCGGTGATGTAGCGGACCGCGTAATGCTTGCAATGCGCTTCGTTCTCAATACTGACCGATATGGCGTCCGATGCGGGAACGGCGACTTCAATAATGTCTCGGCCGGGATTTGGCAAGGATAGCTCGCGTCCCAGAATGGCGCTTGTCTCGTAAGCCGCGCCGATCATGCTTAGACAGTCGGACCGGTTCGGGGTCAAATCGAACTCCAGAATTTCGTCGTTCAGGCCGAGCACCTTCGTAATGTCCTGACCGATCTCCGTATCGCCGGGCAGCACCAGAATGCCCTCCTGCAGCTCTTTCGGCAGCAGCTTGTCATTCAGGCCCAGCTCCTTGGCCGAACAGATCATGCCCTGGGACAAGACGCCGCGAAGCTTCGCCTTCTTGATTTCAAGACCCGGCAGCTTGGCGCCGACCAGCGCCACGGGAACCTTTTGGCCGGCGGCAACGTTCTTCGCGCCGCAGACAATCTGCAGGTCCTCTTCCTGGCCGGCGTCGACAATGCACACATTCAGCTTGTCGGCGTCAGGATGCTTCTCCTTTGATTTGACAAATCCGGTGACGATTCCGGACAGTCCTTTATTGCGGCGCTCCACGCCGTCAATCTCAATGCCCGCGTCCGTAATTTTATCCGCCAGTTCCTCGGCGGTCACGCCCTCCAGCGATATATAATCAGCCAGCCAGCCGGTAGATACTTTCATGTCCGCTCACTTCCTTATTTAATGTTGATATTGGTACGCTGCTAGGGATCTTACACGCCCCGGAACTGCTTGACAAAGCCCATATCGTTGAAATAGAAATTACGAATGTCATCAATGCCGTATTTCAGCATCGCGATCCGCTCAGCACCCATGCCGAAAGCGAATCCGCTGTATTTTTCGGGATCGTAACCGCCCATTTCCAGCACCTTCGGGTGCACCATACCGGCGCCCAGAATTTCCAGCCAGCCCGACTGCTTGCACAGTCTACAGCCATGTCCGCCGCATTTGAAGCAGCTCACATCGACCTCTACACTCGGTTCGGTAAACGGAAAGAAGCTTGGACGAAGGCGGATGCCCGTGCTTGGCCCGAACATTTCCTTAACGAACTGCTGGAGTGTGCCCTTCAGGTCGCTCATGCGGATATTCGGTCCGATGACCAGCCCTTCAATTTGATGGAACTGGAAAGAGTGGGTCGCATCGTCGTCGTCGCGGCGGAATACTCTGCCCGGGCAGATGATTTTAACGGGAACCTCTCCTTCCATCGACTGCATGGTGCGAATCTGCACCGGAGATGTCTGCGTGCGCATCAGCAGCTCCTCCGTCAGATAGAAAGAATCCTGCATGTCGCGGGCCGGATGGTTCTTCGGCAGGTTCAGCGCCTCGAAATTGTAATAATCCGTCTCCACCTCGGGACCTTCAGCCACACGGTAGCCCATGCCAATGAAGATATCCTCAATCTCTTGAATGACCCGGTTCAGCGGATGAATGCCCCCCTGAGGAAGACGGCGTCCCGGCAGCGTGACATCCACCTTCTCCGCCTGCAGGCGCTTCAGCGTTTCCTGCTCCTGAAAAGCTTCCTGCTTCGCGCCGATAATCTCCTCAATGGCGCTTCGCACCGCGTTCGCCACTTGTCCGATGACCGGACGCTCCTCCGCGCTGAGTGAACCCATGCCGCGCAGAACCTCCGTAAGCTCGCCCTTCTTCCCGAGATATTTTACCCGCAGATCATTCAGGGTCTGAGGGTCCTGAACTTCCCGCAGCTTCTCCAGCGCTACAACCTTCAATGCTTCCAGCTTTTCTTTCATGGCTTTAGCAGCCTCCTTCACTTCAATATTCATGCACAAAAAAAGCCTTTTCTCCCGGTAAGGGACGAAAAGACCGTGGTACCACCCTTGTTAGGCACTATGAACGAGCTGCTTCCCCAAACCGGACAAGCGCCCTATAGACCGCCTCACTTTATGCAGAAATAACGGTCTGCGGCCGGTATCCTCTACTGACTGTCCCGCCTTCAATGGGGCAAAGTTCAAGGAACTGCTCCGGAGCGAACTTCGACAGCCCTGCTTCCCGGCCACGCTCTCAATCTCCGGCGTTTCCTCCCTGTGGGACAGATGCTGTGTACTCTTCTCCATCGTAGCATTGTTTATAATCAACAAAGTAACGTCCATTTATTATAGGCAATACTCGCCGCTTTGGCAAGCCGAAAGAAGATAACCGCTGACGGACAGGCGGGGAAGGCCAGAGCGATTGGGACAACAATGTATCGAAGGCGCATAAGCTGGGTAATAAGTCTCAACAGTTTTTTGACGCATCATTCCGCCCGGCTTTCGGACAAATACATAGGGTAGTTTCCAATATGCTTTTTGCGAGGAGAGGAAGAATAGTGGCCCGGTTCACCGAAGCGAAAAAGACTCATAAACTCATTGTATTATTCGCCGCCATAACGGTTCTCTTGATTACGATCAGCATCGGTTCCCTGCTGTATTTGAACCATTCCATCAACCGGTTCTCGGATACCCTATACAAGGACATTTACCGGAATACGGATCTCATTTTTAGGGCTGACCGCGATTTATATCAATCTTCACTGCTCCTTCAGAGCGCTCTAAACCCTTCTTTAACCGGATTGCAGCGTTCTCATTTCCGGCAGGAATTCGGGAGCAGCCTGGCCGAGACCGAGAAGAGCATAAATACCATTGTGCGAAATCTGGCCTCCATGGAGTCTTATCCAAGCCTCGGAAGCAGCAAGGCGCTGCTTGGCGAAATCCGGAAGCAGCTTGCCCAATTTAAAGGCCCCTTTGGCGAATGGCGGGCAGCCGCGGGCCTAGTCCTCTCATCCGATTGGCCGCTCGGCGACGGGAATCCGGGTTCCACTTCTTCGGCGGTGTACAGCGATCAACTGAATGATGCGCACCGGAGTCTGGAGCAGGCGGAGCAACTGATCGGCGTCTATGCCGAACGGGTTGTCTTCGATTTTCACGAACAGAAAAGCACGGTGTTCGCGCTCTACTCTCTTCTGCTGTTCATGCTCGTCCTGGTGATTATTTATCTTGTCCAACGAATTGTCTCGCTCCAAAGCGAGATGCGGGAGGATCAGGCTCTGTACCAGCTTATCGGGGAAACGATGTCCGATTTTATTCTGTTAACCGATGCGAACGGCCTGATATTATATGCATCCCCGTCGCATTTATCTGCACTGGGCTACGTCCCCAAGAAGGGCCAGCCTCTCTCGGCTTACATCAGGGAGTCGGAAATCGCCTGGGCCAAGCTGAAGAGCGTTGTGCAAGCGACGCCGCGAATGGCGGAGCTGAGAATAAAAAGCGCCGACGGTCATTGGATCTGGCTGGAGACAAAGGTATCGCCTGTGAGAGGCAACCTGTCATTCCCGGCTCAGTTCATGCTGGTTTCCCGGGAAATAACGCAGCGGAAGCAGCACGAGGAGCGGCTGCACAAGCTGGCGTTCTACGACCATCTGACTTCGATCCCCAACCGGGCACATTTTAAAATGTATATGGAGAACCTGCTCGCCAATCCCGATGACCGCAGGCAAACATTCGCGCTCGCCCTGCTGGATTGCGACAGGTTCAAGCAGCTCAACGACACCCTCGGCCATCTGGCTGGAGATGAATTTCTGCAGCTGCTGTCCGGCGAGCTTCAGCAGAGCGTTAAGGGCCTGGGCCAGGCTTTTCGAATTGGAGGCGACGAATTCGCCGTCATTCTTCACCTCGGATCGATTCACGAAGCGCTCCATGATATTCTGGACCGGCTGCTTCAGCTGTTCAACAAGGAATGGTCTGTAAACCACGGATCAAGCTTCCGTACTTCGGCCAGTATTGGAGTCGCGCTGTATCCCCGGCATGGAAGAACGATTAATGAACTTCTGCGCGCAGCCGATCTGGCCATGTACCGTTCCAAGAGCCATGGAGGAAATGAGTTTAATCTCTATGACGAGACAATGAATGAAGAATACCCCGAACAAGAAACCTCAAGAAGATGAACGGACAACTTGAAAAAAGGCTGCCCGGCGCCGCAGAGTATCAGCGGACGAAGCAGCCTTTCGCATACGGTTTAACGCATCGCTTAACTTGTCATGGAGAGCTTCTTGTCAACCAAGCTGTTGTCATCGCTGTCTCTGATCAATACCTTGATCTCTTCTTCGCTTTCCGAGCAATCAATGAAGCGGTCTGTGCTTCCGTCTCTGGCCTCCCAATCATTCACCCGCAGAATGTAGCCAAAGGAGCGGGTCTCCGGCAACACCTCGACCGTGGCGACCGCCCGGCCGTCTTCCATGTAGCGGAAATCACATTGACCATCCTGTATTCCGGTGCCCCATACCCATAAATTCCAGCCTCTGTAGTCCCCGTCGGCACGCTCATAGTGCACCTCGACTGTCTTCGCCCTCGGAGGCGGCGTTCCGCACTCATCGTAGAGCACCATCATCGATAGTCCTTCCAGCTGCACCTCCGGCCCTTCCTCCTTGCGAAAAGGCGCTGTCTCCGCCCGGGTATGATCGACTACGACATTCCATTGTTCGGAGCAGGCAGGCAGGCCTGTCGTGACCTCCCAGGGATTGGCGTTGAACAGAACAACGATGTTCTTCCACAAGTCGCCGCCGGCGTGATTCTTCAGGACATAGGACACAACGCCGCCATCGCAGCGGTAAATCTCCAGCGAGCGCTCAATTTCCTGACGTCCACGCAGCCGAAAGGCCGGGTGGTTTCGGCGGAGCGCGATCAAATTTTTGTAATAATGGAACACCGGAAGGAACCTTGCCTTGTTGCTCCAACGGATCGCATTGATGGCGTCGCCGCTCCGGTAGCTGTTATGATCGCCATATTTGCTGCGGAGCAGCTCATCTCCCGCGTGCAGGAAAGGAATGCCCTGAGAGGTCAGCACCATTCCGGCCGCCAACAGCGACCGCCGCACCGTTTCATTTTCCAACAGGATCTCTTCACTAATGCCGACATACGGATCGGCGCTCTCGACAGCCTCTTCCAGACTGCCTCCATTTTTCAGTCTTCCGTTCTCCAGATCCGGAAACCGCGAATCCTGGCGAAGACCCTGCGCCGCGAGCAGCTTATCCCACAGATTCAGATTGTCATGAGCAGTCACATAATTGACCGTCTCCGCCGGAGAGTCCGTGAAATCGTGAACGGCGCCGATAATGCCTGCCGCGACAGCCCCCTCCTTGCCAAGCTCTCCCGTGACAAAGCCTCTGCCCCAGCCGTCGCTGTCTCCTTTGATGGCGGACCGGAAGTTATCGTTGAAGACGGCATAGCCTTTTCCGCGCTGCGCGCCTTTCAGCGTCTTGGATACCAGCGGGGAGTCGCCTCCGGTCCAGGGCTCCCCGTAAAAGATCAGGTTCGGATTGACTTCCAGGCGCAGCTCCTCGACAATTTCACGCATCGTTACCGTATCGATCAGGCCCATGAGATCAAAGCGGAACCCATCGATATGATACTCCGTCGCCCAATGACGAACCGAATCCTTGATGAACTTGCGCACCATCGGCCGCTCAGTGGCCAGCTCATTGCCGACGCCGGAGCCGTTGGAGAGACGGCCAGCATAATCATGCCGATAGAAGTACCCGGGCGCAAACGCCTCGAAGGGTCCCCCTTCGACAGAATAAGTATGATTATATACAACATCCATAACAACCGAGATTCCCCGCTGGTGCAGCGCCTGAACCATTTCTTTAAATTCCCGGATGCGCACAGCCGGATCGGCGGCATTCGTGCTGTAGGAGCCTTCCGGAGCGTTATAGTGCTGAGGGTCGTATCCCCAGTTGTAGTTATTTTCGCCCGGGAACCCATCCTTCTGCTGCAGCTCATCCACCGTCTGAAAATCGAAAACGGGCAGCAAGTGCACATGCGTGATGCCAAGTTCGCTTAAATGATCGATTCCGAGTGTATTGCCTTCAGGATCGCGCAGGCCCGTCTCAGTGAACGCTTTATATTTTCCTTTCACTATGACGCCCGAGCTTTCGTGAATGGAGAAATCGCGAACATGAAGCTCGTAGAGCACGGCATCCACGGGATGCGGCAGAGGGGGAGAAACGTCCTGCTCCCAGCCTTCGGGATCGGTATCCCGCAGATCAATGATGGCTGAGCTGAGCCCGTTAACAGAAACGGCTGTCGAATACGGATCGGCTGCCTCACGGATCGTCCCGTCCGCGAACACAACCCGGTACATGTAAAATTTACCTTTCAGGTCGCCCGCGATTTTCACCTGCCACACGCCTCCGTCGCGGCGAAGCATGTAAGTCAACCGGGCATCCTCCGAGCCCTCCGCATTTCCAATTTCTTCTCCTCCGAAATTGTACAGAACAAGGGAGACGGCAAATGCCGCCGGGGCCCACACCTTGAATATGCTGCTCTCCGGAGTGTAGTTTACACCTAAATCCATGCCGCCATATATTTCCGCTGCGGGTTCCGCATTTATATAATTTTTCATTATTCCACCATCCTATCGCTTCCTTGCAAAAGCTCCGCCGGAAGTTGCTAGATCCATATATGCCCTGTTTCCGGATGTCTTATACATCGCAATGAACCGGAATAAAGCTCATTGCTAATATATAATATGTAACAATATGTTCACAGGCTTGGGTTTTTTCTGGTTTCGCTATACCACTTGCTTATTATCGGCTGAAAACAGCTTTTCCTAAATAATAACAACCAAATTACTTTCAATTTTAATGATTATAACCCGCATTATCATCTATTTCACTAACAATTATATGCGGATGACACCAATTAATGGCAATATTATGAACATCGTCGCCATTTTGCCACGAAATTCGCCAAATTAAAAAGCCGGTCCCTTAAGGGACCGGCGAGGAAACGATTGGAAAAGCGATCGAAGTTAAACCGAGGTTCTGTCCTGACACAAACGGGATTAGTTGCCGATGGCGCGCACCAGAGCAACTACTTCTTCCGCCGTGCCAAGATCCAGCGCTTTCGCAGCCAGCTCCTTCATTTCTTCGACAGACAGCTTGGAAATTTGACTGCGAGCCGGCAAGATCGAGGTTGCGCTCATGCTGAACTCGTCAAGCCCAAGGCCAAGCAGCAGCGGAATAGCTGTTGCGTCACCGGCCATCTCACCGCACATTCCTGTCCATTTGCCCTGGGCATGGGCAGCGTCGATCACATTCTTGACCAGACGCAGGATCGCGGGATTGTACGGCTGGTACAGATAAGACACCCGTTCATTCATGCGGTCGGCAGCCATTGTATATTGAATGAGATCATTCGTACCGATACTGAAGAAATCGACTTCTTTGGCGAACTGATCCGCAAGGACGGCCGTGGATGGTATCTCCACCATAATGCCGAGCTGGATGCTGTCCGATACTTCCTGGCCTTCCGCCTGCAGCTTGGCTTTCTCTTCAAGCAGCAGATCGCGGGCGGCGCGGAATTCCGTAAGCGTCGCAATCATCGGGAACATGATGCGCAGGTTGCCATGAACGCTCGCTCTGAGCAGAGCGCGCAGCTGCGTGCGGAAAATGTCCTGGCGCTCCAAACAGAGACGAACGGCGCGGAAGCCCAGGAACGGGTTCATTTCCTTCGGCAAATCAAGGTAAGGCAGCTCTTTGTCGCCGCCAATGTCCAGCGTGCGGACGACAACCGGCTTGCCGTTCATATTTTCCAGAACCGTCCGGTAGGCATTGTACTGGATTTCCTCGGAAGGCAGCTTGTCTCTGCCCATGTACAGGAACTCGGTGCGGTACAAGCCAACGCCTTCGCCCCCGTTCTCGATAACACCCGCAACGTCGTTCGGCGTGCCGATGTTGGCGGCAAGTTCCACATGCTTGCCGTCTACGGATACCGTCGGCTCGTCGCGAAGCTTTCTCCACTCGGCAATCTGCAGCGCATAAGCTTCCTGCTTGGCGCTGTATTCCGCAACTTCGGCCTCACTCGGGTTAATAAGCACGTCACCGCTCAAGCCGTCGACAATAACGAGATCGCCCGATTTGGCCTGGGTAAGCACATCCTTGGTGCCGACCACGGCCGGAATCTCCAGCGAGCGGGCCATGATGGCCGAGTGAGACGTACGGCCGCCGATGTTGGTTGTAAAGCCTTTGACATATTGCCGGTTAAGCTGGGCCGTATCCGACGGAGTCAGGTCTTCTGCGATAACGACGACCTCTTCGCTGATTTCTGCCGGGCTCACATAATGAATGCCGAGCAGATGGTTCAGCACGCGCTTCGTTACGTCCCGCATATCGGCTGCGCGCTCCTGAAGATAGGCGCTCTTCATATTCTCAAACATGGCGATAAACTGGGTCGCCACTTCATTCAATGCATAATCCGCATTTACAGCTTCCTCACGGATTTTATCCTTTACGGGGCTAATCAGCTCTGGATCATCCAGAATGAGCAGATGGGATTCGAAAATCTCCGCTTTCTTCTCGCCCAGTTCAGCCAAAGTGCGTTCTTTAATCTTCAGCAGTTCCGCTTTCGATTTGTCGAGCGCTTCCTCCAGCTTAACCACTTCCGCTTCTACATCCGTTACCGTAGTCTTCTTGATGGTGTAGTCGGGGTGTTCCAGGATAAAGGCTCGTGCTATCGCAATCCCTGCCGAAGCCGCGATTCCTGAAATTTTACTCATTCAGTTCTCCCAGCCCTTCTTTAATCATCACTTCCTGAAGCGCGCTCAGCGCTTCGGTTTCTTCGCTGCCGTCTGTGATCAGCGTCAGCGTGTCGCCAGGCTCCAGGCCCAGGGAAAGAACGCCGAGGATGGATTTCAAAGTTACTTTTTTACCTTTGGCTTCCGCGAAAGCTTCGGTTCCTTTGAATTTGGTTGCTGTGTTGACCAAGGCCGTAGCCGGGCGTGCGTGAATTCCGTCTTCGTCAATAATTCTGAATGTTTTTTGCATAATTAATCCAACTCGCTTTCTCTAATTAGTGGGTTTATTTTAACAGCTTTCGCTTCCATTTATTATAAAGGAAGCGTAGCCAGTTTGCACTTTTACTAAAGTAACCAGTTTAGATGGTAACTGATTGCTTAATGCTGATGATGTCTTTGTCGCCGATAGATACCTTGCCCGGCTTCTTCAGGGTAACGGCAGAGCCTTCAGGCAGATTCGAGAAAATCACCGGCGAAATGACTGAAGGCGCATGAGCCTTCACATATTCGATGTCAACCTCCATGATCGGCTGGCCGGCGGCGACGAGATCGCCTTCCTCAACTAAGACTGTAAAGCCTTGGCCTTTCAGCTTGACCGTGTTGACGCCGATATGCACCAGCACTTCCTTGCCGCCGTCAGACATAATGCCGACCGCATGCTTGCTCGGGAATACATTAAATACTTTACCGTTGACCGGTGAAGCGATCTTGCCGTCGGAGGACAGGAACGCGAAGCCGTCGCCCGTCATCTTTTGCGAGAATACCGCGTCCGGAACCTCTGTGATATCCAGCAGCTCCCCGTTTACCGGCGATACGATATCTTCGGGAACAATCGTCTCGCCCGCTTCACCCGCCTGCTGCTCTAATTCAGGCTGCGGAGCTGCGTCCACTGGAGCGGCCGCCGGAGTTCTGCCTGCGATAACGTCCTGAATTTGCGATTTGATCGTATCCGACCGGGTGCCGAAAATGGCCTGTACGTTATTACCCACTTCCAGTACGCCGGAAGCGCCCAGCTTCTTCAGCCGGTTCTTGTCGACATTCGCCTTCTCTTTGACCTCTACCCGCAGGCGGGTAATGCAGGCGTCCAGATGAACGATATTCTGCTGACCGCCAAGAGCGGAAAGAATATTGCGCGGAAGGTCATCCCCCGCAGTGGATACCGCCGCCGCATTTGAACCTGCGCCATCGGCGTCATTATCCACGACATCTTCGCGGCCCGGCGTCTTCAGATTGAACTTGCGGATAACGAAGCGGAAGCCGAAGTAGTAGATAACGGCGATGGCAAGACCGACCGGAATCACGAGCCACCAGGCGGTGCGATTCGGAATGATGCCAAACAGCGTGTAGTCGATAAATCCGCCAGAGAACGTCATCCCGATCTTGACGCCCAGAATCTGCATCGTCATGAAGGATAGTCCCGCAAAGACGACATGCACGGCGAACAGCATCGGAGCGACGAACAGGAATGAGAATTCCAGCGGCTCGGTGATCCCTGTAAGGAACGAGGTCAGGGCTGCGGATACCATCAAGCTCCCTACGAGCTTTTTGTTCTCCGGTCTGGCCTCGTGATAAATGGCCAGAGCCGCAGCCGGAAGGCCGAACATCATGAACGGATATTTACCGGTAGTAAACGTGCCTGCCGTAAAGGGTACACCGTCGCGAAGCTGCTGCATGAAGATGCGCTGGTCGCCGCGGACCAGATCGCCCGCTTTGTCGACATAGCTTCCGAACTCATACCAGAACGGCGAGTAGAAAATATGATGCAGTCCGAACGGAATCAGCGAGCGTTCGATCAAGCCGAAGATGAACGCCGACAACGTCAGGTTCGTATCGATCATGCTCTCGGACACGTAGTTCAGTCCGTGCTGGATCGGAGGCCAGATCACGGTGAGCGCCAGGCCCAGGAGCAGGGAAGTGGCCGCCGTCATGATTGGCACAAACCGTTTGCCTGCGAAGAAACCAAGATAGGAAGGAAGTTCGATTTTGAAAAAGCGTTTGTACATGGATGATGCCAGTATGCCGACCAGAATACCGCCGAAGACCCCGGTTTGCAGCGTTGGAATCCCGAGCACGCTGGCGTATGCGAAATCGCCTCTGCTCAGAACATAATCATTGATTCCAAGCACCGTTCCCATCGTTACATTCATGACGAGGTAACCGATGATGGCCGCCAGGCCGGCAACGCCCTCGCCTCCGGCAAGCCCGATGGCTACGCCTACGGCAAACAGCAGTGACAGGTTGCTGAATACGATTTGACCCGAGTTCATCAATACGTTGGCAATCGCTTGAACCGTATGATTCTCCAGAGCCGGAACGTACTGCAGAAAGTCCGGGTTGATCAGCATGTTGCCGATCCCCAGAAGCAAACCTGCCGCCGGAAGAATAGCAACCGGAAGCATTAGCGCTTTACCGACTCTTTGCAGGACGCCGAAAAGCTTTTTAAACATTGAGTTTCACTTCCTTTGGACGATTGGATATTGGCTCCAAGCAAAACAGAGAACAAAAAAGGCATGAGCGTATACAGCATACCTGTTGTTCCCTAACCCTAAAGTTAGATTACCCTGACTAGGGTAACTACAACCAAGTTACTGTAAATCACTCATGCCTGATCGAATCAGTTACACGTTCATATTCTGTTTTGCTTATTGACAAGGTTCATTCTAGCACCAATCAGGTGATCTTGCAATACATGTTTCAAAAAAAATAAAGCGCTGTCTTTAAGAGCTGCCGAGCTCGGCTTCATCCTCTTTTTTCTGGGCAAGGCGCTGTAAATGAACGGTCAGATAACTCACTTCCGCCGGATACACGGACAAGTGCGTACGCCGCTCCATCACCTTCGTCAGCTTCCACGCGAGCGCATACATTTCCGGGTATTCCTTTTTCATCAAAGTGTCAAGCGATGAAGTCTCCCTGACCGCCTCACCCCGGCGCAGCCGTTCCAGCACAAACCGCAGATGGGTAACGAGTCGTGAATAATCCAGGGAATCTCTCGGAACGCGGTATTCAAGACTGATCTCCACAAGGTTGACCAAATCAGCAATGAGCTTGGAGTGCTGCTTCAGCTCCGAAACGCTGCTGTTGCTGAGCGCGCTATGAATGTGCAGGGCGACAAAACCGATCTCGTCGACAGGCATCGTTACGCCCATCGCCTTGTTGATTTTGGAAATAGCGTATTCGGCCATGGCATATTCCTCGGGATAGATCTCTTTCGTCTCGTATAAAAAAGGATTATGAAGTGCTACGTCCTGCTCATACCGCCGAATGGCGAAGGAGATATGATCTGTCAGCGCAATATGAATATGCTCGCTGATCGGCTGTCTGCTGTGCTGCATAATGTACAGCACGATTTCCTGAATAATTTCAATCAGTTTCTCTTCTACCTGTGGCACAAGCTGTTTATATTGTTCCTGCTCCTGCTGGTTTCGGAGAATGAACATCTTCTCCACGGCGGATAAGTCAATCCGGTCGCGGCTTTTGCGATTAAACCCGATTCCCTTGCCAATAACGACCACTTCGGCATATTGGGGATGGTCGGCGATGATAACGTTGTTATTCAGCACCTTGGCCACGGTTATGCTGCTCACATGTACACCTCTTTATTTATCCAAATCCCTACCTAAGGCACCGGCCAGAACGGAAGCGGCACGGTTAAATTATACTTGCGCCGTCCCGTAACATCAAGGAATCTATAGATAAAGAGACTAAATTATTGAAGCAGATGTGTCCATTTCATCATCGGACCGGATGCATCGCCGGACGAACCGGATGGCCTCGGCCGAAAGAGCCGGTCTACAGCTTGTTCAAATAGTCGCGATAAGCCTCTCCGAGCCGCTTGACGCCGCGTTTAATTTCCGCTTCGCCGCAATAGCTGAAGCACAGCCGGATGAAGGGAGGATTGCCCCCGGCGGCATAGAACGGGCTGCCCGGCACAAAGCTGACCCCCCTGTCCTCGGACAGCCGATGCAGCCGCTCCGCATCCGTCCCCTGCGGGAAGGCCAGCCACAGGAAGAATCCCCCTTCAGGCTGCGTATAAGCGGCGGCTTCTCCAAGCTCCGAGCGAACCGCTTCCGTCATCGCATCCCGCCGGGCTCTGTAGAGGCTCGTCAGGCGCTTAATCTGCGCGTCATAATCATAATGGTGCAGGAGCCATCCCAAAATTTCCTGGATAACGGGGCTGGGAGGACTGTCCAGCGTCAGGCAGCGCATTCTCCGGATTACTTCATTCGGAGCGATGACGCTTCCCAGACGCAGGCCCGGACCGAGCGTCTTCGAGAAAGTGCCCAGATAAATGACCCTGTCCGGAGCGAAAGAATAGACGGACGGCAGGTTCGCTCCTTCAAATCTGAGCTCGCCGTACGCGTCATCCTCCAGGATGAATATATTGTACTCCTTCGCCAGCCCGGCCAGGCGGCGTCTTCGCTCAAGCGGCATGGCAGCCCCTGTGGGATTTTGAAAGTTAGGCATAACATAAATGAATTTAGGCAGCGCTCCGCCGCTTTGAACCGCCTGCTTCAGCGCGCTTTCCACCCGGTCAATGTCAAGACCGTCCCGGTCGACGGGAAGGCCCTCAATCCGCGCTCCGGCATGCCTGAACATATGAAGGGCATTGAAATAGGTTGAAGCCTCGGTCCAGACCGTCTCCCCCGGATTAAGAAGCACCTGGGCAGCAAGCTCGATGCCCTGATTGGCCCCGTAAACGGCAAGGTAGCTGTCTTCGTCCGCCTCGATGCCGAACTTGCGCAGACGCTGCAGCGTCCATTTTCTTACAAGCTCGGGGCCTTTGCCTCCGGTGTAATGCAGAGCGTCCACATTGCCGCGGACAAGCGCAGCCGCAGCGGCTTGGTTTATATCCTCAATGGGCAGCAGTTCCGGCGCCGGAAACCCGTAGGACAGATTGGCGCTGCCCGAATTATGAATCTTGGCGCGTCCGACATGCTGCAGGGTAATCCTCTCGTTAAAGGCATAGTCCGGTTTCGTTCCGTTCATGAAATGCACTCCTCCCTAATTATTTTATGTTCGCAGCCTTGATCAGATGGAGTATTGGAACTCCTTCGCTTTAGGATAGACTGTATCGTCCGTCACGTTCATGATCCGCTTCAAAATCACATTTTCGTAATGCGCAAACCCCGAATCCCTGAGCCTCGGGCGGCCCAGCGCAATTCGCTCATCCAGCGTGACCCGCCCGTCCTCAACCAGAATGACACGGTCCGCCAGCGCAACAGCTTCGCTAACATCATGCGTCACCAGCAGGACGGTAAAATGCTGTTCCGCCCACAGGCGCTCGATCAGCTTCTGCATGTCCAGCCGGGTTAACGCATCCAGCGCGCCGAACGGCTCGTCCAGCAGCAGCAATCGCGGATGGCCCACAATTGCCCGCGCCAGAGCGACCCTCTGCTGCTGTCCGCCCGACAGCACGCCGGGCCAGTCCTGCGCGCGGGCTTCCAGCCCGACAAGCCGCAGCGCTTCGAGCGCCCGGTCCCGGTCCCTGCCCGGGGCGCCGAGCCGGACATTTTCAATCACCCTTTTCCATGGAAGCAGACGGGATTCCTGGAACAGCACCCGGGCCTCCGGGTTGATTCCGTTAACCGGCTTGCCGTCCAGACGGGCCATCCCGGAGGTCGGCATTTCCAGCCCGGCAACCAGGCGAAGCAGCGTGCTTTTGCCGCATCCGCTTTTTCCCACAACCGCGATGAATTCACCCGGCTCCACCGTTAGCTCCATTCCTTTGAGCACTGTAACGTCCCCGAACTGTTTCTCCAGCCCTTGTGTCTGCAAGGAAGCGCCTTGAATCGTTCTCTCCATGCTCCGATGCCTCCTATCCCTTTCTGGTAAAGTTCGGATGCCACCGCAGCCAGCTTTTTTCCAGCCATTTCGCCAGACTGTCCGACAGCTTTCCGAGAAGAGCGTACAGCAAAATACTGAGCACAATAATATCCATCCTCATAAATTCGCGCGCATTCATCGCCATATAGCCGATCCCCGAATCCGCCGCTACGGTTTCCGCCACAATCAACGTAAGCCACATAATGCCAAGCGACTGGCGGATACCGACCAGAATGGACGGAAGCGCTCCGGGCAAAATGACATGGAAATAAAGCGGAACTCCCTTATAACCGTAGACTCTGCCCATCTCAACAAGCTTCGGATCGAGGGAGCGAATGCCGTGAAACGTATTTAAGTAGATCGGGAAGAACACCCCCAGCGATACCAGCAGCAGCTTGGTCTGTTCGCCGATGCCAAACCACAAAATAACAATGGGAATCAAGGCCAAATGGGGGATGTTACGGATCATTTGAATCGTAGTGTCCAGTAGATGCTCCGCCTTGAACCACACCCCGTTGATTAGTCCCAGCAGAAATCCGATCGACCCGCCAATCAAAAAGCCAAGAACCGCCCTTTGGGTGCTGATGCCCACATTTCGCGCCAGCTCGCCGTTCTCAAGCAGATGAATAAAAGATCGAACCACTTCCAGCGGAGGCGGCAGGATGTTTCCCGCCACAACGCCGGTCGTTGTAGAAATATGCCAGAAGACAATGATCAGGACCGGCACAATCCACGGAACGGCTGCCCGCAGCCCTTGTCTCCTTCTCCGGTTGTCCATATCCGCCGCCTCCTTCTCCCGATTATTTCCCGGCCAGAATGCCGGCGATATCCGAATCAAAATCGTGGCTCCAGCTACCCGAAACCTCAACCTTGCCCGGCAATTGTCCAAGCGAAGTCAGCGTATCGGCGATATCCTGCTGCGATGCGATCGCATCTTCCGATATAGCTTCCAGCGCAAGCGGACGCTGCTTGTCCCCATTGACGAGCGTATCCAGCACATCTTCTTTTTTCTGATGGGTCTTCTCCGCCGTGATTTCAGCCCACTGCTCCTGATTGGCGCGGGTCCATTCGTAGTACCGGGTTAACCGCTCCAGAAAATCAGCCACCGCAGCGTGTCTGGCCGGATCGTTAATTGCGTTCACATTGACACTGATCGGAAAGTTGCCGGAGAGAATATCCTTCGCGCTTGCCAGCGTAGTGGCCCCGTTCTGGTGCGCGGCGGTAATCGAGTTGCTGTAGCTGGCGAGCGCATCCACCTTGCCCCCGACCAGCGCGGTCAATCCTTCGGCCGTCGTCAGCTTGACCGGCACGATATCCTTCCAGGTCAGCCCTGCGGATTCCAGCATTTTGGCCAGAAAATATTGGGAAGTGGTGTTTTGAACGTAAGCAACCTGTTTCCCCTTCAGTTCCGCCACCGATTTAATCGGCGAGTTCTTGGGAACGACCAGTTCCTGGAGCAGCGTGTTCCATTTTTGCACGCCGACAATTTTGAAGTTGCCTTGATTGGTCGCCTGTGAAGCGAAAATCGGCGGAATTTCACTCGTAATAGCGAAGTCGAGCTGGTCGGCTGCTATGGCCTCAAGCTCCAGGTTCCCGCCCTGAAACACGCTGAATTCCAGCTTGTAGGGAGTGTCCAGCAGGCCCGCCGCTTTAAAGCCTTCCTCCCATTCCGGCCAACCGACCTGACCGACTTTCAGTGTGACCTTGCTCAGATCGACGCTGGAACCGGTCGCCGGTGCTTGACTTCCTCCTGCGGCACCCTCAGTACCCGAAGGAGCTGGTCCGTTATTTTCGGAAGATGCATTATTGGAGGAGCATCCGCTTAGAGCCGCCATGACCGCGACGGCAACGAGGATAAGGATAAGGAATTGACTTTTTGCATATTTGATCACGTTCATTTTAAAGAAACCACCTTTTATTAATATGGATAATATGAAAATAATGTCCGGTCCGGCGCTGCTTTTTGAGCAAGCGCGGTCCTGTTGGGCACAGCCACACGGCCCGCCGCATCGGCCGCCACAATCGCTTCGATCAACCGGCCGTTGTCCGTGGGAAAGGCAAATCCTTTGGCGGATGGAATAATATGCGACGATTCGGCCACCTTGCGGATCTTGTCCTCGACATGGCTCTGTATACCGAGCTCGGCCAGCGTAGCGGGCAGATTATAGCGCCGAAGCGTCGCCGTCAGCTCTTCAATATCGCTTCGTCCTTCAAGAATCGATTGAACAATAAGGCAGAAGCCGACCTTCTCCCCGTGCAGCGTATAATGCGTATCGGGCAGATGGGTGAAGCTGTCGTGGATGGCATGCGCCACCAGCGCCCGGCCCGCTTTCCCGTTCACCGTGCCGGCCAGCCCGGTCAGCATAATGATTGCATCGGTTACTTCCCTGAATGCTTGTCCGGCCTTGCCGCTGCCCGCCTCCGAATAAGCCTCCGGTCCGAAGCGCTCAATGATGTCCAGCGCCAGCTTGGCGGGGGCAAGGCTCAGCAGGATGTCCGGATTCCCCGTCCCTTCCCGCAAGTTCAGGGCAACCTCATACCATTTCGCCAGCGTGTCGCCAATTCCCGAGGCAAAATACCGCTTCGGCGCCCCCGCCAGCACATCGGAATCGGCAATAACTACAGCGGGCGAACGCTGCAGAAAGAGAGCGCCGTCAGCTCTGCCTTCATCGTCGTGCAGGATGCTCAGAGCGGACCAGGCAGCGCAGGTCGCCGCTATGGTCGGCACGGCAACCACGGGAACGCCCGCTCGATCCCCTATCGCCTTGACCAGATCCAGAACCAGCCCTCCGCCCACACCGATCAGCGCATCCGGACGGATCTCGGACGTCTTCCAGGCGTACTCTTCAATATTGGAGCGGGTCACTTCCCCGTTGTTAACCTCCGTAACGGTCTCTATTCCGGCTGAATGCAGACTGGCAAGCAGCGGGCCGCTTACTCTGTCCAGAGCGTTAGCGCCACCGATCACGTATGCCTTCTGTCCCAATTCCGCGACAAGAGCTCCCGCCCTCGCCAAAGCTCCCGGTTCGTTCACATATACAGAGGGGGATTTTAAGGTGATCACCTTCAGGACTCCTTTCCCTGTGCGCGGCCATGCGGCGTGTTCCAGACCGATAAGTCCGGGCCTTTGGGCAAAATCCGGTACGGATTGGAGCCTTCAGCCGCTATCAGGGCGGACAGATGGTAATGCTTCTTGATCGCTGCAAAATCAGTCGTATCCCCGAACCCCGGAGTCTGGTACAGATCTCTGGCATAGGCCCACAAATGCGTGTAATCGGCAA
>NZ_ASSC01000877.1 GCF_000520735.1 Paenibacillus forsythiae T98
TAAAATGGATCGGAACCTGTGCCGCCCCTTTTTACGAGGGGTCTTTTTCATGTTCTGAAGGAATATGGGCTTGCACGTAAATCAGATAGTAATTAGTATTATATTAGTAATTGGAAAGTATTTAATAAGCACTTGTATGCGTATAGGATTTGTGTTCCTTGGAATATAATAGTAATGCGAACGGAGGTGTTATCATGAGCTTTTCAAACTCTGATTTGGACAAATATGTACTGGAAAAGTACCTGCCTAAACAGGCCTTTATTTATAGACAAAAAGTAGGTCCAGGAGTAATGAAGCTCTGGGAGGAAATAGTCTCTAAGAGAAAAGAAAGATCAATACAGTTAGACTTGTTTGATCAACATGGTGAAAAAATCTGGTTTGTTACAGTGCCTATGATAAACACTTATCTCGACAAGATAGAGTATGGAGCCACACAAGATATACAGGAAATTATATCTCATGTAACGGACTGGGATGAAAAAGTACATGAGCTATTAATCGATGAAGCCTATAACTCCAGTGTTATTGAAGGTGCTGTTTCAACAAGAAAAAGAACCTCGGAGATGCTAAAAAAGAAGCAAGAGCCAAAAGATCATAGCGAAAGAATGATCTATAATAATTATGCAGCAATGATGCATATCCTGGACAATATCGGTACACCTCTGGACGAGGATGTATTTATTCAACTGCACAAGATTATTACTGAGGGCACTCTTGAGGACGACGACATTACTGAAAAATACAGAGATGACGATGTAGAGGTAAAAGACCTTTCAACAAACAGAGTTATCTATCATGCCCCTAAAGCGCGTGATGTACAGTGGATGATGGATGATTTGTTCAAATTTATACACTCTGACACACCTGAGATCCATCCAATCATTAAGGCTTGTATCATCCATTTTTATATTGTATACGTACATCCTTTCTTCGACGGGAACGGCAGAACAGCCAGAGCTTTTACTGTTATGTTTTTATTAAAACAAGGATTTCAGTTTTTTAAGTACCTGTCCATATCCACTGCCATCAATCAGAAGAAAGGCGCTTATTATAAATCGATAGAAGATTGCGAAAAAAATCCAACGGACATCACTTACTTTATCATCAATCAACTGGAATTATTATTAGCAAGATACGTTGAATTATTGGAGCAGCTCCAAACAGAGGTTGGAAAGCTGATATTTAATGATTGGTTAGTTGAAAACGGTTTAGTCCTTTCTAAAAGACAGCACAAAGAAATAACATTGCTTAGTAAGAAGCAGAAAAATTTTGTGACAATCGAAGAGTACAAAAAAAGACATAAGGTTGCTTATGAAACGGCACGTTCCGATTTAATGGAGCTGGAAGCTTTAGGTATTTTTGAGAGAATGAAAGTCAGCAGAAAATTTGTTTACAAGTTTGAGTTTCACAGGTTTATATCAAAGCTAATTCATGAGACTAATAAGGACCATAAGTTCTAAACGGAAGACTGTATGATTACGCCATAGTGGATATGCCGTTACCCTTGTCTATCGACTACATATTGTATAGTGAGATATTGTTAGTCATCACGGATAAGGGGAGCGATGTGATGGAAGCCAGCCCTGGACACTCTATCAAGCAGCAAGGCGTTTCTGTTATTACCTGCACGAATCGGCAAGGCTATGCAGGGAACCTGCTTCATAATTACAGCAGACAGCGTCATCCGAAGAAAGAACTTATCATTATTGTCAACAACGATAAAATACCGCTTGCGCCCTATCAGCGCTTGGCCAAACAACATAAAAATATACAAGTCTTCCGCGTTCCGGAGCACCGCTCCCTTGGAGCTTGTCTGAATTTCGCTGTCAGGAAAGCGAAATATAGCTACGTGGCCAAGTTCGACGACGACGATTACTATGCTCCCTATTATTTAACCGACAGCTTGCAGGCGCTTCACAGAACCAAAGCCGATATCATAGGCAAGCGCGCCCATTATATGTATTTGCGAGGCTCCAAGACTCTGATTCTTCGATTTCCCGATGATGAGAATCGGCCCGCAACCAGGCTGCCGGGAGCTACGCTGGTCATTAAACGGGACGTGTTAAACAAGGTTCGGTTTCCAGATCGAAGCGTTGGCGAGGATGATCTTTTTTGCGTAAGAAGCAAGAGGAAGGGATACAAGGTTCGTTCTGGCGGAAAATATAACTTTGCGGCCATTCGCCGGAAGAATTCATCCAACCATACCTGGGTCATCAGCGATCAGGAACTGATAGCTCATCATAGAAGAATCCCCAATGTCAAGAATTACAAGCAGTTTGTGCAGAGAAAGCCAAAGGGCGTTTTATAATGGCGGCGGTTTCCATCATTACTTGCACGAAACGGCGGCAGTGTATGAACACGCTTTTTCATAACTACAGCAGACAGAATTATCGGAATAAAGAGCTGATCGTCATACTGAATAACAGAAGCCTCAAGATGACCGAGTATGTCCAGGCTGCCAAGCCCTATCCGAACGTCAGAGTCTACAGCTTGCCGGAGCATGTATCGCTCGGGAGCTGCCTTAATTATGGAGTTAAACGATCCAGATACGGTCTGATTGCCAAGTTCGACGACGACGATTATTATGCTCCGGGCTATTTAACGGAAAGTGTGCGGATCATGACCAAGACAAACGCCGATGTCGTAGGTAAACGAGCCCATCATATGTATTTAAGCGGCAAAAAGCGGCTCCTGCTTCGTTATTTTACCATGGCTCATAAGCAGGCTCCCCTCGTTCAAGGAGCGACCCTGCTCGTACAACGGCATGTGTTCGGCAAGGTTCGTTTCCCGAATCGCAATCGGGGAGAATGCGTTAAGTTCTGTTCCGATTGCCTGGCCAAAGGCTTCAGGATATATTCCGGAAGTCCGTACAATTTCATTGCGATGCGCAGAAGGAACTCAAAGGATCACACCTGGATCGTCAGCGATCAGCATCTGTTGACCGGAAATGTGAAAGTGCTGGACGTGAAAAATATAAGAAAATTTGTATCCCGAGGCTAACTCTCGGTCCTGTTCCTGACAGGCTCCGTTTCCGACCACCCACATACATTTATGCGGCCTTGATCGTCAACGTAGAAAATATCAATCTGGTCGTCCGTCTGGCGTTCGGTCGCTATAGCTGACCCGGGGTAGGCGGTCGTAGCCGAACGAAATCCGGTACTCCGCCTTACATGATAGTCTTCCCTGGAGGCGGTAGCGACTCCTCCCCCGTGAGATCCTATCCCGATGCGATCCAGCATCCATTTAACCTCCTCTATAATCCGCTCGTAAATCAGCTTTATCTTGCCCAGATATCGCCAAGTTTAGCACTGGCTCATTCTTTCATCGCTGCATAAAATGCCCCATTACCGGCCAAGCTACCTGTCAGCGCTCCAGTGAGCGTTTTACATTTCAGGAGGCGATAAACCAATGGCAAAGCCGGATAACCGGGCGGATAATGTCGAGCATTTACAGCAAAGCATTCAGAATACACAGCAGAACCTGCACGAGGCGGAAGGATATTTGAATGAATTTTCCTCGGAAATCAGCAGCGAGGAGCGCAGACAGATCGAAGAAAAGAACGAGCGCCGCAAAGAAAGCATCCAGGGCTTTCGGGAGGAAGTAAAGGACGAAGCCGCACATTCGAAGGAATAAAAAAACGGAGAGCCGCCCGAAAGTTCATTTTTCGAGGCTGGATCTCCTTTTTTAGTCGTCAAAGCTCCGGTTCGTATTCGCTTAATTTCCCCTCGTAGATCAGACGCAGCCGGTCGCTTTGCCGGAAATCATCCGGCGTAACGAGCGCAGGCAGCTTACTCCACAGCTTTATACCGGACCGCTCCAGAATTTCCGCGACGAATTGCGAGCAGAAGTAGGAATTGCTGAATTCAATCGGTTCCTTCAGTGCGACGCCGATCACGCCCAGAATGTTATAGAGGTACTTTTGGCGGCTGCGGATAAAGATTTGCAGAACCCGCTTCATTTTCTCCACTTCGCGGCTGGTGACTTGAAGCTCGTAAACAACACACGTCGTATTCGGATACTTGCTGAATGTGCCTGTCTTGAGGTCCTCCTTCACGAATCCGCCATTCAAGGGGTTGCTCGGATGCTTTCTCCCGAAGCTGTACAGCTCCGAAAGCTCCCGGTTGAAGGAAATCGAGGCGTGATTGTAGGGCGCTTTCGTGTAGCCTTGAATAATCTTCGTAAAAAGCGTCCCGGTATTCGTAAGCAAGATAAAGACCGATCGTTCAGCTTCCATTTACAAATTTTCCCCTTATCAAGTTCGAACGTTTCCTTCATAATAACACAAGATCCCTTTAGCGGAATCGTACCTTGCAGACAAGTTGGTGATTGGCATTGAACCGCTCGCTATTCACGATGGTCCTTATTTTTGCAGTCTTATCCGTTATCCATCTTCTGTATTATGTGATGGGCAGAATACAGCCGGACAAAGACTATACGGGCATCGGATTTCGCATCAAGACCTGGTGGGGGATGCTCTTCGTTTTTTGCCTGGCTACCCTGTTCAACCCGGTCGTTTCACTCTTTTCCTTAATGGTGCTCGCCTTCTTCGCGCTGAAGGAATATTTCTCCATGATGAAGTCGAGAAAATCCGAACGCAGACTGTTCTTATGGGCCTACTTGTCAATTCCCTTGCAGTTCTACTGGATTTATATCGGGTGGTACGGGATGTTCATTGTCTTTATCCCTATCTATGTATTCTTGTTCCTGCCGCTCCCGAGGTTGATTAACAAAGGGACGGTCGGTTTTCTGCGCAGCGTCAGCCGGGTCCAGTGGGGACTTATGCTGATGGTCTTCGGACTGAGCCACCTGGCCTATTTCCAATTTGCCGCGCCGCAGTACGGAGCGGGACTTGTGCTTTTTCTGGTGGTGCTGACACAGCTCGGGGATGCCGTGCACTATTTGGCCTCGATCTATTTCGGCAAGCGGAAGGTGGTCCCGACCGCCAACCCGAATCTGACCTGGGAAGGCTTCGCATGCGCATTTCTCGTAACGACAGGAGCTTCGTATCTGGTCTATCCCTACCTGACGCCGCTTGACCTGACCTTCGGCATCGTGTCCGGCATGCTGATCAGCCTGAGCGGTTTCTTCGGCAGCTTGACGGTGTCCGTACTGAAGCGGGACTTGTTAATCGGGGATGACGATAAGTTCGTTGCTTTGAACAAGAGCTACTTGAGCCGGGTCGACAGCCTGACCTACACCTCGCCGGTCTTTTTCCACGTGATCCGTTATTTTTTTGATTTTATGTAGCTGTATGGCATCGGTTGCTGGTGCTTTCGTGAGGAGAGGGCTTAGGAAGCAGTTCTGTCTTCCCAAGCCTTTTGCGCGGTTTCCTACCATGGCTCGCCGCTGTTTATGGCAGGGTTCACCGTGCTGTCTGTAACGTCAAATTTTTGGGCCATCCTTTGTAGGGGCTCTATCATTTGAAAGATTGAACCAGGGTTTCCCGTTTGTCAATAATCGCATTAAGAAGTCCACATCCGGTAACCCATGCTCTTCCTTCTCAGCTTCCTCCAAAATAAGACAATTAATGATGTGAAAGTACCAGGCCAACAGCTTCCGTGGATCTCCCGAGGAGAATTCTCCAGCATGCTGCCCTTGAACAAAGATTGGAATCAGTCTGTCGAGTACAACATCCACTGAATGTTGTTCTAGAATCCGTGCCGCCGCCTCTGGAATTTCACCCGTCTTCCGTGCCCTTAGAATGAACATAAATGCATATTTACTGCTCTCGTCCAGCATGCCTTGGGTTAAAGTCTTGATTTGTTCAAAGGGAGAGCCGGACAAATATTGAAGATTCTCGGTTTCTTTCTTCGCCTCTTCCATTAACTCCTGAACGAGCGTGGTGAATAGCTCTTCTTTGGATTTGAAATATCGGAAAATAAGGCCTTCGCTGATACCGGCTTCCGCAGCGATCATACTCGTTTTCGTTCCCGAGTATCCGTGCCGGGCAAATTGTTTAAGCGCCGCCTGCTTAATCTGTTCTCTGCGCTCGTCGCGGATCAGATTCAGCTGGTGTTTATTTAATGGGGACAATGAGCTTCAATCTCCAATCTTATTAAAGAATTATCCTCATAGTACCACGAAATCTCTTAATTTATCTCATCTACACAATTCGTTCTCTGTTCTGACTGCTAGAGGACCTACCCGCTTCATAAGCTCCTCCAAGAATTGCTCCGGCCGGGAAAAACAAGCAAGATGGCCGGCATTCCGAATCCGAACATATTCTTTGAACGGAGCTTCAATCTTGTCGAAGTATGCTTGTGCCGTTGCAGTTGGCGTTATGATATCTTGATCGCCATGCATAATAAAGAAAGGCAATTCAAAGCAAAGTCCAACCTGGTCGAAGTCAAAAGCCACTAACTCGTCAAACAGATGGCCAAGAGTGTAATTCATCCCTTTGAAAATATGGATGAGATCACTGAACTTGTGTTCAGGGGAAGAGAGCATAGACGGCAGGGTGAGGTCCATAATCATATTTGGCACATCGTTAATCACTTTTACCAGATACTGATTTCTCAGTTCAAAATCTTTCCGGCTCCATCGGGTGGGATCCGGCCCCATTTTCATGGCCAAATGAACTCCCTTCGCATGGCCTGCATTGCGGAAAGCACCTAGCGTCACTTTGTACGTTTGATGCTGAGGATCCGGAGCATTTTGATCTGTACCGACATAAGCATAAAACAGGTCGGGACGCTGTTTAGCCATCATAATTCCAATCAGACTGCCTACTGAACTGCCGATGAGAATCACTTTCTGATGCCGGAGTTTGTTGCACAGATATTCCGCCAACTCGATGCCATCCTGAGCAATGCGGTCGAAGGTGATCGTACCGCTTCCGTCTTTTCCGTTCCTGGTGAACGTTTTGCCAGCGCCTCGCTGATCCCATTGAACGATTGTGAAATGTTTCTCCCACGAACGCAATAACGGGCTGAAAATGGAGTACGGGGAAGCTGGCCCGCCATGGATGAACAATAGAACGGGATTATGGTAATCCTCTCCCCGTATGGTTACCCATTGGTCGATATCGCCGATTTTAACGTAACGGCTTTCAACGATACGATTCGGCGTATCAATCTGAAGCAGTTTTGTGTTTTTACGACGATTGCGTTTTCGCAGTAATAAATCCGGCAAGATGTTCTTTTTACTCATCTTTTGCAACTCCTTTAGAAACAAATGTTGAATTTTAGGATGAGTGAGTAACTCACTTATTATAAAAGTATATTACTTCCCGCTTATTGTCAATCGCGTGAATTAGCCCTACTCAAGGACAACTTCTTGTTCCAGGATGGATAAGATTTGATTGAGGTTGCCCTGTTTCAGAGCGCTCAGGAAGCCATGAACGAGCTCGGGGGTGGCTCCCTCGGAATGAACAAGTTGTTCAGATGCAATCCCCATTTTCGCGCTCTGAGTTCCATTTCCATCTGCCTCCATAGTGAACGTTCTGGAGGAACTATAGCATACACTCGCAAGACAAAGATATCCTTCATTTTCGACCTCAAAAAAATCATATGCCGAATTGTGACGTTGCATGAATATCTTGATCGCTAAGGCACCCCTTTTGTTATTGCCGATATAAGGTTACAAGTTCATGGTCACTTCATGATATTTGGATAAATCTGATTTTTTTCAAATAATTTTCTGACCTGATCGGCCATAAAATCCGTGGAATGCGGCATTTGATGACGAATCCACCACTCCACAATCCCGATAAAAGCAGAAGCCATGAATTGAGCATTTAGCTCACTCTCGACATCAGACTTATTACCCAGCTTATTCATTTTATCCATAAGACTGACGGAGATAAATTGCTGCAACCGGTCCCGAAATACAAAGACCCTTTGATTGGAGAACATAGAAGAAAAGAACGGGAAGTGGTCCCGCAAATAATCGAAAAACGGTTTTGACTCATGTATGAGCTCTATATTAACTTCATTGACTTCCCATCTCTTGCAAAGAGAGACTAATTCGTTGATGTGCTCTTCAATGCATTTATCCAAGAGATCGTATTTGTCAGTGTAATGCAGATAAATGGTTCCACGGTTAACATTGGCGCGGTCCGCGATATCGTTAATCGTAATTGCTTCAAAATCTTTTTCCAAGAACAGCTCCAAAAAGGATTTCGTAATGGATTGTTTTGTTCGGAGAATGCGGCGGTCGATTTTTACGGCATGTTCCATTGCATTCGTTACCTCCTTAAGATCATCAACAATTCCGAGTGTACTGTTGTATATCAAACAAATACGCATCAATTAACCATTGAGTATTCGGGGCTACTATCTATAATGTTAATCAACGGACGCCATATAATCAACACACATTTTATATCGGATGTTCGTTTAATTTCAACCTTCCCATCTATCTATCTTAATTTATAAGCAAAGGAGCAGTAACTCATGGAAAATATTCAAAGCAAAGTGGTCATTATAACAGGAGCCTCCAGTGGAATAGGAGAAGCAACTGCGAAGTTGCTGGCCCAAAACGGCGCGAAGGTAGTATTGGCTGCTAGAAGAGAAGAACGTCTGCATGCAATAGTTGATGAAATCAAACAGGGTGGCGGTGATGCCTATTCTGTAAAAGCGGATGTCGTTTCCGCTGAAGATATGCAGAAATTGGCCAAATTCACCTTGAATACGTATGGCCGAATCGATGTATTAATCAACAATGCAGGCATTATGCCGAACTCCAATCTGTCTGAACTAAGAGTTGAAGAATGGGATCAAATGATCGATGTGAACATCAAAGGTGTTCTGTATGGCATCGCGGCAGTATTGCCCACCATGCGGGAGCAGCAATCCGGCCATATCATCAACCTGTCTTCTACAGCCGGTTATCATGTGGCCCCGAGATCGGCCGTTTACTCTGCCACTAAGTTCGCCGTGAGGGCCATTTCAGAAGGGCTGCGCCTGGAAGAGTCCCCGACTTCGCATATACGGTCTACCGTGATTGCTCCAGGGCTGACTAGAACCGAACTGCTCGATCGCATCACCAGCCCAGAAGTACAAGCGATAGCCAATAAAATTAAAGATATGGGCATTTCTCCTTACAGTATTGCCAAAGCCATTGCTTTTGCCATAAATGAACCTGATGACACCCTGATTAGTGAAATTATGGTTAGACCGACCGTGCTTTGAACATTACCTCCATCAAAATGTCTCAACTGAACGGAGACATCACCAGTTCAAGAGGAGCATGTGTGACCAAAACTGGAATTTGTGAGCTTGTATGTCAGAATTCGATGCACCCCAAGCAATCTCGCTCGTTCCCCGCCGAAAAAACTTGCCGCTATTTATGATACGGTTCTCCGCGTTGTCGGACAGATGATTGATGACTGCATAGGAAATGCTGTACTTCAGCGTTGAGCCACTCATGAAACTGTTCCCGATCAAATCCGGGAGGGTCTTGGGATGGAAGGAATGACGGATTTATCATCGATTTGGGAAATGGGCTCAGAAAGGAAAAGTGCCCTGCATTTTCGACTGTTCGATAACGAATCTTATTCGGGTCGGCAACCCCGCCGATAATAACTTGTGCGTGAAAGGAAGGAGTGTACGGATCCTTCTCGGCATCCAGCATGAGAATGGGGAGGTTAACCGCACGCAACGCCCCGTCAGCCCGAAACCAAACCGACGCCGGGGCCAATAGAACCAGAGACTTGATCCGGGGATCCGGGACTACCTCTATGGTCCGGGATTGTCCGTCGGATGACTCCTGAGGGAACGAGGCGGGTATGCCGCCTGCCGCCGCCAGTGCGGTGTAGCCCCCCAAGGAATGCCCGATGACCGAAACGGCATTGGGCATTATTTTACGGCTGATCCTCTCATCTTCAAAAAACCAGTCGATGGCCATTCTAAGATGTCTCGGTCTGTAAGCAAGGTTCTGAACCGTCCCTTCCAGGCTATTATCATTACGATTGTTGTACGGATGCTCGGGCATGCCGACGATAAAGCCGTTTCGCGCTAAATGCCGGGCAAGCGTCCGGTATACAAGAGGAGAACCACCTGTTCCGTGGGAAATGAGAACCAGAGGAAATTTCCCTTCCAAGGGGTCTGCGTCCCTAGCCAATTCCAGCAGGTATGGCCCTAGCCGCTCTTCTTGTTCAGGCCTGTCCGTCGGATACATCACCGTTATGGGAAACGTAATTCCCAGTGAGGCGTCCGATAATTGCACTTCAGAATATCCTGCATACCCTTGTCGATTATTTCCTTTCATCCAAAACCGTCCTCCAATCATGGCTCATGTTACGTCCGGGCCAATAGGGATATAAATGTCAAATTCCGAATCCTCATGCAATGGCCCCAGGTATCTATGGTCGTAGCGTGCAAATTCCGGTTGGTTCATGAGCATTCTCCCCGATTTGGGCAGCCACGTGCTGTAAATATACTGAAACGTGTCTTGTATCCCCGCAACGGTTCCCTTATGTGAGAATACAGCATAAGTCGTTGGCGGCAGGATTTTATCAACCATACCCTCAGGCGTCCGCCCGGCTTCGCTGACCTCGACGCAAGCGGTGTAAGAGACCTCCCACTCCCTTCCGGTAAGTTCGATTAATGCATAATAAATCGAATCGTGATCTCGCCTTCTATCCAACTCCGCCACGCGTTTTCTGAAGGCGTTCCACAATTTCCCGATTTGGTTGGAATTAAGACCTCTCATTTCCATTCCCGTCAGATAAAGTTCGCCCATAGAGATAATTAAGGGATCATGGGTTACGCCTTCGTGCAAATGCCGAAGCCCGACTTCATCCAATGCCTTCTTCTCCATTGCCCGGAACAGCGTGTCTTTCATATCCTTCTGCTTTCTGAATTGTCCCGGAGTGATCGAGAACCTCCGTTGAAACGAACGTGTAAAGGCTTCCTGAGATGAAAAATGATATTTGACCGCGATCTCTACGATTCTAAGGTTGGTATTAAACAAATCGTAGGCCGCATAGGTTAATCTCCGCCACCTTATGTACTCCGAAACGGTGCTTCGTGTGACGGATTGGAATATTCGATGGAAGTGATATGAAGTGTATCCAACCTCTGCAGCAATTACTTCTGCCGTAATCTCATCGGACAGATGGGCCTCGATGTAGACAATTGCCTTGGTTACCGATTGCATGTAATTCATCTCATCGCCTCCATGGAGATATACCAACTATAATATAATACGGTCCTTAATTTTTGATATTTTTTGCGGAAATAGGCGGTTACAGCTTTTTGAGCAATAACAGGGTCGGATTAAGCCCTTTCAAGCAAAGGGTTGTCACCGTCGAATAACGAAATTGCAACTTCTCAGCTGCTGATCGCGCCGCAGCATCCGCATCCGTTAAGCAAAGGAGACTCCCATCGCTTTTTAATACCCGTTTCATCTCCTTGAAGACATCATAGTACAGTTTTGGAATATCTTCGTCTGTCGATATTTGCCTGCCAAAGGGCAGGTTGGTGACCACTTTATCGACAAATCCGGCATCAATAGGCAGATGGCGGGCATCCCAATGCCGAATTCTCAAACGACCATAGAATCCAATGTTTTCTATAGAAGCTTCTACCGCCTCCTCAGAAAGATCTCCACCGTCAATTTGATCATATGGATAAGCGAGACGTTCGGATACGATCGTACCTGAGCCGCAGCACGGATCGACAACAATATCCGTTGCTTCGGGATTCGATAACCAAACAAGAGCATGCGCGACGGAAGGACGCAAAGCAGCATGGGTGAATCTTCTCTGCTCCGTTCGATAACGATATGAGGCATCTGTCAACCGCAAAGCGAAGACCGCATCCTCATGATGGATGTCAAGTCGAAACTCCATTTCGTGCCTTCCTGTCATGTCCAGTCGATATCGGCGATCACACCGCGCAATCCCTCTTGCAGCCGCCTCCGCCGCATCAAATCGGGAGTAGGTATGCTTCCCTGCTCTGCTGGCATTAACTTTATAACGGATCGTACCGAAATGCTCCGGAAATTCCCGGGACAAATCTAATTGAGCTATTTCATGTTCGATTTCAGCCAGATGTATCTTATGCGGTCCGACCTGGAACCGATGAATTTGGCAGTAAAGGTTGTCTGCAGTTCGCAAAACCGTCAATGCCCCCATAGACAAACTTGAATGAAAATAAACTTTTCCCCGCTCTATACGTTGAATCTTGGCATCAGGAATTTTTACTCCAATTTCATTCTCTAAAACATGCTCAAGCCCCGGTAAAACGGTCACAAAATAAAGCGCCATCTTTCATTACCCCTTCGTATTTGACTTTTGGCGCATAAAAAAACGCAAATGAACAAAAGTCCATTCGCGTCTCCTATACACACAAATATGGCGTCCCCTCTATAGGGGCACCTCAGGATTGTACGTGATTGAATGTTCCGTTCCTTGACAGTCGAAAGCATGCAGAACTACATGAAAACAAGACCTGAAACATTAGTTCCGGGCTTCTTCTCACATGCTAATCGCCTTATTCAGTTGATCTTTACTGGATCACAACTGTCAAGAATACGGCCATCATCATCAAAGCACGAATCCCTCCATCAATACGAATATTCAAATTATACAACACTTCACCGGTGTGCTCAACCGATGGCCTTCGGTGGCTTATTCTATTCGCTATGCGACGAATTCGGCACACTTGATTGGGTCGTTGCTCTGCAACAAAAATGGTATCTCCAAACGACTGCAACTATTCAATAAATTTGACTTTTGTCAACGTTTCAGATTCTTCCCAAAGCTTAGAAGCAACCCCAACATCCATTGCCTGCGGCGCAATTTTAGCTACCGTTGGATACCCTCTCATCTCATTCATTCTGGAGGGCCCGTAATATGTGCCTTCTGTTGCTTCTTTAGCTGTCGCGGCATAAAGTGACGGCCATGCTCCATGGGCTGCCGGCTGGAAAAAAACAGGTCCAAACAAACGCCGAACTAAACCCGCCGGGCTATTTTTTCCCGATCCATTGGGGATTAATTCTGTCCTTGAGATTCCCGGATGTGCAGCCATACTGCTTATCCCCCAGCCGGCTGCATCACTTCGCCGTTGCAGTTCAAGCGAGAACATCAGGCACGCGAGCTTTGACTGGGCATAGGCAACCATTGGTTTGTATTGGTGTTCCGATTGTAAATCATCGAAATGGATTACTCCTGAACGATGAGCTATACTGCTCAAAGTGACCACCCGAGGCTTGTTTGCTCTTAGCAGAAGGGGGAGCAATTGTGCTGTTAATGCAAAATGTCCAAGATAATTTGTACCCATCTGCAGTTCAAATCCATCTTTTGTAGTCCTGCGCTGAGGCGGATTCATTACCGCTGCATTGTTAATCAAGATATCCAAACTTTTGCGTTGCGCCCTCATTCGTTCGCCAAATGCTTTAACAGATTCAAGATCCGCCAGGTCAAGTTTTTCGAAACGTATAATTCCAGCAGGAATTCGTTTGTTGATCTTTTTTAAAGCCTCTTCACCCTTATCCTTGTTTCGACCTGCCATAATAACCTCGGCTCCTGCGCGAGTCATCTCCAATGCTGTTTCATAGCCAATTCCACCGGTTCCTGTAATAACAACCGTGACGCCCTTTTGTAAGGGAATATCAACTGCAGTCCAATCACGCTTCATATTTTCTGCCATCAGTAACTCTCCTTATCATTTCATTTGTGTAAAGCTTATAAATTGCATTAAGCACCTTGAACGTTCTTGGATTGTGCTTTAAACTCATGGTAGCACTTAGAGTTCAATCTAAGTCAAATGTGTTTGCCCATCATATTTTAAGGAGATTTTGGCCATGTATACCATTAATGAAGTTGCCACAGCCTGCAATATTTCCGCGCATACCATCCGTTTTTATGATAAAGAAGGACTTCTGCCCTTTATCACTCGAAACAGCACCAGAAAGCGGCAGTTTAGTGAAGCCGATCTGGAAGTGATAAAGCTGATCTGCTGCCTTAGAAACTCGGGGATGCAAGTCAAGGAAATTAAGCAATATATTGATTTATGCATGCAAGGGAAAGAAACTGCTCCTGTAAGGAGAGAGTTGTTAATTGACCACCGTAAGGCAATCCTGAGGCAGATCGATGATTACAAAAAGAATTTGAATATTGTTGATTTAAAAATAGCCTTTTATGATTCTTATATCGCTGCTCCACATGCCGGCTATGATCCGATGAAATTCATGTTGGAAAATAAAAAATCATGATTTGCTCAACAAAAAAAGGAAAGAAGCAGGCAAACGCTTAGAGTTGTGTCTAAGTGTTTGCCTGCCCGACCGGAGTGTGACCTACCTGCTCCACCATCCCCATGTTGCAAGTACAGGCTCCTGCGAGTTTTTCTTCAAAAAACTTGCCCCTACTTGTGATACGGTTCACCGCGATGGCTGAAGGGGCAAGTTTTACGTTTCTCGGTATTTTGGTTATATTAGTTTTACTATATACCGATAGGTGTGATTATCATTGATATAAAAAAGAACTTCGAATTCAATGCAATTAGAGTTCGAAACTTTCTTGAAGCAGAATGTGAGGGGTTCTTCTGGAATAACATCAATCTATTGCTCTCAGTTCAATTTTCAAGATATTTTGCATTACTCAGAGGGTGATTATTTGGCGGCGCTGATCGATATGCCCGCTTCCTCCCAAATCATCGGCGCTACGGAACAATCGCCTTATATCAGTTTGCGTATCGATTTTACGACCCAAGAAATCGCTTCTGTGGTCATGGAGACGGAACTTGTCACGGAACCCAAAGGGAAAGATCTGCGTGTCGGAGCCTTCATCGGAAAATCGGATGCCGAGCTGCTGGACATCTCTTTACGGTTACTGAAGTTAATCGATAAGACTAAAGAAGTTCGGTTTCTGTCCGAACTGATCAAACGGGAAATGATCTTTAACTTACTGTCAGGGGATTATGGGCACTTATTTTTCCAAAAGGTGTTCTTTGATCAAATAGAAGACGGAATCGGAAAGGCGATCCGTTGGATTAAAGAAAATTACGCAAGCTCTTTTACCGCCCAGGAACTTGCAAAATCCTGCAACATGAGCACCTCCGGACTGCATCATAAATTCAAAGCGGTAACGAAAATGGGGCCCTTGCAGTATCAGAAGTAGCTCCGCTTCTTGAAGCAAGGCGTCTCATGTTGAGCGGTCCCGTGGGGGCAACGACAGCGGCTTTGAAAGTAGGCTATGAAAGTCCGTCACAATTCAATCGGGAATATCGAAGATTTTTGGTCTGCCTCCTCTGCAAGATATCAAAGCGGTGCGTAAAACTTCTTACGCCGGGGGATTCGAGGATAGCTAGTTAACCCTGAGAAAATCAGAGGTTTGACGACAAGATCAAAAGGAAAGGTACGGTCGAAAGAGTATTAAAGACCATCGAATCGTTCTGGATTTTTATTAGCCACCATTCATGTCCTCAAAATCGTACGGGATTTCAATTTTTAGTAAGCTTCGGCACTCACCTTAAAGGTGTAGAGCCCAAAACCTATATTGAAGACTTTCACAATTATATATATCAAATGATGGAGAACTATCCCTGATAAGGTCTCGCCTCGGCAATTACGTTCCAACGCTGGTTTAGACTATCCTCTAAATTCAGTTAATCTTAGATCAGCATCCCATACATTGCATGTCCAATCTAATTCTAAACCCTGGACATCAAATTCAGTTGCAGCATCTTCAAGGAAGTACGATAAGCGAATATCCTCTTTATCATGAAAGGTGTGGTCGATATGTCGAACGTATCAGGGCCGGGCTCCAATCCGAGCAGGACTAGCTCTAATCGACCTAGGTAGTAATTCCATCCGGCCCGATGCGTACGTCTGCGCGAAACCGGTAAACCGTCGTGCGTTAAGAACATTTGAGTTCCGTTGCTCTGCTCTCGTAATTGAATCTCAACGGTGCTGAAGCCTGGCGGAAACGAGTCCGAGCCAGTCCAGCCCCAGGTGAACACGACCCCGCCACCATGTCCTATCGGGTGAAGGGATCTGTCCGGCTGGGGCAAACTAACCCAAGTTTATCGTAATATCTCAGCTTTTGGATGGAAAATTCCGCAGATCCGCGAGACGTGCCCAATCGTTTAGGTTTGGTCGCTAGCCATACTTCCTTCAAAGTCCCCTTCCGTATCCTCCGTTTGAGCACTCCTCTCCCTTTCGTCCGGTGGAGACGATTTTCCTTCCATACTCGCTTTTCATCGTAAAAACCTGCGTCATTGGGGGCGCGGCACGAACTACATTCCACCGTACGCACAATAAAACTGCGCCATGGATGCGCAGTTTTACGGATCGTTTTGGCATGGCAGTTGTGGATCATTTCCGCTGCCGCAACCTCATTCTGGAAATCACGGCTTCTATGACGAGCAGATTAGGAATCCAACAAATCCAAGCGACAACCCGAAACGCCGCCTCGAAATCGCCAAACAGAAGAGCCAGCGGCGCTAACCAGATTCGAAGCGTGACAGCTGCAAAAGTAAGCGCATAACTGCGAAGCATCCATGCTTTATGAGCTTGGATGTCTTTGGCCATAATTTTTCTCGTTGCAGTAAGCGTCGTCGCAACCCACAATACATCGAGCGACATGAACCCAAGCCCGGCAATCCAACCTCCTGTGGCAAAAAGGGATAAATACACACTCACGATCCCACTAACTGTAATCGAAAGAACATATCCATACCCCAATAGACGATGCCAACGTTTCCTAGCGTTTGTTGGCTTCATAAATAGTTGAAAGGGTCCTATGATCAAGGCAAATATCGCGGTAAAAATATGAATGTATAGTACATATATCCATGGTTTGAGTTCAAAATTCGGCTTTTGCAATTTGAAAGAGACAAGTCCGGCATCACTAGCTTTAAGCACGCCATACTGAACAATTGCGTATCCGGCAATCGAAAATGCGAGAATGAGAACGACTGCCCGAATCATCTTATTTTCCATATGAATTATTCTCCTCCGTTGATGCACCGTGAAGCTGTTGCCCCATAAACCCTATAGTGGCTATAGGATCAATACCGATCTTCTCGATTGAGGCACCAGCTTGGGGTCGAAAGGGACGCAATTCACCGCTTGTTCTGGTCCAGTTTCCTGCCGTACTTTTGATGCAAACGGATCTTCGCTTCCTCCCAGCTAGGAATAGTATCGGCATCCCAGTGGACGGCATCAAATTCATCGCCAATTCGGCGTGCGATCCGCATGGCCTTGGCGTGATTGCCGTGATTGCGGTATTCCAGCATGCGATCCTTGTTCTCCCATACCGACATCGTCCAACCTATTCTCCAACTGTCGCGTGTGAGGTCGGAATGTAGCAATCCGGCAGCCATATTCAGTTGCTTCGTTGACCGAACGATGTGGTAGATAAAAAACGGGAGCACCCACATGCCCTTCACTCGCACCCGTGTCACTGAAATCAACAACGAAATCGCCCCTTCCACGAAACATCCATTCTCGGTTTACAGTTAGAAATAATACCCCTTCCGAATATCATCTAAAAGGGTAGGATGTACTGGATTCCATCCCAAACGCTCCTGCGTCAACGCACTGGACGCCGGATTATCCGTTTTCGTGAAGGGCGCAAGCCATCCGAAATGTTTACCTGCTTCTTCAACTCCAATGCCTTGGACCGGCAAGTTCAGATGGAGGCCCAAAGCCGTGGCGATCTCTTGAAACGGAATGCCCTCTTCGCTCACTGCATGAAATCGGGACCCTGCCGGAGCTTGTTCTAAGGCGAGTCTAAACAGACGCGCCGCATCCAGTAGATGCACGGATGGCCAACGGTTGGTTCCAGAGCCTGTATAGGCGGAGAAACCCTTCTTGTGAGCGATGTTCACCAGATTTGGGAACAAGCCCGTCTTATCGCCTTCACCGTGTACGATCGGTGGGAGGCGTACAATCGAGGAACGTACGCCCCGATTCGCCAAGTCTAAGGTGGTATGTTCAGAAATGATGCGTAATCCACCTGGGGATTGAGGATCCCCAGCGCTGTCCTCCGTTCCGAGACGGCCGGGAGTAAGCGTCATCGTAGGCATTGCGGCGACAAACGCCCGGTCACCGGCGGGTAAGGCGGTGCCAAGTGTCTCGATGGCTCGCCTGTCGGTCTCAATTGCAGCCTTCATAAATCGCATCACCACATGACGAGGATTCCCGCCGAATAAAACTCTAAGCCGAGTTGGAAGGCCCGCATGCGAGAACTTGTGGAAGAAGGCCAAATGAATGACCCCGTCTACTGCAGCAGCCACTTTGCGCAAGCCTGCTAAATCCTCAATCGAACCGATTTGAACCTGGGCACCCAATGCCGTAAGCCGTTTGCCAGCTTTTTCAGAACGGGCAAGACCAACCACTTGGTGACCGGCATCCAGCAGTTCGCGAACGACCGCCCCTCCGATGAAGCCTGTCGCCCCTGTAACCAATACACGCATTTTCAAAAAGCCCCTTTCCTATCGGTAGGATGTTTACTCTAAGTATAGGGGATTGACCACTGCGGTCTTTGCCTTTTCCGTCGGAGTTTTTGCCTGTTTCAACAGATTCCGCCGCTTAATAAAGAAAAATCCGCTAGGCGCTATGCCCGCGGAAATTGAAAAGCCGTTTATGTGTGCGTTTCACTTCAACTGTTGCTGGTCCTGACGCCACCTTGTGATATCTCTAGTTGGAGGGGACCCAAAAAATCGGCTATAATCACGGCTAAATTGGGAATCGCTCAAATAGCCCACAAGCCGGCTCGCCGTAGTTGCGTCAATGGAGCTGGATAACATTAGACGCCTCGCCTCTTGCAGGCGCAGCACCTTTTGATATTGCAGAGGGCTCATCGCAGTAGCCGATCTGAAATACTCGCGAAACGACGATTCGCTCATATGGACCAACTCCGCCAAATCCGCTACTTTCCACGGCTGGGAGAAGTTATTTTGGAGCCAATCAATCGCTTTTGCAACCTGCTGCATGCCCGATTCCGCCAGAACAGTCTCGGCAACATAAACACCGATTGGGCTACGGAGGAGGCGGATATAAATCTCGTCTTTCACCAACGGAGCCAGCATTTGAGCATCATCGGGAGAGGACAGACAAGCCATCAATCTTGCAGCGGCATTCATCATGGCCAAATCTGCTTCGATGACGTAGCATGCACTGCGATTGCTAACCTCCGGCAAACCATTAGGAAATACCATCGGCAGCAACGAAGCAATCCTTTGCGGATCAAGGTATAAACCTATCCCCAAGAACGGTGCTTGGGGGCTGGCCTGCATGATTTTCATCGCAACCGGCAAGGCAACGGGGGCAATATACATTCGCGAAGCATTATACTCATAAGCATCCTTGCCTACGGTAATTCGCTTTTTCCCTTGCGCTGCAATGCAGATTGTCGGCGAGAACATGGTGTGAACATCATCCGCCGCTTCTACTTGCGAATATCGGTTCACATACAGACCATGGATCGGTGAAGCATAGGTCCCATCCTGCGAAGTATGCGTGTAAATCAAACTTGCCAACCGGGCTGCTTCACCATCTAGCGCAGACTTGGCCTCATCTAATACAGATACATCCTCATATTTATGGTTATTGGCCATGTTCACAAGCAACTTCCCCCTCAGATGTAACGGGATGATAGGCATGTTCATGATACCACAGGGGCATCCAAAAAGCTTAAGCATTAAAGTTAAATTAGCATGGATATCTCAAGTCTACCCTTCTTGAAGTCCGAAGTGCTCCGTGTTAGCACGAAGCGGACAGCATTTCTCGCTATCGCTCCCAATGTGCTCTACTTGTGATACGGTTCACCGCGCTGAATCTTAAACGCTGGTACCTACGGAGACAGCCGTTCATATACTCCTGAATGCTGCATCTAATCTTTCAGTTCGGATAGAAATGGATACGAATAACATAAAAAACGGGCGAGAGACAATGTCTCCAACCCGTTTTTCATTTGATATTATACGATTAATCGATTTTCACTTTGTGGCTTTCGTTTGCGGGAATTTTAACGTACAGGACTTTCGCTGCCGCATCGAAGTAATAGCCGCTTTCTTGCTGGTTCAGTTCGTCAAGGCTGCTTGCTTTTCCGTATTTGTTCTCAGCCGCCTGAACTTTGTTCGGCTCTTTGGCATCATGCAGCTTCAGCGTGTAGGACTGGATGTCAGAATCGTAGTTTTGCGTCTGTTTGTCCTGCTCGAATTCGATGTGGTTTCCTTTCTGCTCCACACGGAAGTCGGTAACGTTGAATTCGCCTCTCGTGTAATCCTCCGTATTTGCATCGTCTTCATAGAAGCTGTAGGAAGCTTGGCCTGCAAGGTAAGTGTCAAGAATCAGATTTGTCAGCTTTTTCTCGCCGGTGTACTGCTGAACTTCGCGGCGCGGAATGATCGAGTCCTGTTTCACATAGATCGGAAGCGTGCCGAGATCGGCTTGTTTCGTGATGGTTTGGCCGCCCTCAAACTCTTCACCTGTCCAGTAGTCGACCCATTTGGTGCCAGCGGGCAAATACACGCTGCGGGACGTTGCTCCTTGATTCACTACAGGCGCGATCATGAGTGAATCGCCAAACATGTACTGATCATCGTTGTTATAGGTATTTGGATCATGCTGAAAATGATAGACGAGCGGCTGCTGTACAGGCTGTCCGCTTTCCTGCGCACGTTTGAACTGGTTGTACAGGTAAGGCAGCAATTCGTAGCGCAAGGAAATGTATTTCCGGCTGATGTCCTCGACTTCCTTGCCGAATGCCCACGGCTCCTGCTCCTTATCCCAGCTGTAATGGTCGCGGGAGAACGGTACGAAAGCGCCGACCTCAATCCAGCGTGCAAACAGTTCCGGCGTCGGCACGTCCTGCGAAGTCGGTTTTGCAAAACCGCCGATGTCGTTGCCGACAAACGCTGCGCCGGACAATCCGAGATTCGAGTTCATCGGAATTGTCATGCGGAGATGATCCCAGTTGCTGGTATTATCCCCGGTCCAGATGGCGGCGTAACGCTGGGTTCCCGCATACGCAGACCGTGTAAGCACGAACGGGCGAACGTTCGGCTTGTTCACTTTGAATCCTTTGTACGTCGCTTCATTTTCCAGATGGCCAAAAATATTATGAATCTCTTTGTTCTGCTTCTTACTTCCGTCATCGGCCTCATAGACGGTATCCAGCGGCATGGACCATCCCGGACCGCCAAATACGGCCGGTTCGTTCATGTCATTCCAAATGCCGGATACGCCTTTGTCAAACAGCGCTTTGTGTTTTTGAGCCCACCAGTCGCGGACATCGGTTCTCAGGAAGTTCGGGAAAACAGAGTCGCCTGGCCATACATAACCGACATAGGGGCTGCCGTCGGCATGTTTAACCCAGAAGTTGTTCTTGGTTCCTTCCTGATAAGTATCGAAACTTTCGTCAACTTTGACACCCGGATCGTTGATCGTAACATATTTGAAATTCAGGTTATCCATATCTGCCTTCAGCTTGTCCGGATCGGAATACTTCGGTCCCCAGGTAAATACGCGGTAGTCATTCATATAATCGATGTCCGCGTACATCGCATCCGCGGGGATTTGCTTTTCACGGAAGGTTTTGGCCACCCTGACAATGTCATCCTGCCAATACCCCCATTTGCTTTGCTGGAAACCGAGAGACCATTCAGGCGGCAGATTGATCTTGCCGGTCAAATCGGTATACCGGTCAACAACATCTTTAATTTCCGGACCATTGATAAAATAATAGGTCAGCTTTCCGCCATCAGCGTAATAATAATAGTAATCGTCGCTTTCCTTAGCCATGTTGAAATGAGCACGGTAGGTGTTATCGAAGAAGAGACCATACGCCTTTTGGCCCTTCAAACCGATAAAAAATGGAATGGTTGCATACACATATTTCGTGTCTTTCGTATAGGAGTATGCGTCCGTATTCCACATGCCGATATCGTAGCCGCGTTTGTTCAGACCACCGGTTTGCTCGCCGAAGCCGTAAAAGTTTTCGGTCTTGTCCGTTTTTTTGAACACATATGGCTTTTCGTCTTCATAACCGGACCCTTTAATGTCGTCTTCATTAATCACGTTCCCGCTTTTATCGAGGTATTTGATTCCAAACGGGCTTTTATTAATATCTACCGTCAAGCTGTCGGTAGTGATGACGATTCTCTTGTCGTCTTCCTTCACTCTGAATTTGGGAGTTCCCCAATCCGTCTTAGCGATCCCCGGGGAGACAAACTCTTCCTCACCTTTGTTTAAGATCGACACCTTGGCCATATCGGAAGTGAGCAAACGGATATAAGCTTCCTCTGCGCCCAAATCAAGCTTTACGCCATTGTCCAGTTTCTCGACGCTTTGCACCGCCATCGGCTGCTGCAGTTTATTTTTATCGAGCGGCGTATCGGGAGCAGGCTGCTGGACCTCCGCATAGGCGGTTTGGGGAGAATAAAGCTGTGAAAGAGCATTGCCTGAGAGAAGGACTGTACCTGCTAAAATTAATGGCACCCATTTCCTTTTCGGCTTCATTAGGTTTATTCACCTCCGGCATTCGCTTGAGTGTCCGCAGTTTGAATCTTCACTTTCTGTTTCTCGCTTACCGGGATTTTGACATACAGCACATGTTCATTCGCATCGAAGTAGTATGCTCTTTCTTGCCCATTCAGTTCTTCCATACTGCCTGCTTTGGCATACTTGTTGCTCGCGGCTTGTACTTTCTTCGGCTCCCCAGCGTTATGAAGCTTCAGCGTGTACGACTGGATGTCGGATGCGTAATTCTGAACTTGTTTGTCCTGTTCGAACTCGACGTGGTTGCCTTTGTTCTCCACATGGAAGTCGGTTACGTTGAATTCGCCTCTTGTGTAATCCTCTGTAGTTGCATCGTCCTGATAGTAGCTGTAGGAAGCTTTATCATTAAGATAGGTGTCGAGAATCAGATTCGTCAGCTTTTTCTCGCCGGCATACTGCTGGACTTCGCGGCGCGGGATGATCGAGCCTTGCTTCACGTAGAGCGGAAGCGTTCCGAGATCGGCTTGTTTGGTGATCGTTTGACCGCCCTCAAATTCTTCGCCGGTCCAGTAGTCGACCCATTTTACGCCGGCAGGCAAGTACACGCTGCGGGACGTTGCGCCCTTCTCCACAACCGGCGCAATCATCAGAGAATCCCCGAACATGAATTGATCTTCATTGTTGTAGGTGTTCGGGTCATCCTGGAACTGGAACACGAGCGGCTGCTGAATCAGATTCCCGGTTTCATGCGCTTGTTTGAACGCGTTTTGCAGGTAAGGCATCAATTCGTAACGCATGGAAATATACTTACGGCTGATATCCTCAACTTCCTTGCCGAACTGCCACGGCTCCTGTCTATTAATGTTTTGCTTAACCGACGGGCTGTCGCCGTCATTATTGTAGTGGTCCCGAGAGAACGGAAGGAAAGCGCCAAGCTCAACCCAGCGTGCGAACAGTTCCGGTGTGCAGATTTCGCCCAACTGTTTATTTTTGGTGAATCCGCCGATGTCATTGCCGACGAACGGGTGACCGGCCAATCCGACATTCGCATTCATCGGAATCGACATTCTGAGATGTTCCCAAGTGCTGTGGTTATCACCAGTCCAGGTTGCGGCGTAACGCTGCGTGCCCGTATATCCGGCACGTGTCAATACAAACGGACGGACATTCGGTTTGAGGTATTTGAATGCGTTGTAAGAGGCTTCCTCCTCCATATGCGCATACGTATTGTGAATCTCTTCATGTGTATGCTGGACGCCGTTGTCATCTTCAAAGACAGCATCAAGCGGCAGCGTCCAGTGATCTTTGGCTATAAAACTGACCGGTTCGTTCACGTCGTTCCAAATACCGTCTATGCCTGTGTCAAAAAACGGCTTGTACTGCATGGACCACCAGTCGCGGGCTTCCTTCTTCAGGAAGTTCGGATACACGGAAGAAGGCGGAGCCGAAGGGTCCCAGGGCCAAAGCTTGCCAAGGAAGTTGGTGCCATCGGGGTTTTTAACCCAGAGATCCTTCGCGGTCCCTTCATCATAAACACTGTAGCCCGGCAAGGCCCTAATCGCCGGATCGAAAATATTCACTTGATGGAAACCCTGCTCTTCCATACGTTTGCCCAGCCCTGCAGGATCGGGAACTTTTTTCCCCCATGTAAAGGCTTTATAGTCGTCCATATATTCGATGTCAAAAAACAATCCATCCGCCGGAATTTTCTTTTCGCGATACCCTGCGGCTACTTCTTCCATGTCGTTTTGAGAATACGCCCAGCTGGATTGATGGAAGCCCAAAGACCATTCAGGCGGCAGCGGGATTTTGCCGGTCAAATCGGTATAGCGATCAACGACATCCTTGATCTGCGGTCCATTGAAGAAATAGTAGGTCAGTTTGCCGCCGTCGGCGTAGAAGTAATAGTAATCATCGCTTTCCTTCGCGAAGTTGTAGTAAGTGCGATACGTATTGTCGAATAAAATGCCGTACGCCTTTTTGTCCTTCAAACCGATAAAGAACGGAACCGATTGGTAAATGTATTTCGACTCATACGGGAACGGGTCCTGATGCCAAATGCCCTCTTCCTTGCCCCGTTTGTTCAAGCCGTCGGTTTTCTCGCCTAATCCGTAGAAATTCTCGTTGTTATCGGTCTTTTTGAACACGTAAGGCTTCCCGTTTTCGTAACCGATCCCTTGATCCCCGTCCTCGTTAATGACGTTGCCGTCTTTATCCATATATTTGATTCCAAACGGGCTTTTCTTGATGTCTACGGTTAAACTGTCGGTAGTAATGACGATTCTCTTGTCGTCTTCCTTTACTTTGAACTTGGGAGCGGACCAATCCGTCTTGGCGATCCCCACAGAGGTATATTCTTTGTCGCCTTTGTTCAAGAGGGACACTTTGGCCATATCGGATGTAAGCATCCGTATGTAAGCCTCTTGTGCGCCCAAATTAAGCTTTACGCCATTATCCAGTTGATCGAAGCTTTGCACTGTCATCGGTTGCTGCAGATGATTTTGGTCAAGAGGCCTGTCATCGGTCGGTCTAAATGCTTCTACCGGGAAAACCATATCGTCCGCAAATACAGGTTGAGCGAGATAGAACTGTGAAACGGCATTGCCTGAAAGTAGAACAGCAGTTGCGAGCAGCAATGGTATTGCTTTCTTCTTCGTTTTTTTTCGTTTCATTCGGTTTCTCTCTCCTTGTCGATAAATTCATCTTGCCTTGCCCTCTTCTGTACTTCCTCCTCTCCGCTAAAGGCTAATCCTCTTCCGGATTTCATTTCCATGTTAGGTTAACGAGCGGATTTCGAGCAATAGCGACAAGGACTCAAATAGTCAACGCCGGGTACAGGAGCGGCGGGACGTATCTAAATTGATATTGCCCTCTAAATGGACATCACAAATCATCCGGTAAAAGGGCCAATATGAATGCGAAATCAAGGCTTTTAACCTCTATGCGAACAAGTGAAGCTGCATCAATATAAATATAGGTCTTGGATAAGGGAATCCAACTTCATGCTTGAAATGGTGTTATTTTACAAATAAAAAAGGCTTAAGAATTTGTTGATTCTCAGCCCATTTCAACTTATTTTTCCGAATATCTGTTCCATGATTTCTGGAATTCCTGCAGAAGCTCATCCCTGTTCATTTGTTTATTGATATAAGCTTGCATGGCAGGTCCAAACTCATCGCTCACTCCGGCAGGATATTTGAACCAGTTCCATGATAATGTTTTGCCTTCCTTTACATATTGGATAATATCAGCGGCAAGCGGACCTGAATTTTTGATCTCTATATTGGAAAAGGCGGGAACAAACTTAAATTGTTCGGTCATAAATCTTTTGCCTTGTTCCGAAGAAACCATCCAGTTTAAGAACTTTTTAGCCTCCGTTTTCTTCACAGCGGTTGTTTTTTTATTTACGACCCAATTGTTGGGAACTCCGATTGCGAGTGCATCGTTTTTCGCCGCATCGTCGCTGATCGGCATTGGGAAGAATCCTATATTCATGTTCGGTGAGATTTTGTCCAACATCGGCTGTACCCAGTTTCCTTGCAGGATCATCGCTGTTTTACCCTTTGCAAATCCGGTGACTGCCGTATTGTAATCTATGGTCAGCGAATTCTTGCTGCCATATTGTACGGTTAGATCAAGCAATCGGAGCATTCCTATAAATGGTTCATTTCCTTTAAACTTTTGCGTTCCGTCTGTCAATCCCTTAATAAAAGCATCAGGGTTGTCCTGATGCGCAAATGCGATGTTTAACATGAATACGCCAAGGAGCCATTTTTCCGCATACCCGATCGAGAAAGGAGTAATATTCATGGCCTTAAGCTTTTCCGACACATCCTTTAATTCACTTAGTGTTCTCGGTGTTTCCTTGATACCCGCTTTCGCTATCAAATCTTTATTGTAAATAAAGCCGTAGCCCTCCACATTCATCGGCATGCCGTAGATCTTGCCGTCCATTTCCATCGGTTCTAATGCATGTTTATACGCATGTTGGACCCAAGGCTGATCAGACAAATCCTCCAGGTAATCTTTCCACAGTCTGGCTTCCTCATATCCGCCGTTTGTATAAATATCGGGACCTTTCCCGCCGGCAAATTGGGTCATCAGCATTGCGCGGTCATCAGCGCCCCCGCCGACCGTCCGAATGTGAATATCCACTTCAGGGTGTTCCCTCTCGTATTCTTTGACCAGCCGCTCAAACTGGGAGGCAATCTCCACCTTGGGATTTAATACGCTCAGAACGATCTTGTGAACTTGTTGTTGACCGGTTTGGCCTTCCTCATTCCTTTCCCCGCACGCCGCAAGCGATATGACCATCACCGCTGTCAACATTATTTTCGTAACGTTGTTCACCAATCTCCCCTCCCTTCTTTTTATTTTGTTTTCCGTAAAGGCTGCGGTACCTGGCCGGAGTCATGCCCACTTCTTTCTTGAATAATTTTGAAAAATACTTTTCATTCTGATACCCCAGGTTCACTGCAATCGAGTACATTCTTTCTTCCGTTTGACTAAGCCACCGTCTAGCTTGTTCAATCCTTAATTGGATTACATAATTGGACAGGTTGATCCCCTGCTCTTGTTTAAATCGGCGGCAAATATGCTCCCGGCTTAGAAAAAAACGATTGGCCAATTTATCCAAAGAAAGCTCCTCCGTGTAATGCTCCTCCAAATAGGCGACGATGTCATTCATTCGCCGCGCGTCATCCAAATCGCTTAGACGATGAATCGTCCTGAAATTCTGCAGCTCCATCGCTTTTTTGGCTGATTGGTAAGCATTCGGAAGCTCGTTTAAGGACGTTAACGGATCGCCGCCGGCTAATCGTACGGGAATATCAAACTGGTTGGAAATCCACTGCTCTACCGGGAACTTGCTGCCTCGCGGACTGATCAACAGACCGGTGCAATCGTCGTTTTGAAGGACAAACGCGTTGCCCCACTCCTGTGCCGTCATCTCCTCGGCGAGCCGATTAATGTAAGTATCGGCGCTGTGAGAATGGTAAAAATACAGCAAGGTAAGATCGTAGGCATCGGCTTTCGGAAGGTACCTCGCCAGGTCCTCCTCATTCCAAGGGCCTCCTTCACAGGCCGCCGTAATTAACCGGTTCCTGTGCAGCCTTTCGGTTTCTTGGACAACGGCAGAGTCGCTTCGCCGTTCGGCTTCCTCACTGTTCCAGGCAGAAATGGCACCCTCCAAGACCGTATTTAATACGTCTTCTTCAACCGGCTTCAGTAAATAATCATAGCTGGAGCATTGGATGGCTTTACGCATATAGGAATAGTCATCATACCCCGAAACGATAATCACTTTTCCCGGATAAGCTCGCTGGTCCAGCCACTCCAAAAGCTGGGTTCCGGTGACTTTGGGCATTTTGATATCGGCAAATATGATTTCGGGCCGCTCCCTTTCAATAATGATCTGAGCCTCTTCCCCGTTGTCGGCTTCCCATATTTCCGTCACGCCCAGTTGGTCCCATTGCCCCAAATACCGAATCACATCACGCACATTGAATTCATCATCTACAATAAGAGCTTTCATGATTATCGTCCTCCTTTGATTGGGTTGGAATCGTAATAAGGACGGTAAATCCTCCTCCGGGGTTTGAATCCACCTCCAGGCCTCCGCGGGAACCGTAGTTCAAGATTAAACGATCATGTATATTCTTCAGACCAATCCGGTTATTAGGCGATGCTGCGTCATGGCCGACTGAGTGTAATATCCTTCTCAGTTCATTCAACTCTTCGAGGGACAAGCCAGGTCCATCATTTTCAACAACCAGTTTCACATCTACGTCATCAAGCCATCCCCGAATGCTGAGATGCGAACCGTAATACCCTTCCTCAAAACAATGCTTGAAGAAGTTCTCAACGAGCGGCTGTAAGATCATGACCGGGACCGACATATCCATTATCGACTCTTCTATAGAGATGGAGTGGCGTAATTCCACCCGAAAACGTTCTTTTTGCAGATCCAAGTATGCTTTCACGTAATCCACTTCACTGCGTATCGAAGCCCAATTATCCATTCGGATCGTATACCGCATCATTTTCGACAAGGAAGTCACCAATTGATAAATTTGCGGAGTTTGAGAACGAAGGGCAACCGCACCGATGGATTGCAGAGCATTATGTAGAAAATGCGGATTGATTTGCGATTGAATCGCCCGGTATTGGTTCGTTTTGTTCTCGAGTTCGAGCCGATATTCCCTATCAATATACAAGTTGATTCGTTCCATCATTTCCTTAATATGCCTCTCCAAATGACCGATTTCATCCCGGCCGGTATCATTAAACCATATATTCGTATGCCCCCCTTCAATTTTTCGGACTTTCTTACTTAATAATTGAATAGGTCGAGTGATCTTATTTGAAATAAAATGGACCATAATAAGTCCCAAAATAACAACACCTACACCAAAAAAGGCACTGATATACGCCGTTTGCCGCACATCGCGGTATAAGTTGCCGCTCGAAGTCACCTTGATCAAATGCCAATCCCCAAATTCACCCGGAAGCGGTTTGGACATCGTAATATCGCCTGATCTTCCACTCGTGAGAGACAAGCCGGAGCCAGGCCTCCACTTGTTACCTATCAGCGTTTGATCGGTTGAATAGACGACAGCTCCATTCCCATCCGTAAGGATAACCAATTCACCTTCCTTCAAAAAACGGCTACAAATGGTGGAAAGGCGGCTTAAGTCGATATCCATAGTGACAACACCTAAAAATTCGTTGGAGAGTATATTTTTGATTTTATGATGAATCGTCATCACCAGCGTCCGATCCGACATTGGCATCACGGCAGATCCATTATAATTCCGGATCAAATGCGGCGGTTCAATCAAAAAATTGGAGCCGGATTGAATCAACTTCTGAATGGGAGGACTTTCTGATAAATCAGGCCGCTTCATACGGGCGCTCACCTTGGCATCGTAAACGGTAAAAGAATCCCCATCCTCCACCATAAAAAACCGAACTTGATGAATTTCTCTGCGCATCAGATAAAAGGCTTGAAACCATTTATCTACTTCAAGCTGATTCGAGTAAATTTCTTTATCAAAGCCACTTTCGAATATCCGGAATAACCCGGGATTAAGATATAAAATATACGGTAAATTGACCATATCCTGAAAATATTGTCCTAACTCTTCACAACCCTTTTGAAGCTGGATCTCGCTGATCCGATATTCGTGCTGCTCTACCTTTTGTTTAGTATGAAGATAGATGGCCAATACCGAAATGAAATAGGGGACGATAATAAATACGAGAAGCATGACCAATAAGCGGTTACGAATGCTGCTTTTCATGATATGGATGTTCCTTTCTGTGGTTTCCGACACGGTCTATTATAAAGCAAGAGATACAATGCAATGGGTAGATATAATTGGAAAACAAAAAAACCGCTCCCCCGAAGGAACGGTTCAAACAATATAAGCAGTATCCTCCCGAATTGGCTAAAACGTTAGTTCGACTCATACTGAGCCGTTTTTAGACCAATCGGCTGCTGCTGTTTTTTTCCCTGATATACCTCCTGCACGATATACAGCGGACGACCCTTGGACTCGTCGTAGATCCGGCCGACATATTCACCCATAATGCCAAGCATCAGCAGCACGAAGCCGTTGAAGGTCAGGGTAATCCCGATGACGGAAGCCCAGCCCTTAACCGCCGAATCTGTAAAAATCGCAAGATACAGCACGTACAGCAGATACAGAAAGCCCGACGCCGACAGCAGCGCGCCCAGGTATCCGGCCAGCTTCAACGGCTTGTATGAAAAAGAGGTGATGCCGTCCAGCGACAGCTTGACCATCCGCTTCAGCGGATATTTTGTCTCTCCCGCGAGCCGCTCGTCACGTTCGTATTCGATGGCCTTCTGGCGGAAGCCCACCCAGCTGACCAGTCCGCGAACGAACCGGTTTTTCTCCGGCAGACGCTTCAGCTCGTCGCATACCTTCCGGTCGATCAGGCGGAAATCCCCTGTATCCACCGGGATGTTGATGTCGGTCGAATACGCCAGCACCCTGTAGAACAGGCTTGCGGTCCATTTTTTGAACAGGGATTCGCCGTTTCGCTTCACGCGCTTGGCATATACGACCTCATAGCCGCTCTTCCATTCCTCGATCATCTGCAGAATCAGCTCCGGCGGGTCCTGCAAATCGGCGTCGATAATGATAACGGCATCGCCCAGCGCGTAGTCCATGCCTGCGGTAATGGCCACCTGGTGCCCGAAGTTGCGGGACAGGTCGATCAGCTTCACGCTCTCGTCCCAATAGCTGTACTCCTCGATCATCTGGGCGCAGCTGTCGACGCTGCCGTCATTGACGAAAATCAGCTCATACTTCTCCTCTGTCGTTCCCATCACTTTCTTGATCCGCCGGTAGGTCTCCTGAATGACCGCTTCCTCGTTGTACATCGGGATAATCACGGAATAGCGCACGTTGGAACTCATTAGCAGCTCCTCCTTATTAAAAATAGGATGGCGGGCGCGTCGACAATGTCCCATGCAGCGCCCCGCTTGATATAACCCAAGACCCTCGGCGGTCAGTTCAACGTGACCTCGTACAATGTCCCGCTGGTCCCGCTGCTCGCACCCTGCCATTCCGAAGACGGTATTTCCGTGCCATGCCCGGTGATCCACGCCGTTAACTCCGAGTTCCCCTCGCGTCCGCCGCCCATGCCTCCGCCGCCGGAAATGTAGAAGTATTTCACCTTGCCGCTCCCGACAAGCGCCTGAAGAGTTTCGGTCGTGTACACCACATCCGAACCGGAGAAGCCGTTAAGGATGACGACCTTGTTGCCTTCGATGATATACGGTCCGCCTGTGCTGTAATTCATGGCGGCGAACAAATATTCCTCGCCCGTATTATGCTCTTTCAGATAAGCGACCAGCGATTCGTTGACACTCTCGCTCCCATTGCCGCCGAACCCGAATTGAACTTCGCCGGAACGGCTGTCCCGTGCGCTGTCATCGCTTGGGGCGCCCGTGCCATTCTGGGCGTTTGCATCGTCCTGATTTGCACCGTCCTGAGCTGCGCCGCTCTGGACACTCGCTCCGCTCTGGGCGTCGGCTCCGCCCGGCACGCCCGTCATACCATCATCACCGGAGCCGCCGCCGATGACTCTGTTCATCCCTCCGCCCATGCCGCTCCGGCTATCGGGACCCGCAGCCGGAATCATGCTGTTCAGGCCGTAGGCAATCGGCGTCAGCGACCAGTAGAGCGGGCCGAGCAGCAGGACGAGCAGTCCGGCAATTCCCGCGATTCGGGAGAGTGGCCGGCTGCGGACTTTGAAGAGAGCCAGCAGTCCGGCGGCTGCAAGGCCGCCGACCAGAATGCCGATGGGCCAGCCGGCTCCGATGGTTTCCGCATAGGGATGCAGAATATACCACT
>NZ_ASSC01000878.1 GCF_000520735.1 Paenibacillus forsythiae T98
CAATCTGGCTGGAGCCGAGCTTGGCGCGGTCCGATTCGGTGTAAATATCCTTCAGGACGGCGGCTATTTTCTTGGTCTCATGGTTGCTCTTCTCCGCGAGCTTGCCGATCTCGCTCGCCACAACGGCGAATCCTCTTCCGGCTTCTCCGGCTCTCGCGGCCTCAATTGCGGAATTCAGCGCAAGCAGGTTGGTCTGGTCGGCCACATCCTTGATGACGTTCAATATGACCTGAATGTCCTTCGTCTTCTCCGAAAGGATGCCGATCGTATCATGGGTCCGAAGCGATTGCTGCACAGCGTCCTCAATGGCGTCCGATATGACATGAACGGAGTCCGTCCCCTTGTCCACGGATTCCACCACCCGCCCGGAATAATTACGGAGATTTTCCGAAAAGGCGGATACCTGCGACGCGATCTGGGAAATGTCCCGCGATTTGTCCACAACCTCCCGAATCCCGGCGGATACCGTCAAGGCGTTCTGCCGCATGAGCTCCGAGCTTGCCGACAACTGCTGCGAGGTGGCGCTGGTGTCCCCGGCGATGACCGACACATTCGCGGAAGCCTCTTGAAGAGTGATAATCGCCTCCCGAATCTTCGAGATCAGCAGCAGAAAGTGGTCCATCAGCAGATTGAACCCCTCGACCATCTTGCCCACTTCTCCCTGCTGGGCCAGGTGAATCCGATGGGTGAAATCGTTGCGCAGGACAAGCTCGGTGCAATCCGTAATTTCCTGGAAAGCGTGCCGGATCTCGCCCGTCAGCTGTCTGATCGACAGAACCGACATCAGCAGCGCGACTGCCAGAACGAGCACGATGCCCGCCCAGGCCGATCTCAAATCCAGATAACCGATCATGTTGAGACTGATCATGGTAATCAGCAGGCCGACGGGATACAAGACGGACAGAATGACCGTAATGCCGATTTTGTGGACAATCCCGAGGTCAAAGCCCTGCCGCTCCAGCTTGATTTCCCGGATGTTCTTCAGATATAGAAAGTCGGTCATGGCTTTGTTGGACGGAAAATAATACAGAGGAACCGATACCAGCCCGGTCAGCAGAAAAAAAGACATAAGCGTCAAAAATTCGGCCAGGGTTGCCCGGCCTGTTATGTATGCGGGGACGTTCATGATAAGCGAAGCGATAACGCTCCAGCGGATAAAAATAAGCAGAGCCTCTATGAAAGGCAGCTTGCCGGCATTGCGTTTGGCCTTCCGGAACAGCTGGTCGTCCGCCTGACGGCTCTTAATGACCTGAAATGCGGCCAAAATGGGACGCATATAATAATATTTTGCGGCCACGCCAATGAGCAGCGTAATGATGCCGGCCAGCATGGCCAGTCCCAGATAGAGCAGGATATGCCGTCTGCCCGACTCCAGATGGGTCAGGACAAAGTACAGCAGTACGGGGACCGGGAGCAAATAGGTCGGGAGTTCCTGCCTGAGTACCATTCGTGTAAACGTTTTGTTCATATCGATTACCACCTGTCAACGTTTTATAGGTAATGATAATCATTATCACTAGTTATCGGCTGGCTTTGAGCGGTTTTTAACAATGTCACCGGATAGTCATAATTTGAAGCCGAAACCAATATGCGACCCATGAACTATCGGCACAACATTTGGCGGTCCTTCGCGCAACTTTTGGGCTCCATTTTCCCATACCCATCACCGCCATCGTTCATACGCTAGAGCAAATGGACGACTGGAGATGAGCGTATGTCCCAAGCCCTTGAAGGACCTGCCATAGATGTGCTGATTCCGGCGATTGAGAAAGATTTGGCTACGCTGCCGCATGTGGTCGACGCTGTGAGAAAGCACGTGAAGCATCCGATCCGCAGCGTGATGATCGTCGCGCCCCGCAAACCGCGTATTCTCGATTTTTGCCGCAGGAAAGACTGTACCTTTATTGATGAAAATACGGTGCTGCCCCTTGCGAAGAAGGACATTCACTACCGCTCGCGTACCTGGGAGCGCTCGGGCTGGCTGTTTCAGCAGCTATTGAAGCTCGGCGGCGACAAGCTGTGCACGGCCGATTATTTTCTGGTCATTGACGCCGATACGGTTCTGATCGCGCCGCACCGGTTCCGCCTGAACGGAAAGACGGTTTTTTACTGCCGGAACTGGAGCCAGCCGGAATATTTTGTGACCTACCGGAAGCTGATGGGCAAGAAGGCCGTCCGCCCCTCCTCCTTTGTGACCCATTATATGCTGTTCGAGCGCAGCCGGCTGGCCCGCATGAAACGGGAGATCGAGTCCAGGCACGGGGTTCCGTGGCACTCCGCGATATTACGCAGCATCAACCGCTCCCGGCAGTTTGGTTTCTCCGAGTTCGAAACCTACGGCAACTATCTGTATGCCAAAGACCCCGGAGGGATGGTGCTAAAGAAAGCTCGCAACAAGAGCCTGAATATGAGCGGCTCGCAGCTTTCCGCAGCCACGGCGGCAAAATACGCCCGGAGCTATCGATCGCTTTCTTTTCACAAGCGGAAGGGCTACACCCGGAAGCCGAAATGATGCGCTCCCGGTCTGCGGGGGCTGATTACACGATTAGACAAGCGCCGCCAACCGCACTATAGTTAATGGATATACGTGTAACGATGGGAGTAGAGAACATTGGTCAGAGCGACAATCGGAGATGTGGCGGCAAGGGCCGGTGTATCCAAGAGCACGGTATCCCAATATTTGAATAAACGGTATCAGCATATGGGGGCGGACACTCGCGCCAAGATCGCAGAGGCCATTGAAGCGCTGGATTACCAGCCGAATGTGCTGGCAAGGGGACTGAAGCAGAAGCGGACTTCAACGCTCGGCGTCATTGTGGCGAATATCATGCACCGGCTCTCCACCGAAATCTGCCGGGGCATCGAGGATTACTGCCAGGAGCAGGATATCAACGTGATTCTGTGCAACAGCGACGAGGACGGGGAGAAGGAGAAGAAGTACGCCGAAATGCTCCAGGCCAAGCAGGTGGACGGCATGATCCTGCTGCCTACGGGGAAGAACGCTTCCCTGTATAAAAAGCTCGCCAGGAACGGGTATCCCATTCTGTTCATGGACCGGCGGGTGGAGAGCGTCAAGGCCGACACCATTGTCGTCGACAACCGGGAGTCCGTCTATGAAGCGGTGTCGCATCTGAAGGAGCGGGGACACCGGAGGATTGCGCTCGCCACGGCGCCGCTGACGATCAGCACACGGCTTGAGCGGACGGAGGGCTTCCTGAAGGCGATGGACGATTTCGGGCTGAATTGGGGCGCTCGAAGCATCATAAGTACAGAAATCTCCGCCTTGCGGGGAAGATTCGTCAAGCTGTTCGGTGAACCGGAGCCGCCGACGGCGCTGATCGCGGGCAATGACCTGGTGCTGCTGGAGGCGCTCGCCTTTGTGAAGGAGCGGGGGCTTCGGGTGCCGGAGGATTTGGCGCTGGTCGCCTTTGACAACATCCCGTTCGCCCACCTGCTGACGCCGACGCTGACTACGATCAACCAGCCTTCGCTGGAAATGGGAAGAAAGGCGGCCGAGCGGATCATCACCCGCATTCGCTCGAAGGAGGAGCTGGAGCCGGAGGAGCTTGTCTTTAAATGCGAGCTGGCGGTGCGCCAGTCGTCGGATTTGAAGCGGGGCGATTAGAAGCGTCTATTGTACAGGAGTGGAGTACGGATGGATCGGATTACTATATTAATTGCGGACGACGACCCTGAAATTGCAGAGCTGATTGCGCTGCATCTGGAGAAGGAAGGCTACCGCCCGATTAAAGCGGCGGACGGCCAAGAGGCTGTTGCTGTCGTGAAGTCCCGGCATATTGATCTGGCAATTCTGGATATCATGATGCCCGGACTGGACGGTTATGAGGTGACCCGGCAAATTCGCGGGCAGTATCTCTTTCCGGTTATTTTTTTGAGCGCCAAGACCTCTGATCTGGACAAAATTACGGGACTGGTCATAGGGGCGGATGATTATATGACCAAGCCGTTTAATCCCATGGAGCTGGTGGCCAGGGTAAACGCGCAGCTCAGGCGGTCCATGCTGCTGAGTCCAACCTCCGCAGCGAATGTCCGGCAGGTGGAGGCGGGCGGCTTGATGGTCGATCCGGACCGGCATTCCGTAACACTGTACGGCAATCCGGTAAAGCTGACGCCCAAAGAGTTCGATATTCTGTATCTGCTGGCCGCTAACCCCAGGCAGGTATTCAGCGCGGATCATATCTTTCAGCAGGTTTGGGGTGACGCCTACTATGAAGGGGGAAATACGGTTATGGTGCATATCCGTACGTTAAGAAAAAAACTTGGCGAAGAACCTGACCGATGGATCAAAACCATTTGGGGCGTGGGGTATATTTTCAATGGTTAAAAGGGTCCTGAGTTTCCGGTCAAAGATGATTCTGCTGCTGGGCCTAAGCCTGCTCTTGTCCGGGGTTGTCACCTTCCTGTTATATAAAGTGCTTCAGTATTATTACTACGAAAACGCGCGTGCGGGCGATTCTTTGAGCCGGTTTCGTCTCATGATCCGAAATTTTGGCGATCTGAATTTCTTTTTGATTTTCTTTGTGCCGCTGGCGATTGTAATATTCTTCTTCCTGACCAGACCTTATGCTGCCTATTTCAATGAGATATCTGCGGGAATTCACCGTCTGGCGAATGGCGATTTCAAAGACCCGGTGCAAATAGGCTCAAATGACGAGTTTGAGAAGATTGCGCAGGATATCAATCTGGCGGGGGAGAAGCTGCGGCGGGCTGTGGAAAGGGGCGATTTTGCAGAGAGCAGCAAGGATCAGCTCATATTGAACCTGGCTCACGACTTACGGACGCCGCTTACTTCCGTATTAGGTTATTTGGACTTCATTCTCCGTGACAAGGAGCTGACAGAGGATCAGGTGCGGCACTATGCAACCATTGCCTATACCAAATCCCGCCGTCTGGAGAAGCTGATTAACGAACTGTTCGAGATTGCCGGTATGAACCATGGCAAGCTTGCCATCCGGAAGACATCGCTTGAGCTGGGCGAACTGCTGCGCCAGTTAAATGAGGAATTGTACCCAGTCTTTGAGAACCACCATCTGACCGCGAGATTGAGCATTCCACCGAAGGTGAATATATCGGGGGACGGGGAGCTGTTGGCCCGCGTATTTGAGAATATTCTGACCAACGCCGCCCGTTACGGAAGAGACGGCCAGTTCATAGACATTAGCTGCACCCATGACGCCGAGGCCGCGACCGTCCGGATCGTCAACTACGGCGACCCGATTCCGGAGGAAGAGCTGCCTTTTATTTTTGATGCGCTTTATAGCGGCGACCGGTCGCGAACCCATCAGGGCGGAAGCACGGGTCTCGGTTTATTCATAGCAAAAAATATCGTAGAACAGCATAAAGGAACCATTTCCGTTCAGAGCGATATCATCCGGACACTTTTTGAAGTACGTTTGCCGAAATGAGTCTGGACACTTTAAAAATATTTAAGAAATACACCGCTTTTTTCTTAATTAACTCCCTCTATCCTTAATGGATGTAAGGAAAAGGAGGACGCTGAGTAATGAAGAAGTGGCTTTTGGTGCTCGCTTTGCTGTTGACAAGCTGCGAGCAGGAGCGGGGGGCCGCAATCCGTGAGACGAACGACCAGGGCGGCGATATTCCGGCCAAGGTTACGGAAGAGCAGGTCTACCAGGGAGATCTGCTCCTGGTTAACAAGGAGTATTCATTACATAAAGAGGGGATACAACCCGATATCGTGAAGCTTTACGGCCATAAGGAAATGGTCCGGGGCTATGCGCTGCTGGACCAAACCATTCGCTTATCGCAAAGAGTGGCCCGGGAATTTTCCGTTATGATCGAGGCTGCGGAAGAAGACGGGGTCCGGCATTTTATGATCAGCAGCGGATATCGGAGCCTGGGTGAGCAGGATCGGCTCTATCAGGAGAAAGGAGCCGATTATGCGCTGCCTTCCGGGCACAGTGAGCATAATCTGGGCTTATCCCTTGATATCGGTTCTACGAAAATGGAGATGAACCGGGCGGCCGAAGGCAAATGGCTGGAGAAAAATGCCTGGAAATACGGATTCATATTGAGATACCCCAGGGATAAGACGGAGATCACAGGCATTCAGTATGAACCCTGGCATTTTCGTTATGTGGGCCTGCCGCACAGTTTAATTATGAAAGACAAAAATTTCACTTTGGAGGAGTACCTGGATTACCTGAAAGCAGCGCGGGCAATTTCAATTGAAGCGGATGGAAAGTCCTACGAGGTTTCTTATGTTCCTATATCCAAGGATACGGTCATCTATATCCGGGAAGGACGCCGCTATTCACTGTCGGGCGACAATAGGGGCGGGGTCATTGTGACCACATACCGCTAACGGGCCGGATACCCGGAGTCCGAAAGCCTGGAAACCGCTTGGGAAGGCTGTCCCGAGCGCAGCAGATGCGCGGGGCAGCCTTCTTCATCCATTTTACAGAACCTTGCTGTATTTATAGATGTAGTAATAACGGAGGCTGTAAGAGAAGACATAGAGCGCCACTGCGGCCAGCGTAATCCAAAGAGACGAACCCGCAAGGATCAGCAAAAAGGGAATCAGCATCATGGCTCTTACGGTCATATCAAAAGCTTTGGCCTTCGACAGATTGTTGATGGCGATGCTTCGTTCATCTCCCGCTTCGATTTCTTGCTGTCTTCGGAAAGCCGGATGCTTGGCGTAATAGCGGGCCATGGCAAGGTGCGCGATGCTGACGCCGATTAGTCCGGACCCTATGCCTACGCACAGACCGGATACGTTCCTGGCCATGTCTCCAGCCTCCAACAGACCGGCAGCCAACAGCAGCATCCCTGCTGCCAGTACCATAGCATTGCGCGCAACTGAACCTTTGTTCACAAGCTATTCCTCCTCGTAGATAAAAATTTCTTCAATCGGCAGCTTGAAATAGCGGGCGATTTTGAACGCCAAAATAATCGAGGGATTATAGCGCCCATTCTCCAGCGACCCGATCGTCTGCCTGGAAACCGCCAAAGCCTCTGCCAATTCCTCCTGCTTGATTCCGTGTTGTTTTCGGATTTCCTCCAGACGGTTTCTCAACATCACACCTCTATTCAATGGAAAGCAAGCTTTACATATTCAATATAACAGCTGTTGCCATAAATGTAAAGTTAACTTTCCATATTGGGCTTGATTTATGCAGAAGCCGGGTGCCTTATAACTGGCGAATAGATGCAAATAAAAAAATGACAGCGCTTTAAAGAAAGGGCTTGCAAAGGATGCGGAGCGGGATTATAATTTAGCTGTAGCAGTAAACCGATTTACTAAACCGATTTACAGACGCCGCTAATCGATGTTTGGATACAGCAGAATCCGTAGTCAGACAGGGCATCGCCCGGGTGGTCAAACGCAGCATTCTCTAAGTGTACAGGGTCTACATTTTTGCTAGAAGGGGGGCGTTTGGATGAATGCGGTTTTTGTTCCGACTTCCGTATTTGGAAGCGCTTGCGGTGCGCAGTACGGCCTGGCCGAACGAATACAATCCGGTGGGGCGGACGGCATCGAGATTCGGCGGGAACTGTTCCTGCCCGGAGCTCTTCCGCTTGCCGAGTGCCGCGAGGCGAACCTGCGCAGCGGCCTGCGCTGCGTATATTCCGTTCCGATGGAACTGTGGAATGCGGAGGGCAGGCTGAACGAAGAGCTGCTCTCGCACATTCTGGCGGAAGCGTTGGTTCTAAAGGCCGAAATGCTGAAGGTGTCGCTCGGGCACTATGCGGGCGTTCGCGGATTTGCTTCGGAGGAGGAGCTGCGAAGCGCCGAGCACGAACGGATCGGCCAGCTTGACCGGCTGCTGCGGCGGCACCGCGGGGAGGCGGGAGCGCTGACGCTGCTGATTGAGAATGATCAGACCTCTTACGGAGGCAGGGCCGAAAATTTGAAAGCGTTCTTTCAGGCGGTGGAGCGTTACGGGCTTGACGGTGTGAAGATGACGTTCGATACGGGCAACTGGTTGTACAGCGGAGAAGATCCGCTAAAGGCGGCCGAAACTTTTGCCCCTTATGTCGCTTATATTCACTGCAAGCATGTCATCCGTTCGGGCGGGGTGTGGGTAACGCTGCCGCTTCCGCAGGATGAGGATGCCCCGTGGAGGAAGCTGCTCGGGCTGCTGCCGGGTAATGTGCCCCGCGCAATCGAGTTCGGGCTGCCCGGTGAAGGGTGTCTTGAAGGATATATCGGAATGCTGCGCGAAGGTTGTTCTGGAGCGATGTCGGCAGAAGCCGCGAAAACCGGAAAGGGGATTGCCTGATGAGCCTTAAGGATGTAGTTACTTTTGGAGAAGCCATGGTCATGTTCGTTGCCGAGAAACCGGGGGCCTTGAAGGACATCGACAAGTTCAGCCGGCGCCTGGCCGGAGCGGAAGTGAACACGGCGGTCGGCTTCGCCCGGCTGGGATTGTCGGCCGGATGGGTCAGCCGATTGGGGGACGACGCTTTCGGGGAATATATTCGCGAGTATCTGGTCAGGGAGAATATCGATATCTCCGGCGTAACGCGCGATTCCCGGCATCCAACCGGGTTTCAGCTCAAGTCGAAGGTGCTGGAAGGCGATCCGCAGGTGCAGTATTTCCGCAAAAATTCCGCAGCAAGCACACTCTCGGGCACGGATGTGGACGCCGGATATCTGACGGACTTTCGCCATCTGCACATGACGGGCATCCCCCCGGCGCTGACGAAAGAGACCCGCGAGTTCGCCTATGCGGCGCTGGGTGCAATGAAGGCCGCAGGACGCAGCGTTTCCTTCGATCCGAATTTGCGGCCTTCGCTCTGGTCCTCCCGTGAAGAGATGGTATCGGTCATCAACGATCTGGCCTGCCGGGCCGATTGGGTGCTGCCTGGAGTGGAAGAGGGCGAGATTCTGACCGGGTCAAGGAATCCGCGCGAAATCGCCGAATTTTATCTGAGCAGGGGCGTCTCGCTCGTTGCGGTCAAGCTGGGGCCGGAGGGCGCGTACTTCTGTACGCCGGGCGGCGAAGGCACGGTTCAGGGCTTCAAAGTAGAGAGGATTGTGGACACAGTGGGCGCCGGAGACGGATTTGCCGTCGGACTGGTCAGCGGTCTTCTGCAAGGGCTTACGGTTTCGCAGGCGGTGCAGCGGGGGAACGCGATTGGCGCGCTGGCCGTGCAATCGGAGGGCGACCACGACGGCTATCCGACAAGACCTGAGCTTGAAACCTATCTTCAACATCATCTGACGGGAGTGGAATCCTAATGAAGAACAATACAAGCGGCGGCTTCGTCCCGGCGCGCTGGCTGCGGCTGATGCCCATCGTGTTCATTACGTACAGTCTGGCTTATCTCGACCGGGCGAATTACAGCTTCGGCGCGGCGGCCGGCATGGCCAAGGATTTGCAGATTACGGCCTCGATGTCTTCGCTGCTGGGCGCGCTTTTTTTCCTCGGCTATTTCTTCTTCCAGGTCCCGGGGGCGCATTATGCCGAGAACAAGAGCGCCAAGAAGCTCGTCTTCTGGTCCCTCATTCTGTGGGGCTTGCTGGCGGCGGCTACGGGCGTTGTCCATAATGTCCACTTTCTGATCGTCATCCGGTTCTGTCTCGGCGTTGTTGAGAGTGCGGTAATGCCGGCGATGCTGGTGTTCTTAAGCCACTGGTTTACGAAAAAAGAGCGCTCCCGCGCCAACACGTTCCTGATCCTCGGCAATCCCGTGACCGTGCTGTGGATGTCGATTGTATCCGGTTATCTTGTCTCTGCCGTCGGCTGGAGATGGATGTTCATTATCGAAGGGCTGCCGCCGATCATCTGGGCGTTCTTCTGGTGGAAGCTCGTAAGCGACAAGCCCGCCGAAGCGGAATGGCTGAATGATGAAGAGAAGAAGGCGCTTGAGTGCGCTCTTCAGGAGGAGCAAAAAGGGCTGAAGCCTGTGAAAAACTACGGGGAAGCGTTCAAGTCTCCGCTCGTCATCAAGCTCTGCCTGCAGTATTTCTTCTGGAGTATCGGTGTGTACGGGTTCGTGATGTGGCTGCCTTCGATTATCAAGTCGGCTCCCGACATGAGTATGGTCACGACCGGCTGGCTGTCGTCCATTCCTTACGTGCTGGCCGTTGTCGGCATGCTGACCGCTTCCTATTTCTCCGATAAGACGCTCAACCGGAAAATATTCGTCTGGCCTTTCCTGATGATCGGAGCCGTCGCTTTCTACGCCTCGTATCTGCTGGGCGCGGATCACTTCTGGCTTTCGTTCATCCTGCTCGTGATTGCTGGTGGCGCCATGTACACTCCGTACGGACCGTTCTTTGCCATCATGCCGGAAATTCTGCCCCGCAACGTGGCGGGCGGCGCAATCGCGCTGGTCAACAGCATGGGCGCGCTCGGATCTTTTGCCGGCTCGTATATCGTCGGCTACCTGAACGGCTCGACCGGCGGCTTCGG
>NZ_ASSC01000879.1 GCF_000520735.1 Paenibacillus forsythiae T98
CCCAACGGAGCGAAGCCGCTGCTTCTTGGGCGCTTGTCGTAATTCCGGGCAGCACAAGGTCTTTCCAAGAGCGTTCCGCATAGCCTACGTCGCTGATTAGTAAGACCCATCCTTTGCTCGTTTGGACCATAACCGTAAATTGTCCTTTGGTGTGACCGGGTGTATGTACTAAATAAAGCGATCCGTCTCTGAACAGATCAACCCCTTTATTAAAAGGGCCAAATGGAATGGTATCCAGCTCAAAGGATTGAACAGCTACTTCCTGCCACATAGAGCGGGTATAACCGAAATTCCGGTTCGCTGCCTCCCATTCCTGACTGCTGGTCATTATTCTTTTGGCGCGGCTAACATGCTGGAGACCACTGACATGATCCTGATGCAGATGTGTCAGGAGTACGTAGTCCAAGTCGGTATCCTTTAGCCCTATTGATATCAAATGTTCCCGAATGGATTGGCCGGGAGGCAGAGTTCCTTTAAACAGGGTGCCTGACAACCAGCCTAAATGTTGTTTGGGATGGGTACGGATCTCTTCGCTCCACCCCGTATCTACCAGGATTCTGCCTTTCGGATGATCAATGAAATAAGCGGAAACGGGAACCCAGATTTTCTTGGACTTTGGACGGCAAAGACCGGTATATGGAGCCGGATGGATAGTTTGTTCACGAAAAGCCAGCGCCCGGTCGATATACACCTTTCCCGTATGCCAAACATGAATCGTTGTCATAAGCTTACTCCTCATATAGATGACGTGTCATTTAATGAATCTCATAATAAATGATGCGTCATTTATTTGCAAAGATATAAGATTCATGGAGGGTGGATAATAGCTGAACATGCGCTTGCTGTCCCTTTTGCAAAAATTTTATAATATTCCTTGTTTAGAATATTCCAAATTGGGTATATTACAGTTATAAGCAGCCCATACCCAATCATTGAAATGAGGTGGCCTGATATGACCCGTATCGGAAGCATAGGCCGCGCCGCAACCCAGGTTAGAATTGCCCGGACAGAGGGACACTAGGATCATGAATATCTCTACATTCAGCGCACTGGCCGAGCCGAACCGATTAGGCATGGTCGAGCTGCTGCGCGGCGGTCCCTTGACTGTAGGCGAAATCGCCGATCATCTCGGACTGCGCCAGCCCCAGGCCTCGAAGCATTTGCGGGTTCTGCTGGAGGCCGGACTGGTTGAGGTGGAGGCCGTGGCCAATCGCCGGAATTACAGGCTGCGCGGCGAGCCGTTTCGGGCGCTGGCTTCCTGGCTGGGGGCTTACCGC
>NZ_ASSC01000880.1 GCF_000520735.1 Paenibacillus forsythiae T98
GTCTGGACCTTAGGCAGCGATTATTCGATTAAGTCTGATTATTTCATTAAATAAAGGAGAGAGAAATCATGAACATGCAGACATTGAACCAATTGGAGCAATTGGAGCAAGAACTCGAATTCACCGGTTTCACCAATGAGGACGCTCTGCAATTGGGAAATCTGATCGTTCAATACGCCAAGGAGAATAACGCGGCCATCGCCGTCCACATCGAACGGGGCCGCGTCCCCGTCTTCACTCACCTGATGGAAGGAACTTCGGAGGAAAATTACGTCTGGCTGTTCCGCAAAAAACGGATTGTCGATCATTACAACCGGAGTTCCGCATACATCGAAGCCCGCTTTACCGGGAGCGGGACCACGCATGCCGAAGGCTCGCTGCTCTCCCCCGGCGATTATCAGGCGGTGGGCGGAGCTTTACCCATCCGTGTCAAGGGAGTCGGCGTAGTCGGGTCCGTCACGGTTGGCGGATTGACCGGCGAATTGGACCATGCGTACGCGGTCGAAGGCGTAAGGCGGTTTCTGAGCGGCAAATAAGGCCGCCCATCCCTGAAAAAGCCGGAGGATGCGTCCATAGGGCGCGTCCCCCGGCCTTTCACAGTTCTCTGGAGATTTGGGCGCTGCATTCCAGCAATCTTTTGCTCAGCGCTCGGTCTTTCTTCTTCGTCAGGCGGGCGGCGGGGCCGGAGAGCGCCACTGCGGCAATCACCGCTTCATTATAATAGATCGGGGCGGCGATACAGCGCAGACCGACCTCCGTCTCTTCATCGTCAACCGCATAGCCTTGCTGCCGAATCACTTTAAGATGCTCTCTGAGCAGATGCATGTCTGAGAATGTATTTTCCGTGTTTTTGTGAAGCGTAAGCCGGCTCAAAATCTCTTCCCTCTGCGCTTCGTCCAAATGGGCCAGAATAACCTTGCCGAAGGCGCTTAAGTGGGCGTAGGCGGCATCGCCGACCTTGGAATGAATCCGCATCGTATGCGTCCCCTCCACCACTTGCGTCGTCACCACATGGAGGTCATGAAGCACTCCGACATAAAGCGTCTCCCCCACCTCCTGAGCCAATTGATTGAGCGGAGGCACCGCAAGCCAGCCCAGTCTCGGACTCGCGGCCGCCGGCGTCCTTCCGAGCTTGTCCGTAACACGGTAGGCCCGGTCTTCCTTCTCAATATATCCCGCGTTCTCCAGCGTATGCAGCAAGCGGAATGTCGTGGACTTGTTCAATTGAAAGGTCCGCATGATTTCGGTCAGCGTCATCGGCTGCCCCTCTCTCAGCGCCTCCAGAATCAACAGACCTTTCTTTAGCGTTGCCACCTCGTATTGATCCATTTCTTCATCTCCCAGCTATCCTATAACGGTCAGGAAGTATTCCTTATATTGTAGATCAAATCGAAGCGAGGTTCAAATATAGATACATTGGTTCGTTATATGAAATTTCCTTGAAACAGAGCAAGACCGCGTACGCAAGGTACGCGGCCAGATTCTTACCTTTATATATACGGGATATCCGAATACCGGGGGGCGGGATGGTCCACGTCCTAAACCTCTTTCAGCGCCCGGTCAAGCTCATGGATCAAATCCTCGGGATTTTCCAATCCCACATGCAGACGGACCAGTTGGTGAGTAATGCCCCGCTTGGCGAACGCTTCCTCGTCAATTCCTTTGCCAAAGCTTACAAGAGGCGGAACGCAAATCGATTCGAATCCGCCCCAGCTCAGCCCAAGCTTAATCAGATGCAAGGCGCCAAAGAATTTGGGCATATTTTCCTCGGCCGTGTTGATCTCGAAGCTGAACAAGCTGGCGAATCCGCTCATTTGACTGCGGGCAAGCTCATATTGGGGAAAGGACGGCAGCGCCGGATATCTTACCCGCCCGATCTTCGGGTGCGACTCCAGAAACTCAGCCACGGCCAACGCGTTGCGGGCATGCTCCTTCATCCGGATAGGGAGCGTGCGCAGGCCCCGCAGGATTAACCACGCTTCAAAAGGCGACGGTGACGAGCCGATCAGTTTGTGCTGCTTGCGAATCCGCTTCAGCTGCGGCTCCTTTGACACAATGACTCCGCCGATCGTATCGCTGTGGCCGCTTAAAAATTTGGTTGCGGAATGGACGACAATATCGATCCCCAGCTTGAGCGGCTTCTGAAACAACGGGGTGGAATACGAATTGTCAATCAGCGTCACAATCCCTCTTGGCTTGCATAACGCGGCAATGCCCCGTAAATCCTGTACCCCGAAGGTGGTGCTTACGGGACTTTCCAGCACAACCAGGCGTGTGGCGGAAGTCATGGCTGCTTCAATCTCTTCCAGGGACTCGCCGGACACATAGGCAACCTGGATGCGGAGAACCTCCTTTAGATGCTCCAGAAAGCTGCGGGTCGGGCCGTACAGATTATCAATAGCCACGACATGCATCCCGATTTCGGCATTCGCCATAATTGCAATGGTAAGCGCGGATACGCCGGAACTCGTCAGAACGGCTCCGTCCCCCTGCTCCATGACGGCTATTTTATCGCATACGATATCGAAATTGGGGTTGCCGTAGCGGGTATAACAATAGCTCTCGTTCTCATGATTGATCGTATTCCGGAATTCCTCATACGTTCCGCTGGAGAATAACGACGTCTGGAAAATGGGTGGCACGACGGCATTATAATAGAAATGACTCTGATCCTCGCCGGAATGAAGCAACAGGGTTTCTTCATGGCGTTCGTATTCCGTGTGTACGGTCATGGCTGATCACTCTTTTCTGATAAAATGTCGGGTCTTATACTCCGCCAAGGTAAGCGTTCTTGACCTCTTCGCTGTTCAGCAAATAATCGGCGTCCGCCTTCAGAATAATCTTGCCGGTCTCCAGAACGTAGCCTCTTTGGGAAATGGCCAGCGCCATCCGGGCGTTCTGTTCAACCAGCAGAATGGTCGTGCCCAATTTATTGATCCTGACAATCAGATCGAAGATTTCCTTTACGATCAGAGGGGCCAAGCCAAGCGACGGCTCGTCCAGCATAAGCAGCTTCGGCTTGCACATGAGCGCTCTTCCGACAGCCAGCATCTGCTGCTCTCCCCCCGACAGCGTTCCCGCCGATTGGCTCCGTCTTTCCTTCAGCTTGGGAAACAGGTCATACACCACTTCCAGCATTTCATCCCGTTCTTTTTTGCTTCGCGTGTAGGCCCCGAGTTCAATGTTCTCGAATACCGACAGCTTTGGGAACACCTGGCGGCCTTCGGGCGACAGGGTAAGTCCTTTCTTTACGATTTGCGGCGTGCCCATTTGGGTGATGTCTTCACCGTCGAACATGATTCGGCCCCCGGATGAACGCTTCAGGCCCGCGATGGTGTTCATGGTTGTCGTTTTGCCGGCTCCATTGCTGCCGATCAGTGTCACAATTTCGTTCTTCTCAACCTCGATGTCAATCCCTTTAAGCGCCTTGATATTGCCGTAATTGACCGTCAGATTTTCAATGTTCAAAAAGGCCATCGCCTCACGCCTCCTTCCCCAGGTACGCCTCAATAACCTTCGGCTCCTTCTTGATGACTTCCGGCTCGCCTTGCGCGATCAGACACCCGTGGTCAAAGACGATGATTCGTTCGCAGATGTTCATGACCAGCTTCATGTCGTGTTCGATCAGCAGAATCGTATACCCCAAAGCCTTGAGTTTTCCAATAAATTCCATAAGCTCTGCGGTTTCCTGTTCATTCATGCCGGCCGCCGGCTCATCCAGCAGAAGCAGCCGGGGCTCGCTGGCCATCGCTCTGGCAATTTCCAGCTTTCTCTGGGAGCCGTAGGGCAGGTTCTTGGCCGCACTGTGCCTGTGTTCATACAAATCAACGAGTCTCAGATAATACTCGGCCTTTTGGGTCGCCTCCAACTGCTCCTTCTTGAGGCGCCCGGTGCGGAATACTGCATCGAACAGGTTCGCCTTCGTCCGTGTATGCATGCCGACCAGCACATTTTCCAGCACGGTCATATTTTGAAACAGTCTGATGTTCTGAAATGTCCGCGCCAGCCCGCTCTGTGTAATCTCATGCGGCCTGAATCCGGCGATATTGCCTTCGTCATACATTACCTTGCCTTCCGTCGGCTTATAGATGCCCGTAATGATGTTGAACAGGGTCGTCTTCCCCGCGCCATTCGGGCCGATCACCCCGATAATCTCGTTCTCAAAAATTTGAAAGCTTACATTGGAAACCGCAACCAGACCACCGAACCGCTGCGTTACCCTCTCGATGCCCAGCAAAGGCTTCATTTAAGCTCACCCGCCTTTTTTCCATCCGCAGCCTTTTTGATCCGTGTGAAATTAATATTTCCGAGCAATCCCTCCGGCTTCACCAGCATCATAGCAATCAGAATTAGTCCGTAAATAATGAGGCGGAAATCCATCAGTCCACGCAGAACCTCGGGCAGCAGTGTAAGCACAATCACCCCGATAATCGTTCCCGGTATACTGGCAAGGCCGCCGAAAATAATCATAATAAAAATGGATATGGACTGGTCGGTTCCAAAGCTCGTCGGGTCAATATAGCTCATGTACTGCGCATAGAAGGCGCCCGCAAACCCGGCCAAGGCCGCCGAAATGACAAACACCATCACCTTGTACCGCAAAATGTTAATGCCCATCGCTTCTGCGGCGATTTCATCCTCGCTGATTGCGATAAGTCCCTTGCCGACTCTGGAATCGACGATATTCTGGACCAGCTTGATGGTCAGCACGACCAGAGCAACAATGAAATAGTAATATTCAATCGGGGCGTCGATCGTAAATCCCCATAGCGAAGGCGGCGGAATATTTAAAATTCCCAGCGGTCCCCGGGTCAGCCCCATCCAGTTCATCTCGACCAGCCTCACGATCTCGCAAAATCCCAACGTGACCATGGCGAGATAATGTCCCTTCAGCTTCAAGGTAGGCAGCCCCAGCAGAAAAGCGGCCAGCCCGGCGACAATCGCCGCCGCGATGAAGGTGAAGAGAAAATTCAAGCCGAACCTTGTTGCCAGGATGGCCGCAGTATAAGCGCCAATGCCAAAGAACGCCGCATGGCCCAGGGACACCTGGCCGGTATACCCGGTAATCAGGTTCAGACTAAGCGCCAGCACAATGTACATCCCGCACAGCGTCGCCATCCGGATGGAATACTGGGACGGGAAGACCAAAGGAAAGAGCAAGGCAAGAGCAAGAACGGTCAGGGATATCAGCAGCTGATTCCTGGCCAAACATGCAAGTATCCGATTCATTCACTCACCCTCTTTCTACACTTTATTATTGTGTTTCTTGCCCAGGAGGCCGGAAGGCTTGAAGACAAGGACGATAATTAATACGGCGAACGCGATGGCGTCCCGGTAACCGGAGCTGATGGAAGCGCCCAGCGCTTCGACAACGCCGATAATCAGGCCGCCGAGCATCGCGCCGGGCAGCACGCTGATGCCGCCCAGTACGGCCGCCGCGAACGATTTCATGCCGATGGCGAAGCCCATCGTGACTTCAATCGCCTGATAATACATGCCGACCATCGTACCCGCGATTGCCGCGAGCACCGAAGCCACCAGAAAAGTAAAGCTGATTACAAAATTCACGTTGATCCCCATCAGCTTGGCGGCGTCCATATTTTGCGAGACGGCCCGCATGGCCTTGCCGATCCGGGTCTTGTACAAAATAAAGGTGAGCAGGCCCATCAGAATGACGGCAACGGCAAATATGAGAATCTGCATGTAACTAATGATGGTGTTGCCCACTGTAATTTTTCCAAGATTAAGCACCGCGGGGAAGCTCTTCGTTTCGCTTCCGAAGAACTCCAGCACCGAATGGTCGATGACGGTGGCGATCCCGATCGTGCTGATCAGCGCCGCGTCCTTCGTCGCTCTTCGCTCACGGATTCTCCGCAGCGCGAAATGATCCATCATCGCGCCCAGCGCGCCGGTAAGCGCCAGGCTGATGATAAAGGCCAGAACAAAATTCCCTCCCATAGCAAGCATTAGCATCAGCGTGAAATAAGCGCCGACCATATAGAAGGAACCGTGGGCGAAGTTGATCAACTCAAGCACGCCGAAGATCAGCGTAAACCCGATGGCAACGAGCGCATAGGTGCTTCCGATTGTAAGTCCATTCACCAATTGTTGAATAAACAATCCGTTCCCTCCTTTTACCGCTATTCCCGGACATAGGGAATAAATGTTCCGTCTTTAACTCTGTAATTGATGAGGCTTCTCTCCACTTCTCTGGTATCCATGAACGAGAGATTGCCTGAAACTCCGGCGTAATTCTTCGTTTGGGCAAGCGCGTCCCGGATGCCCTTCTTGTCGGCCCCGGCCTTCTGGATGGCATCGACAATGAGCGAAGCCGAGTCATAGCCCATCGCGGAGAAGCCGTCCGCTTCAACCTGGTAAGCCTTCTTGAAGTCGTTAACAAAAGCTTCCGTATTGGCACTCAGCTTCTGATGCTCCAGCGCGGACGACAGAAATACCGGGATGCTGCTCATAACAACCAGACCTTCGCCGTTGGCTCCGGCCAGCTTCAGGAAATCTTCACGGATCAGTTGGCCGTTGCCGATATATTGAGCCTTCAGATCAAGCGCCTTGGCCTGCTGAATAATCTGCGCGGCCTCCGAATAACTTCCGATGACATAGAAAATATCCGGCTGCTGCGCTTTAATATTGGAAATGAGCGGGCTGTAATCCTTCGTTTGGCCGGAGATGAATTGCTCGGAACCGGTTACTGTGCCGCCAAGCTCTTTAATCCGGTTCACGAAGATGTCGTTGGCCGTTACGCCGTAATCCGTATTTTGATAAATGGTGGCCACTTTCTTGGGACCGAATTGTTCAATGACAAATTCCGCGAACTTCTTGGACTCCAGCTTCTGGGTCATAGCCAAGGTGAACATATAGTCGCCCGCGAACGGGAAGTCGGGATGTGAAGCGGTTGGGGAGAACAGGGGAACCTGATTTTTTTGGAAGACCGGCGCTGCCGCCAAACTGCAACTCGACGTGAAGCTGCCGATTGCAACGAGAATTTCGGGGTCGGAGACGATTTTATTGGCGATATTCACGGATTCCTTGGGGTCATTTTTATCATCGAAGACTTTCAGCTCGACCGGTACGCCGTTTATCCCTCCCGCGTCGTTCACCTTCCGGATTTCCAGCTCGACCGCGTTCTTAATGGCAACACCATACTGCATCGCATCCCCCGACAAAGGTCCGAAGAAGGCCAGCTTATACGACTTGCCCTTATCCGATCCGGCCTGTCCATTGTTTGCTTCGGATGCAGGGCCGCAGCCCGCCAGTACGGACAGCATCAAGCAGATACTGATCAACAATCCAAGCATTTTACTTTTGTTCTTCATTCTTTTCCCCTCCTGATATTAATGAAGCAAAATTATTCCTTAAGCTTGTTCAGGTAACGGTAGACGGTAGGCTCGGAAATCTCCAGCACTTTAGCCACTTCCTTGACCGCACCCTTCAATTGAAAGAAGCCTTTGTCCAGCAAGTGCTGGATCACGTCCAGCTTCTCATCACTTTTCATCCGGTCTGTAATAATTCCGATTGTGTCAACGGCCTCCGTTATTAATGTTGCAAAAAGCTCGTCAACGTTCTCGTGAAGCTGCTCCTTGACCGGCGGCTCCGGCGCCTGACCTTGCATGGGCTCCATACCATAAGCCAAGTCCTGAGAAATAAATGCCATGTTATTAAGAAGCTCTTTCGTCTTCACATAAGGCTCTATATTGATGTTGACGCACAGCATTCCGATAATCTCGTCTTGATCGTCCCGGATGAAGTAACTGGAAGAACGGAAGGTTGTGAACTTGCCGGAGGCTTTATAATTTACAATATAGTCTCGGTCTTTATAAATTTTGTCCTGCATCACCTTCAATACAAGGTCCGTCGACGGCCCTCCTACTCTTCGTCCGCTTAGCTGTCCGTTGCGAATGGCGACAATCGACGCCTCCGGGTGGGTCAGATCGTGGAGAACGACCTCACAATTGTCTCCCAGCATAATGGCGATAAAATCGACCAATGGCACATATTTTTCAATCGCGCGATTCGGTTTCAAGGCATTCTCCCACATCACTTATTTCCTTCTGAAAGCTTTAGTCAGATACGGACCGCACTCCCTGTCCGGGCGGATTCCAGGCAGCCCATGACCATCTTCATCGCCGCCATCCCTTCTCTGCCGGAAATTTCAGGCGGCTTGCGGTTCACGATGCAATCCACGAAGGTGTCGATTACGCGAGAATTGATCCGCGCCTGGCCTCCGGGCGAAGCTTCCGGCTTATACAGGATTCGCTCGTTGTTTCTTCGCACAAGCTCGACGGAGGAATCCGGATTGCCGCCGCATATCAACACGCCGTTGGCGCAGTAAATGACGGTGCGGCTGTCCCAATCGCCGTAATTGCTGTAGCTGACCGCCAGCGTGCCGATTATGCCGCTTTCCGACCGCAGCAGACAGACGGCGTTGTCGTTCACCTCCGCCAGTTCGCCATTCTCATCGGTCTTGTCGCGCGTGGCGCTAAAGGAAGACACTTCCGTAAATTCCTCGCCGGTCAGCCACCGGATCAGGTCCGCCTTATGGATGCCGAGATCGCCCATGGCCCCGAGTGAAGCGTGCGCTTGCTTGAGATACCACGTATGCTTGCCTTGAGCGGCGCTGTAATGCTCCGGTCCGGGATGCGCCAGCACCGTACTGAAGGAGAGAATCCTCCCCATTTCACCGCTTTGCAGGATTTCTTTCGCCTTGGCATGGCTATAGGTCAACCGCTGGTTGTGGGCAATCATCAGATACTTGCCGGTGCGTTCCGAAGCCTCCGCCATTCCCGCGCATTCCTCCAGCGTTACAGCCATGGGCTTCTCGCACAAGACATGCTTGCCCGATTCAAGCGCCTGTATCGTAATCGCGGCGTGGGTCGCATTGGAGGTGCAGACGCTTACCGCATCGATATCCCCGCTCCTGAGCAGCTCCTCGACGGAATCATAGATCTTGCCGCCGTAGCTGTCCGCAAGCTGCTCGGCCCGGTCCCGGTTACGGTCGTAATAGCCTGCGATGACCGCCTGGGGATTAGCGGAGTACTCCGGAGCATGCCTGTTCCGGGTGATCGATCCGCAGCCGATAATCCCTATCCTTACCACGAAGCCGTCCCTCCTTGTTCTTCAGGATCACCCAAGCGTCCAGCTGTCTGGAACGCCTAATATCCAAACTCTTCGACCGCTTCCTTCAACACGCCAAAGCTGCTCTCCGGCACATGCGACGGAACCGTACACCCGGGAGCGATGATGAGCTTGTTGTCGCCCGTCTGCTCCAGCGCATCCTGTATGCGGTCTCTCATTCGTTCTTTTAACACGGCCCGGTCCGGCTGGAGGAAATCTTCCACTTGCTCGATTCCGCCGATCAGAATTTTATCCGTCTTCTCTCTGGCTTTTTTCAGGCTGAGGCTCGTTCTTCTATCCTCCCAATTGAAGGCTTGTATCGGATAGTCCTTGATTTCATCGAACATCAATTCGCCTGTACCATGCAGATGAACCATATTGAACCATGTTCTTCCCTTCAAGGCGTTCAGTACGGCGAGATCGTATGCTCTTCCAAACTCGCTGTGGGCCGCCGGGGAGATCAGATCCGCGAGCGCGAACTGCGTGGCGAAGAAAACCCCGTCAACGCCGGCCTTAATCAGTTCTTCTATAAATTCCAAGGTTACTTCCGTAATGATCCCGAGCGCTTTATGCACTCTTTCGGGATGGTAGCGGAGCTGCGCCATCATCATATGCGGCCTTACATAAGACCCCGTCATCTCCTGCGCCGATGTCAGCGGACTGAATATCGTCGGCAGCACCGGCACATCGCCCTTGAAACGATCCACAATCCGTTTGGTTGCCTCGATCTCCCTCGCAAGTGGGCCTGTTTTCACCGAAATCGGCTTAAAGCTATCCCACTCGCAAGGATCGTCAATGACGTACTTGAGGTAAGGCGGGGAACTGTACATGTTATTAGCTTCCGCTTCCGTCTTGGGCCACTTCAATTGAGCGCCCCAGCCTTCGACAAAGTAGAAGCCGTTATAGCCCAATTTGACAAAATCCCAGTCATTGCTCTCCTGCAACCGGATGGTATGGTTGACGAATTCAACCGGGTCCCTGTCGACCAGAGAAATATGCTTCCACAGGGCAGCGCCCGGCCGGTCAATCCGTCTGCCTTCCAGCATGGCTTTCAGTCTTTCGTAAGGTCTCATTCGTATGGCCTCCTGCAAAATAATGGATTTTGAATCTATTGAATTTGTTCAATCACCTCATTTTTAAAATCCCTATATTAGAGAATTTTATTTTATATTCTCTTTATTTGAATCTTGTGAGGAATTATATCACTCAATTTTGAAGTATGTAAAGATAATTTATTTGATGAATAATTTTTTTGCATAAATGGATTAGCGCAGGAATATTAAGGGTGATTTATCTATCATATGTTAGGAAATCTCCCATTTACTTGCTTTTTCCGGATTGGACATTGCCCATCAACTTTCTTATAATGAGACTAGATGTAATCGGTTCCCGATATTCAAGAAGATAAGCGAGAAGCTTATCCTTTATATATTTTGGAAAGTTTTGTGGGGGGGAAAGGTTATTACTGCGGAAGTCGGAACGTTGAAAAAAGGATTGGATATTATCAAGCTGCTGATTCAGCAGCCGTCTCTGACGGTTCAGGAGATTATGGACGCGCTGGAATGCAACAAGAGCACAACCTATCGGCTGGTCAGCACACTGGAGAAAAACGGATTTATTGCCCGGAACGAGCATCACCGGTATCAAATTTCCGATAGCTTCACTCTCAGCCTGATGGAAAGGAATCAGCCGCTGCCAAGTGATCTCAATTGGGTCGCCGTGCCCGCGATGTCCCATTTAAGCCGGCTCACCAGCGAATCGGTATATGTCGGAATTCTAAGAGGAACCGAGGTTATGACTACCCAGGTGGTAAGCGGCCAATATACGACAAGATCCCATTCGGAGATTGGCAGCAAGAGCAATATTAATCATGACGCCATTGGAAAGTGCGTCCTGGCTTTTCAGAAGGAAGACGTTCAGCGGCGGATCATCGAGGCGATGTCTTTCGTAGAGCGGACGGAGCATACCATTATTGACCGGCAGCGGTTTGAGGAAGAACTGCGCCGGATCAAGGAGGCCGGATATGCGCTTGACAATGAGGAAGGCGAACTCGGCGTCCGCTGCATAGCCGCTCCAATTGTGAAAAATGATAAAGTATTCGCGGCCGTGGCATTGTCCGGGCCGTCTGTCCGGCTCTCGAAGGAGCAGGACGAGACGCATATCCGGCTGGTTAAGCAATGCGCCGACGAAATCTCCCGGACGCTGGTGAATACGGATCTCTTATTCAATATCTCGGATTGAACACGAAGCGGAATGCTGAAGCGGGGGATTTTCCATTTGCCGCCGGCAACGGAGGGAATATCATCTTGTGGCGTCGGTGTGAGCCAGCTCGGGCCTATTATGGGATGATATTCAGCCTTCCATTCCAGGCCCGCGTAAGCATGAAAGCTATTTTGCCAGTAACTCGGCGTCTTCTTCCGCATACCACGGATTAATGTGGATTAATACTTCCTGCACATTGTCATGCTTCTCCATAATGGTTTTTTTTATTTTTCGCGATACATCATGCCCCTCTTGCACACTTAAATGCCCGGGAATCCCGACACGTATATCGATGATTACATAATGGCCATGCTCTCTTGCCCGGATACGATCAATACGCCGAACCTCCGGCACCGAAAATACAAGTTTCTCGTATTGCAAAAGCTTTTCTGGCGCTACCAATTTGTCCATCAGGATATCCACAGCTTCCTTGCCCATGTGATAGGCGAGCCGGATAACAAAGTAGGCAACTAAAATACCGGCCAGCGCGTCGCCATAACTTAGTATTCCAATGCTGTATTTCTCGCCGATCAGCGCGGCTCCGATTCCTGCAACCGCCGCAAACGATGCATACACATCGGCTAGATGATCGTAGGCCGTCGCGATCAGACTTTTGCTGTTTTCTTTTTTTCCAAGACGCATACAGTAGATATACAGCCATTGCTTCCAAAAGAGAGAAATCACCGCGGCAATGAGCGCAATATAACTTGCTTCCGCAGCAGGATGTAAAAAAGACTCTATGGAATGATAAGCAATGAACAAAGCCGCAAATAACATGATGATGGCTACCATTGCGGAACCAATGATCTCTGCACGGCCATGCCCGTACGGGTGATCCAGGTCTTTAGGCTTCTTGGCGACCTGGGCAGATCCCAGCGCAGCTGTTGCAGCGATTACATCCCCTGCATTATGTACGCCATCGGCGATTAATACCTGGCTGTTAAATAAAACGCCCACAATGATTTTGATACCCGTTAATAACAAATTACTGATTAAACTGATCCAGATTGCAATAATATTCGTTGAACGACTCTGAGTTATCATAAAGAAGCCCCCCATTTTTAATCGCCGAGAAATGCCTTGCCTGCCTGCTTGCTTCCAGCAATAGATTGTCCATATGCACAAAAGATTCCCAGCGTCATATTTTTTGCCCCAAGGAAACAAAAAGTCCTAAACCGCGTACGGTCCAGGACTTTGGAATTTATATGATATTGTGTTAATAGATTTATTCATGAAAAGCACCACATTTCAATCTTTTTGACCGTTTAGGTACTATAGCATGGACCGATAATCAATTCAATGATGGAATACATAGCTTTTTCTGTCCTGATTATTTCAGCATCATATCGGCAGCCGGTAGTAAGGCAAGGTGACCGACGGCCGAAAGCCCAGCTTGTGCGCCAGATTGTAAGAGCCTTTATTCTCCAGTCGGCAGGCCCATACCGGCTCCAGATTCCGGTCCAGACAATAGTCGATTAGCGCGGAGCATACGGAGGTGGCATATCCTTGTCCCCGGTGGGCATCTGCCGTCTCGATTCCAATCTCCAGCTGACTGGCCGTCAGGAAGGCCGAGAATGAGGTGGAAGCGACTTCTCCCTCCCGCAGCAGGGAATAACCTACGCCCTTCTCGGCAAAATGCCCGGCATCCCGCCAGAAGAAACGAGGAACTACCGATCCGCTTTGGGCGAAAAAGAATTCTTCGGTCATACGGACTACCGGCTCTTCATGCTTCGGGAAGTTCCGCTTCGCATCCAGGTAGGCGTTGCGGTCAAAGCTGAAATTGACTCTGGTGTTTCTTAAAATCTTGTTGTTCTCCAAGTCCTCGGGTGACAAACCGCAATTCTCAAGGCGTCTGTTATGGGAGGTTAGCATGGAATCAATGACCCGGCTCCATTCTCCGGCCGGATCGGCCTGGAGCCATTCCATCTGATCCCTGGCAGCCGATTGATTCGTTATGTAATCATATAGTCCGTGAGTGAATGAATCATCTCCCGAATCACCGAACAAGAGTGACATTCTATAGGGATGCGCGACATAAAATGCACGGGGATTCTCCCGGCAATCCGCATAGACACGGCCTGGAATATGTTGCTCCAGCACCACTTTGGCAAACATGGTGTTAATTTTCACCTGGTCAAGCTGCGGCAGCGCTTTGTGATAATCCTCGCGTGCAAGTTCAATCATGATTTATCCTTCCTATCCGGGCCTATTTTCCGGGTTAAGTAAAATTATAGAATATTTTAACACTTGGTATCTGTTCCGTCGACGCAAAATATTTTTTTGCGCATCTGACTCTTACTTTACTTCTTTCAACGGATAGCTGTCGGTTGCGGTCAGCCTGATGTCCGTTAATTTGCTTAGCACGCTGCTTACCATTGATGCCATCAATTGTTGAACAAGCATGGCTAAACAAACGGGCAGCGCCGCGGCGATCGGCAGGAAAGTAGTCGCAATTACCGCTCCAGCGCTAATATTTCGCATTCCAACCGTATAAGTCAGCGAAATGGTGACCCCTGCTTCCTCCCTCCATCCCCACCTTCCTGTCGAGTAGCCAAGCAGGTAGGCGATGAGCGTCAGAAGAATCACTGTGGTGAGGATCAAGACAAGCCTCCATTCAAAATGAATGAAGAACGGAGCAACGAATGCCCCGTTCAGCGCAACTACTCCCCCGAGCGCGATCTTGGACAGCGGGGCGAGACGGGGCTTCCATACCCGCTCCGCTTCGCCCCGGGTCACATGATTGATGAGCATGCCAAGCAGCGACGGAAACACGATCATCAGCAGGAGCTTCCAGATCATGCCCAGCGCATCAATATGCACCTCTGAAGCAAACAGAAGAGACAGCATTCCTGGAATGACGAACGGAGCAAGAAACGTATCCAGCAGGATGACCGCAATCGTCAGCGTCACGTCTCCACCTTTATGCGCTACCCAGAACAAGGTCGTAACGCCAGTTGGAATGGCGGTTCCGAGCACTAGCCCGGTAATCGTCTCCGTATCCCCGCCAAAGAATGTCATCCCAAACAGCCACGCAACAAGCGGCATGACAAAATGTAGAAGAATCAGAGCGCACAGCATCGGCGCCGGTCGCCGGAACACCCGGACGAAATCTCTGGAGCTTGTCCCGAGGCTTCCCGCCAGCGTCATAAAAGCAAACAACCAGGTGGATAAATAACCATAGGGCTTTAACCAAACGGTGAACAGTATGCCGGCAATCAGACTTGTGGGGGTAATCCATGGCATGATTCGGTCAAGCATCCGGTTTACGGTGGTCAGCATGGGCTTGTTCCTATATTCATTATTCTTTCCTCCTCCATGCTATTCTCTACCTGGTCATCATGCATGGCTTGCAGCCGCCCCCTGGCTGCTTTAGTAAACTATCCAAATCCGTCCATTCTCATAGATCTGCACATCCTGGGACGAATGAATGAAGTCCGTTCCGCTGGCAAATCCGGTTTCTTTCATCTTCCGCCTGCCCTCTTCCCAGCTCGGGCGATCATGGACAATGGTGTAACAATAGACGATTTGATCGTCGTCTTCGTCCTCTTGCGATCCCAGGTATACCCAATCCTCGCCAAACAGCGATTTCAGATATTCACTGGCCTCCGCATGCGTGTGAAACCTTGGAAGCGCCTCTTCGAACTGCCGGGACAGCAGCTTGCGTTTGCCGGAAAGGGTATAATAGCGGTCTAACTCCTCTTTATGGATCACAATATTCGCCTCCTTACCAAGTATGGTTTTTAACAAGATATCATTTGCCGCTATGGCACGCAATCCATGAGTCCGGAATGTCGTTACAGCTCAATCACCTTTGTGGCAATATTGTTGCAAAATTCCCGGTCATGCTCCACAAAAAGAAGCGTCGGCGAATGTTCAAGCAGCAGCTCTTCAATTTGCATGCGGGAGATCACATCAATGAAATTCAGCGGTTCGTCCCAAATATGCAAATGAACGTTCTCGCAAAGACTTTTGGCAAGGAGCACCTTCTTCTTTTGGCCGCCGCTATAAGCTGAAAGATCCTTTTCAAACTGAACTCTCGCAAAATCAAGCTTTCTTAAAATCGACTTGAACAGGCTCTCATCAATCCCGTGGGTTCTGGCGTAGTCCGTTAAATTGCCCTGTAAATGCGAGGTGTCCTGGGAGACGTAGGATATTTTAAGCTGGCTTCCCTTTCTGAACGCGCCCGTATAGCTTAAATCCTCACCGAGAATCAGCTTGAGCAGGCTGGATTTGCCCGAGCCATTCTTACCTGACAGCGCGATTCGTTCACCCTGCTCAATCGTAAAGCTGACATCCTGGCATACCTGCTTCTCGCCATAGTGAATCGAAACCTTGTCAAGCTCGGCAAGCCGGCTCTTATGATAGACAAGCTGTGAAATTTTGAGGCTGTCCGCGCTTTCCACATTTTTAAGAAGCCTGGACTTCTCCTCCATCGCCGATTGCTGTCTGTGCTCGATCGTTTTGGAGCGTTTCATCATTTTGGCCGCCTTGTGGCCGACATACCCTTTATCTACCTTGGAGCCGGAATTTCTTGTGCCGTTTTTCGTTTTTTCAACCTCATGGGACCAGCCGCCCGTGCGCTTGGACGAATCCGACAGACGTTTAACCTCTTTTCGCAGCTTGTCGTTCTCCGCCAGCTCAAAGCGATCCTGCCTTTGTTTATTTTCCCACCAGTCCGAGAAATGGCCTTTATGAATTTCAATGCTGGTCTTGTTGATGGCAAGAATGTGATCCACGCTGTGATCCAGGAACGACCGGTCGTGAGACACCAGAATAAATCCGCTCTTGGTACTCAGATATTCACTGACAATCCTTCTGGCGTCCATGTCCAGGTGATTCGTAGGTTCATCAATTAACAGAAAGCTGTGCTCCTTCAAAAATAAGGCGGCCAGCAGCACCTTCGTCTGCTCTCCATTCGACAGCGAATCAAACGGCCGGTACAGCGCATCCTCCGATACGTTCAGCAATGAAAGCTCACGCAGTAATTTCCATTGAAGAACGTCCGGGACAATCTCCTCAATGACATCAAGGGTAAGATTCTCCCTGTTCTCGACCTGGAACGGAAAATATTCGAAACTGGCATTCGCCGAAATGCTTCCGCTGTACTCATATTTACCGAGCAGCAGGTTAAGAAAAGTGGTCTTCCCTCTCCCGTTTCTTCCGGTAAAGCCCAGCTTCCAGTCGGTATCGATTTGAAAGCTTACGTTCTCGAACAGGTTATCGTAGCTGCCCTCATAGGCAAACGTCAGGTTCGTTACATTGATTAGTGACATATTATCGTCCCCCTGTATCCAAAAAAATAGAAAAGCCGCAAGAAAGTTACTTTCTCGCAGCTCAAATAGATACAGCAAATCCCACCCCGCTACGGGGTCAGGAAAGGGATATACACTTGAGCGAAAAGGTGCAGTAACTTTCTTGCATAATAAAGAATAAAAACAGGCGAAAAGAAATCGCTTATTTGTTTTCCATTCTCAAGCAAGAAATATTACATTATCCTTTTCAGCTCCTTGAAGAAATTACAAGTATCTTATCATACTCCATTTGCAATCTCAACCATGCAACCCTTTTTATCGGTCCCGGTTCACCAAATAATCCAGCAAATGCTTCAAGAACGCGGTATTGCGGGGAACCTCTCTCAAAGCCTCAACCGCTTGGCAGTAGTGCTCCCACATCGCTTTTCTGGCGCCACCTGATCCAAGGACGGATACGAAAGTCGAACTGTTGTTATCCAAATCCTTTAGCGTGGGTTTACCGAGTACGTGCCGGTCGCCTTCCACATCGAGCAAATCATCCTTAATCTGAAAGGCAATTCCTGCATGATAGGCAAAAGTCTTCAAAGCGGCAATCTCACGGTCCTCCACCTGAGCCAGTATAGCCGGCATCACCAGCGAGGCTTCGAAGGCGGCGCCGGTTTTGTAAAAGCACAGCTGGTTCAATTCTGCAAGTGTCAATACTTTGCCTTTGGATTGCAGGTCCATCGCCTGCCCCCGGCAGATTTCTTCCGCCTTCCCGGCCGAATATTGCATCAAGGCGAGCACGGTCCTCGCATCGAACCGGTCAAGCGACGCCTGTTCCTTGATCGCCCTCTGGATCAGGAACAGACCGGTCAATTCCGCCGTTGCGCTGTCATGCACCTCATGCAAAGTTGGACGCCCTCTGCGGGTGGACGCATTATCCTGGGACGGCAGATCGTCGAAGATCAGGGAGGCGGTATGCATGTATTCGAGTGATCTCAGCAGCGGCGCGATGGCCGAAGCGTTCAGTCCATATTCGTTAACCCCCATCACCCAGGTCAGAATCGGCCGCAATCGCTTCCCGTCCCCTTCGAGACTGTAATTGGCGGCACCCGTAAGCGGATCTTTCACCTCAGGAGTCCCGTTATTTTGGGGAATGGGCAGCAGACTGTTGATCTGATCGCGGACTGCTCTCACCGTAGTCTGAAAATCTTCCTTTTCCAGCCGATCATTTTTCAAAAAGGTATTCATCTGGTCTCGCAGCAGCTTATCGAAGAAATCCACGTCCTCCGCCTTACGAACCATCCGCCCTATAAGACGATGGAAATCCGGATCGCCGGAAGCAAAAATGTCCATCACTTCGTTATACTTGTCATCCCCCAGGCGTTCTTTGCAGCGTTTCAGGCCGTTAATGGCCCGGTCCAGAATCACCTCGCGGGTCTTGATGTCGGAGCGGTAGACGTTATGGATCAGATGGCCGATGACCGTCCAGTATAATTCATAAGGGTTGATCAAATCCGGGCGCTGGTTATGGTACTTTAAATAATACGTATAAGGCGTTACCGCGCCGCCTTCCATATCGTCGAACATATCCGCAAAATCGTCGGCCAGCTGGTTGTAGATGCCATAATAGAACGTACGGTGATCAAAGCCTTCATCCATGGAAGCATGAATTACGGAACGGACGATCAGCCTGGAGGATGCGGATTTTAAAATGACGGGGATATACAGTTCTTCATTGCTGTAATGGGCATAGGACAGTTCCTTTGCGCGGTCGATATCCTGGGCTTGAAAGAACACATACGACTGCTCGAAAAAGGTGCTCACCGTCTCCGGACGCTGAAGACCCTTGATATATTCAAAAGCCTCCCGAAGCTCGGAATGGACGTACTTGATGAACTCCACATTGTCTCCGGTCCACCCGCCAAGCTCCGGCACGATCCCGGTAAGAAGCGCAGCCTGGATCATACGGGAATACCGTTCTTTCTCCACGGCCGTCAAGAGCCGCGAATCCAGCAGATCGTCAATAAAAGGATAAGTCAGTCCGTAGGAATACCCTAGCCGGATCGCTTCATCCAGTCTCCTTGAACGCTCCGCAGGCGGCGTCTCCTCCTCCATCTCTTCGATCACATGCATAACCACCCCGAGAATGATCTTGATCAGTTTGCGCTGGGCTTGCCCGGCATCCAGCTCTTTCGGAATATGGGCGGAGACGTTCTTAAGCTTGTCGATTACCCAAATAGCGGCGGTCTCAATGCCTTCCTTCTGCGCCCATCGGTAGAATCCGGCCAGGCTCATAAACTCGGGCGGGTCCCCCCGGTTCGTTCCGGTGGGCCTAAGCAAGCCGGTTTTGATGTCGGCAACGACCTGCCGAATCCGTTCCTTCGTGCCGGGAGCATCCAGCGCTTGACCCAGATCTCTCATGTAAATGTAGGAAACGCTGCGATCCAGGTAATCGTCAAGCTTGCCCGTATAGTTCAGCCATCCGATATATCGCTCATAATCCCGGGTGTCCGGCTGTTGCTGTCCCCGCCAGAACCAGGACCACAGGGAACGATGACGTACATGGCTTCGTTTCCATATCTCAATATCCTTGGTCAGGACAGGAACGTACGTCTTCTCCTTCACCTGCCCGTATAGGGAAGAAAAATACTGAGCGGCCCTCTGCTCAGCAAGCCGATACCCCGTATCGGCATAATTTGTAAATTCCACACTCATAAGGTTCATACCTCTGCTTCTGTTTTGTTAAATCGCGCATGCTCATAATTTTAAATACGTGAAAAAAGCTGTTTGGTTACCAAATCGGCATAAGGGATATAGTCTGACCAAACGATGGCACAGAAAAACCGCCGTTTACCCAAAACAAATCGATGCCATTTTGGGGACGGCGGCTTTCTGCACCAAATTCATTCTATTTTCCAAAAATAGGGCCAGTCCGTAAGCAAACTACTTCTCCAAAGTAATGCGGAATACAGTGCCGGCATCGCCTGCAAATACAATCGTTCCATTTTCAGGCAAAACCACTTTATTATTGCGGCTGATTAAGGTGTAGCTAATGCATTTCCCCTGGGCGTCGTATACCGCAAAAGCGCCTTTCGCTGGCGTTGCGACAGTCATCTTCTTACCTGCGGCGGCAGAGGGAACTTTGTACCATCTGGCGTTGCCCTCAGCTTGCACGGTAACCGCTGAATGTTTCCCCGCGTATAGCGGCTTTACGATATCCTCACTGACATACAAGTTTCCAGCGGCTTCAAGATACTCGATCCCGCCTTTTGTGTAAAAACGGTATTCAGCCGTATCCCGGCTTCCCATCGTAGGTATTTGATGCTGGCTCACAGCCGTATTCGGACCTGTAATTTTTTTATCCAACAAATAGCCTTGCAGATCGTCGGCCCGTGGGATCTTAAGGGTCGGCATAATCATGTACATGACCGAACTGAACTTCTCGCTCACAGGGTAATAGGTTTTCCCTTCCCGCTTCGCCCATGCCTCTGCTGTCGCTGTGGATATTGGGTTAGATTCAAGCTTCTCGGCTAAATATTGAGACAATGCCAGTTGGCCCAAACCCGGAATGGCCGTATATTCTCTGTGCCAGAGGTAGGTGCGTCCATTTTTTTCAGTTACAAAGCTGACCTTCGTGGTGCCCTCCTGGTTAACAAAAGTCCCCTCCGATGTATACACAAACCTCTGCCCCGGATACTCAGGCATACTCGGCACCGATATGGACAGAACCCCATCCTTGATATCAACTTTAACCAGTTGGTTCAAGGTACCATAATAGCCCGCGTTCTTCATGACGTCATTGGACATATCGGCTTTAACAGGCGTACCGAATGATTTCTCGGGTTTGATGTCTTGGATCGCGCCCTTCTCTTTCATTGCCTGAAGAAGCAGCTCACTCGCCAGCATCTCGTTCAACGAGCTGCTGCCGCCCGACGACAGCACTGCCGCAGCCATGTTCTGCTCGGGAAGGACAACAAGAGAAGCATGGTACAAAATCGTATCTCCGCCTTTACTTAAACCCTTTAATCCATAATCGGTAAACGGAAACAACCTTACACTGTCCCAGCCAAGCCCAAAGTCAATCGAGTTGTCGGCTTCTTGAGGCCACAACCCTTTTTTGTATTCCTCCTGCTCCATTGCACGGACCGCCTCGTTCGAGAGGATACCGCCCTTCTGTCCCGTGAAGATTTGTGAGAATCGTACCAGATCCTCTGTGGTGGAATAAATTCCGCCCGCTCCAATAGCATTGACAGTCTCATTCGGCAGCTGCTTCTCAAAAGTCGGATAATAGAGAGCGGCGAGCTTGCCTGGTTCCAGTACATCCTGCGGCGTTTTCGTATGATTCATTTCCAGCGGCTCGGTAAAATATTGATGGATAAATGCTGTAAAGTCCATACCGCTGACCCTTTCCACAAGAATCTCCGCCAGCGTGAATCCGTCATTGCAATAAACGGAGAAAGCGCCCGGGTCCGCTTTTAAGCTCTGGGTGGACAATTGCTGCAGGAGCGTATCATGCGTGTACGTGTCTTGATCATTGAATAGAAAAGCATTTCTCAGGCTTGTGCCTTGCAGGCCAGAAGAATGGTTCAGCAGCATACGCGGGGTAATCTGTTTATATCGTTCATCCTTCATCTTGAAATCCGTTATGTACTGCACCAAAGGGGTATCCAAATGGATCTTTCCTTCATCCACTAATTTCATGACAGCGGCGGCCGTAAACATTTTGCTCGTCGATCCAATGCCATACATGGTATTTTTGCTCAGAGGAATTTTCCCTGCCTTATCGTTTACCCCTGTCTGTCCCGACACCTTAATCTCGCCGTGATCTATCAATGCATACTGGACGCTGACCGTACCGTAATTTTTGGTTAACAGCATCGCCTTTTCAGAAGCGATCTTCTCCAGTGCCTGATTCGAATCGACCACTTTGCCGCTTGACGCTATCGCCTCCGTTGAGATAAGCGGAGTCAGCGCAATTACAGCCGTTAGTAACCAAACCAACCTTTTCTTCATTGAAATGCCTCCTTGTAATAGTAAACTATGATATAGTACGAATTAATAGAAGAAATGGTTCAGTTTACCACAAAAAAAGCATGCTGATGCCCGGATCACCCTGTTGTCTTTAATGAACAATCTGGCGGCCAATGTGGTGGAGGCCATTCTCAAGGAAGGGGCCATTGCCATTTCGGTCCGCCGTGCAGACGACAGAATGAGTTCACATTAAGAAATCCGCGCTGAGCGCGGATTTCTTTAGTTTATGATGTGCTCCTCTATTCAAATAATTCCGCCAGCTTCCAGCCGATGGTCTGTGTATGGGCGGGTTTGGACGGATCGGTCCACAGCTTGGAAGCCGTCTCGTCAATGGCGGACAATCCCTTGGAGAGATCGACGCCGACCGCTTGCAGTCCGTCATTCATCAACCCGCCTGCACCGTAGCCTGCCGAGAGGGCCATGCCGACAGGTCCGGCAAATCCGGCCAGGCCGGCCAGGGTATCGGCGCTCTTCTGGAATCGTTCGCCGCCTGACCTTGCTGTAGTGGCCGCGTAAGCGTCGCCGGCAACAAACGCCGCAGCGACGACAGGCATCACTTTGCCTGCTTTGGAAGCGACCTTTGCCAACGGTTCGAGCGCCTCGACTCCTTTTTTGAGTACACTTCCCGTCTTGGCGGCAAGCTCCGCAACGGGTTTCAACGCTTCGCTCCCTTTCTCTATGGCTGAACCCATTTTGGCGGCCAAGCCTTTGTTTTGCATCAATCTCTTATATACATCCCCAAGCCTCGCTTCCAGTTCGTGCAGACGGTTATGGCCGCTTCCCTTCACTCCCGCCTGGCCTGTCGTCATAATCAACCCGCTCGCGTCCAGCGCGTCATGAGGCATTTCTGCGAGGCCTCCTCCGAAATGGTGAAGCTGCACCCCTTTGAGCGAGATGCCCTCTTTCTCCGCCAGCTTTCCGAATATCGTCCTGACCTTTGAGTAAGTCTCCCGGGCGTAATTGATCGCCGTTCCCTGCTGCCGGTTGGAGCCCATGCCTTTCGTATTTTTTAAATGCTCCACTTTGTCGCGGAACAGCTTCATCAGTTCATTGGGGGCTTTTCCCTGGAACTCCTTTCCCAGCACCTCGTTGACCGCGTTTTCCCACAGGCCGCTCATCTTTTGGTTGATCGGATCGCCCAGAAACCCGAGGTTCACATTCGGAGGCTGCAGTTCGTTGGTGCCGCTGGGATCGATCAGCTTGACCGGATTGGAGGATACGTACCGGTACAGATTGGTCCCGTCGATCAACAGCTTCGGGTCGCAGCTGATCCAGCGCCCCAGCCAGGCGGCATAATACCTGGAACCGTGATATTGCAGCCCGCTCTCTTCGTCCCGCTCTTTTCCGGTATACCGATACCGCTTGGGCGCCTCGTTCGGATTTCGGACCGACTGAAAGGATGTGCTTCCGTAGGGCGTAAACTCTTCATAGGAGATGATCTGCCCTAAGTGATCCAGCTCCAGGTGGGCGGAGCCGAGATGATTCCCGATTTGGTAACGGATAAGCCGGGCGGGCAGATCTTCCTGGCCTTCGGTGCGCGTTTCGACCAAAGCCATTCGCTGTTTGCCGTCCATGATATGCAGGGATTCCCGCTCAAACCCGATCGTGCGCCCGTCCCCCACGAATTCACGGTAAATTTCAAAAGGACCCAGGTAAATGCGCTCCTTCCACCGGGTAGGCTGCGCCCCGGGAGCGGCATACCGTTCCGTCACCTTCCGCACCCGCTGACCGCCGGCATCGTACGTATACCACGTGATTTCCGGCGTGGCGCCGCTATCTTCCGATACCGTCTGCTTCGAAGTTGCCCGAAGCTGGTCCAGCTCGTTCCAGCGCATGAAGGGCAAATGGGGCATGGAGGTCATATTTCCGCGCATTCCGGCCGAGCCTTCGTACTTGTACAGCTCCGCTGACGCACCGGTAGCCGTGCTGCTGAGCCGGTTGCTTACCCTGTCTTCCTGGAGAAGACTCTGCTCCTGATAGCCAAAGCTCCGGGTCCATCCCGGGTGCGCCGGATCACTCCCTCGATGCTGCATAGCGAGCAGATTGCCGACAGCATCGTATACATAGCGTTCCATATAGGTCCCCATCGCATGGCCATCGGAAGGATGGGCAAGCCGGGAATGGAATTCGCCGGGGGCATCGGGAGCGGTCGGGCCGGCAGGCAAGCCTCCAATCTGCCCAAGATGTTCCCTCCCCGCCGCTTCAACCAATCGGTTTAAAGCATCATACGTGTAACGGGATGAAGGCTCCACCCTCCGGTTAAGGAAGAAGAGGGCTTGCTGCGCATCGTCCCTTATGGACATGATGTTGCCGCCAGGATCATAGGTGTAGCGCAGATGCTGCAATTCACAGCCCGGCCAATCCGGCCGGGGCGGCTGCGGACAGTCCTCGGGAAAGCTGAGCTGATCCCGAATCGTCCGCATGCGGATGAGACGAAACGTAAATGGATCATATTCGAGCAGCGACTGTACTCCGTTACCGTAGGAGATACGGGTGCGCTGACCTTTTGCATTGTAGTCAATGTCGGCCACAAAGGAGGTCCAGATGCGTTCCCCGTCCTCCTCTTCCCCGCGCAAATTGGCTTCAACCGCGTTTAACAGATTCGCTTCGTTATAAGAAGGACGTATGAGGCTGGAATCGGGAGCCGTGATCTCTATCGCCCGGTTCAGGGCGTCATAACGGGTGCGGGTCTCATAGCTTTCCGCTTCCAGCAAGACCTCCGAAGCCCAGTTCAGCGTCGTTTTATAATCGGCGGCAAGCTCCCGCCTGCTGCGGAGCAGATTTCCTTTAAAGTCGTATTCGTCGTTTCGGAGCAGCCCCGCTTGGTCGTAGGACAGGACTTTTTTTCCGCGCTGATTGAAGCGTTCCGGCCCCGGCATGGACTCGCCGTACACGATATGGCCCGTCATAACCGGAGGACTGCCGCCAGCGCTATGATAGGTTTCGATCGCGCGGCCCAGCACATCATATACCGTCCGGCTGTGTACACCGCCGCTGCTCCAGGTGCGGACTGGTCGCCGTCCGACGTCATACAGGGTCCACCGTTCTCCGGCCTCCATGCTCGATTCGGATAACGTGGTGCCGAGCATGTCATAGGCGCTGCGCATTACGGTTCGCCCTGTGGCATCGATCACTTCCCGGATATTCCCTTCAATGTCGTACACAGTGCGGCTTTCGAAGAACTCCTCATCCGGCGGCGCATCCGGAGGGGAATCGCTTCGCTTGCATCTGTTATGCTCCACAGTAAGGAATACGCGCCCCAGCGAATCGAAATAACGCGCCCCCGGCGTATTCGCATGCACGCTTGCTTTGACAGCCGCTTCCTGCTCATCGGGTCCAAGCTGCCCTTCGGCCCGCTGGCCGTACCAGGTGGGCAGGTACTCTGTCTCCGGCAATCGTCTGAAGTAATCCCCGGCATCCGAATCATTCGCGGGCTCCAGCAGCAGCGTGTCGCTTCCATCCCACGAGGTCTGCTTCCACGGACCATAGACTTCCTTCTTCCACGTCCTGTCCGGATACAATACGGCTGCGACACGGCCTGACGGGTCATAGAAATTCACAGGACTGACCCCGATTTGGACATCGTGATCGAAGCAGTGCGTATCCGTGAAGAAAGGCTCGAATTGCCGGACGGGCTTTCCTTTATTGTTGTACACCGTCCAACCGGAGCCCACCCAGCGGGGGGACGCTTCTTCCCTGCTTGGCACAGGCTGCCCGCCCGCCGTCAGGATGTGTCCCGTCGCCGGATTTCTTAACGGGACCGGGCCGGGCTCCGCCTGAATTTTCTTTTGAATCTCACGGCCAAAGCCATCCGAATATAGAAAGCTGTATTGCAGGCCTGTTTGCTCACCCGCCGCCAAATCGGAATCATGGGTCACCCGCGACAGAGTATAAACGACGGGCGGCTCCGGAACGGACTGATCCCTGGTCCGCATATACGCGAACCAATCATAAATGATGCGGCTGGTTGCTCGTTGGAGCACGGCATGGGGACCTGCAAACGGCGACTGCAACTGCATGAGCGTCTCTGCTTGCGTTAACTCCGCCGCAAAGCCTTCGAGGGTATCCCCCTGCCTCGGCTGATCCTCCGGCTTGCCCATAACCGCAGAACCTGTGACCATGCCCAGCGCATCATATGCGACAGCCGAGCAGTTGCGGTTCGGGTCCATAACCAGCGCGGGCTTCAGCAGGCGGTAATCGTGACCGGACGGAAACGGCTCCATGGGCGGGTCCGTGGGCCTTAGCCCGACGGTCATGCGGCTGCCGAGCGGATCGCAGGTTTCGGTAACCAGCAAATTATAGCGGTCATAGCGAACGATTGTCTCCGCGTGCTGTCCCTCCCGGTGGAGGGGATCTCTAAAGCGCTGCGGGAGGAAAAAATGCTCTGCCGCACAGGCAAGCTCCTCCTCCGGAGCATCGGACGGCCGGGGCGAATAGTATACTTGCCCGGACGGTATCCAAAAGCCGGACTCTCCCTCTAGCCGGACATAGCGGCCCTCGTCCAGCAGCATGGCTTCCTCGGCCCGAACGCCATAAACGGCTTCCAGCAATCCGGGAGTGAACGCGAGCCGGTAGCTGTTATAAGGCAGCGCCAGGGCCTCAAGCTGCCCGGCAGGCAGCGGGCCCGCCAAGTCGTCACGGCGATACAGCGTCTTCACATGCTCGATCAGGCGCAGGGCATACCCGTCCGGTGAAGAGCCGGGGTCCGCCGCATAGTCGATTATGACGGCGCCAGCCCATGCCGACTCCAGATCGGCAACAGGAAACCGGAGCCGGCCGCTCTGAAGCGGCAATCCGCTTAGCTCATAGCTGCGCGTTTCACTTGGGAGCGGCGCGTGATAATGATCCGCCCCGGCGACGGGACTGGTGTACCGGTTCTCGGTCAGCACCACCGTTATCTTGCTCTGCTCGATTTGATGCGAAGGCGCGAGCTCCGGGTCAGGCTGCCTGCGGCCATAGCTTACGACAGCGAGCTTCGTCTCGTTCCCGTTGTCATCCGTTTCCATGACGATGGAATGAAGCGTTCGCGGATCTTGCGGATTTCGCTCATAATGGAAGCTGATTTGTTCCCGGGAGTGCGCAATAAATATCGCAGATTGATCCCCCTGCCTCGCTTGCAGCAGCTTAACTGTGTAATTATACTCCGTCACAGTATAAGGATGGCTTTCCTTATCGGTGCCGTCCAAAGCATACACTTCCTGCCTAAGCAGCAGGCCCTTAAGCGCGCGGCAGGCCTCCCGCTCTTCTTCCGGTGATAATCCGTCAGGCAGAACGGATTCTTCCAGAAGGAGCTGTGCAACCCCAGCCTCTGTCGCAGCCGGTTCACGGTAATACTCGTGAGCGGCGAAGTAGGCGCTCAGGCGGCAACGTTCCAGACAGGCGCCGGTATGATACCAGGAACGGGTCAGGACAGGGGGAACATGGGAATCATACGACTCGTTCGTTCCTTCGGGAAAGAAATCCGCATTCCCTCCCGAGCTGCCGTATGCTTCCGAGTCCCATTGCTCCACCAGCCCGAAGCCCCGGAATTCCCGTTCCTCTCCGTCAAAGTAGCCGTGGCGGTACGCATACCTTGTAGTGAAACGGTTGCCGCTGATCCGGTCGAACGTCTCGACTTTTTCAATCACATGAACAGGAAAAGGCAGCTTCGTCGCCCACGGCTTGCCTTCCCGCTGGTCGGCAAGATAAAACTTCGTGGATGAAGCATAATGAACCCGGGTTTCCGCCCCGAGGTTGTTCGCTGTCCGAACGAGCAGTTGCGGCTTTTTCCCGCCCG
>NZ_ASSC01000881.1 GCF_000520735.1 Paenibacillus forsythiae T98
GCGCCCATCCGTCTGGACCGGCCGCCGGCGATCAGAATACCGGCAATACGCATAACATCACCGCCTTTTTTTAAAATGCAAGAATTTATAATTTAGTAAAGTGGGAAAATGCTGGTTTGTACACCTTTTCAACAAATGTTACGATAATAGTAGCGGCTATGACCGGCTCTAATTTATCATACACGGCATTTGCGGGAGGAGAGCACCCAAGTTGCGGGAGAATACTGGAAACTCATCAACCTTCATATCCTTGAAATGGTTCAACTTTTTCTTATACGGCACAATCGTTCTGTTCACCAGTTTCTTTCAGCTGTATCTGCAGGACGTGGGGCTGAACAAGCTGGAAATCGGTGTGCTGATGTCGATCGGTCCGCTCGTATCGGTCTTCGCCAATCCGTTCTGGGGAATATGGACCGGCAAATACCAGAATATCAGGGTCATCGTACTGGTGATGCTGGCGGGCACGCTTCTGTTTTCCCAGATTGTTTTTCAGGCCAATACATATGAAACCGTCTATACTGCGATGATTCTGTTCTATTTCTGCCAGACTCCGCTGTTCGCGCAGAGCAATACGCTCGTCCTGAGCTACATCGACGGAACGCAGCTTGGCTTCGGCGCCTTCCGCCTATGGGGATCGCTTGGCTGGGCGCTGACGGCTGTTGCGGCAGGCCCGGTTATTCAGTACGGCGGCGTCTCGGTGCTGCCTTACCTGTTCGCGATCCTGCTGATCTTGTCCATCGTATCGCTCGCCTCCATGCCGAAGCTGCGCCACTCTATCGGAATTGCGCCATTGCCGCTCAGAGGGTTTCCCCTGCTGTTCAGGAATCCTTATTTCCTGTTCTTTATCTTCTTCGGCATACTGGTGTCCATTCCGAACGCCATAAATAATACGTTCATGTCGCTGTATATCAACGATATGGGCGGCTCCAAGACGATGATCGGCCTGGCCGTATTCCTCTCCTCCATCCTGGAGGTCGGCGTGTTCCTGCTGTGCGACCGCTTCTTGCGGCGTAAAATCTCCGTCCTCACCGGTTGGCTGGCGCTGGTCAGCGTTCTGTTCCTGCTGCGGTGGTGGCTGATGTCTCAGGCGACGATGCCGCTTGAGGTGGCTTTGATTCAAATTTTACATTCCGTAACGTTCGGCGGCTTCTTCTACGTGGGGACGGAGCTGACGATGCTGCTGATTCCGGGACCGTACCGCTCCTGCGGACAGGCTCTCTACACCCTTTCCTGGAGCGGAATTTCGGGCATGATCGGCGGCATCCTCGGCGGATGGCTGTTTCAATACCTTGGCGCCCAGAGCATGTACGAGTTCTGTGTATTCCTCACGCTCATCGCCGCGCTGGGATACGGAGGCATGTGGCTGGTGGTCAAAAGGGATGATTACCGTCCGCCCGCCGCGATCCATGATGAGCTTGAGGAGGATGGGGTTTAGCTCACCTGCCTGCAAAAAAAACGGCTGACACGCTTTCGGGCGGCAGCCGTTTCTTCATATATCTCGAAGCTTATCCTTGGTTCGTCGGACGATATGAGCTCTTGAGCGACACAATCAGGTTGAAGACAGGCTTGCCCGGCCCTGAGTACCGGCTGTCCACGTTAAAGTAACCATGCCGGAAAAATTGGAACTTGTCCTGCGCCTTGCTGTCCTTGAGCTCAGGCTCCACGAAGCCGTGCAGAATTTCCAGCGATTTCGGGTTCAATTGGTCAAGGAAGGACCCCACCGGCTTATCTGCGGCTTCCAGTTCCTCGTTCTCCCCTTCGTTGTCCGTTTCTTCCGCCAGAATCAGCGGCTCGTACAGGCGGAACTCCGCCGGGGCGGCATGGCCCGCCTCCACCCAGTGCAGCGTTCCCTTCACCTTGCGGCCGGTAAATCCGCTGCCGCTCTTCGTTTCCGGATCGTAGGTACAGCGCAGCTCGGTCACTTCGCCGTTCTCATCCTTGATCACTTCGTTGCACTTGATGAAGTAGGCGTGCTTCAGACGCACCTCATTGCCCGGGAACAGCCGGAAATATTTACTCGGCGGATTCTCCATGAAATCATCACGTTCAATGTAAATCTCGCGGGAGAACGGGATTTGCCGGGTGCCCATTTCCTCATTTTCACTGTTATTCTCCGCTTCCAGCCATTCGATCTGGCCTTCCGGATAGTTGGTAATAACGACCTTGAGCGGACGAAGCACCGCCATTGTGCGGGGGGCCTTCAGCTTCAGATCCTCGCGGATAAAATGCTCCAGCATTTGCAGGTCAACCAGCCCTTGGCTCTTGGAAATGCCCGTCTCGTACACGAAGCTGCGAATCGCTTCCGGCGTATACCCCCGGCGGCGAAGACCGGAAATCGTCGGCATCCGCGGGTCGTCCCAGCCGTCGACATGCCCCTCGTCCACCAGCAGCTTCAGCTTCCGCTTGCTCGTTACGGTCTGCGCCAGATTCAGGCGGCCAAATTCATATTGATGCGGCGCGGCGGGCATCTCGCACTCGGCGATCACCCAATCATAGAACGGGCGTTGATCCTCGAACTCCAGGGAACAGAGGGAATGCGTCACGTACTCGATAGCGTCCTCCAGCGGATGAGCATACGTATACATCGGGTAAATACACCATTTGTCGCCCGTATTGTGGTGATGCGCATGAGCAATACGGTAGATGACCGGGTCGCGGAGATTGATGTTGGGCGAAGCCATGTCGATCTTGGCGCGCAGCACCTTCTCCCCGTCCTTGAACTCGCCTGCCCGCATGCGCCGGAACAGGTCCAGACTTTCCTCTACACTGCGGTCGCGGTACGGGCTGTTCTTCCCCGGTTCGGTCAGCGTGCCGCGAAGCTCGCGGATTTGGTCGGCGCTGAGATCGTCCACATAAGCCTTGCCCTTCTTGATCAGCAGCTCTGCCCGCTCGTACATCTCTTCGAAATAATCGGAGGCGAAGCGCAGATTCTCCCAATCATAACCGAGCCATTTCACATCTTCCTGGATGGACTGGACATATTCCGTATCTTCCTTCAGCGGATTCGTATCGTCGAACCGCAGGTTCGTCTTGCCGCCGAACTCGTTGGCCAGTGTGAAATTGATCCAAATCGCCTTGGCGTGTCCGATATGCAGATAGCCGTTCGGTTCCGGGGGGAACCGGGTGACGACTTCGTTTACTTTGCCGGAGCGGAGATCTTCGGTAATGACATTTTTAATGAAATTGGAGGGGGTGCTTCGGTTCTCCACAGCAATCAACCTTTCATTCTTTAATTCTTGTCCTGTTCCTTTTTATAAACATGTTTCCTATTAATATACCCGTTACGCCGGGATAGTTCAATAAAATGGCATATCCGCCCAGGACGCCGATCCCCTTTTGACTTCCCGCCGGTTCATGGAGTAGCATGGGGTCAAGGGAGGCGAGTGAATGAAACCGATTAAAATGCCAAAAGAGCATCGGGAAGCGGCGCTTGACCATATCCAGGAGTTCTTCGAGCTTGAACGGGGCGAAAGCATCGGACGCCTCGCGGCGGACAGCCTGCTGGAATTTTTCCTGAAGGAGCTTGGGCCCGCCGTCTACAATCAGGCGCTGAGCGACTGCCGGATGCTTACGGCGCAGCGGATGCAGGGGCTGGAAGAGGATATATACGCCCTGGAGTGGAAAGAAGACCGGAAGTAACCAGGATTCATGGTTTGAACAGGACAGTACATATAGAAAAAAGGGAGGCGGCGGCTTGTTCCATTGTGTCATTGATGATGAGCTTGTCCTTAAGCCGCTGGCGGCGGAGCATTCCCGGCCGATGTATGAGCTGGTCAACCTGTCGAGGTCCCGCCTCAGCCAGTGGCTTCCCTGGGTGGACAGCGTGACGGAGCATGCTCACATCAAGAGCTATATCAAAAACGCCGTCAAGCAGGGCAGCGAGAACGGCGGTTTCACTGCGGGCCTCTGGGTGGGCGGCGAATTCGCCGGCGTTATCGGATTTCATGAAATCGACTGGCATAACCGGTCTGTCGGTATCGGCTACTGGCTCGGCCAGGGCTATTGCGGCAAGGGGTACATGACGAGCGCCTGCCGGGTGCTTATCGACCACGCGCTGCTGGAGATGGAGCTGAACCGGGTGGAAATCCGCTGCGCCACGGGCAATACCCCAAGCCGCGCCATTCCCCAGCGCCTTGGCTTCGTGCTGGAAGGCGTAATCCGGGAGGCCGAGCTGCTGCCGTCAGGCTATGTCAACCATGCCGTATACGGCATGCTGCGCAGCGAGTGGAAGATGCTGAGGTAGGAGAGCTGGATCTCAGACTCATCAACATCTATATGAGGTGAATATTAATGCCGCCCAAAGACTGGAAAGCGGAAAGCATGCGGTTCGACGCCGCAGCCGACTATTACGATATGTATAGACCTGGATATCCTTCTGATTGCATAAGCCAAATCGAAAAAAGTGCCCGTCTGGGACCTCAATCGAAGATCCTCGAAGTGGGGGCGGGGAGCGGGAAAGCGTCGGAGCTGTTTTTAAACCGGGGCTACAATCTGTTATGTATCGAGCCCGGCCCTCAATTGGCTGAACTCGGCATGAAGAAGCATCAGAGCGAAAAGGTTTCGTATGCCGTTACACGTTTTGAGCACTGGGATGGACCACCCGGACAGTTTGACCTCGTGTTCTCGGCGCAGGCGTTTCACTGGGTACCCAAACCCGCTGGATACGAGAAGGGCGCTTATGCTCTCAAAGCGGATGGAAGGTTAGCCCTTTTCTGGAACATGTACAAAGGCCAGAGTAACGCTGTACATAAAGGATATCTTTCCGTTTGCAAGGAAAATGGGTTGGTGCCGTTTCAAGACGGGATTGAAATCGAACAGAGAATCCGGCTCGAATCATGCGGCATTGGAGACAGCGGATACTTTGAACAGCCGGACGTCTACTGCTATCCATGGTCCAAGGAATACGATACGGAGAGCTTCATCGGCTTTATAAAGACCGGTAACGGATTTCTCGGTTTGCCTGAATCGGAACAAATCCGCCTGATTAAAGAATTAACCCGCATTTTGGACAAAAATGGCGGCCGCATCACTATGGAGTACCTTTGTGTACTTTTTCTGGCTGCCAAAAAATAAACGGCCGCCCGCCAAGGCGGCCCGCCTCTCTTATTCCGCTTCGTCCAGCCACCCCTGGAACTTCGCCCGGATACCAGGCGACAGCGTGTCCAGCCGGACCAGTTCTTCCAGGCCGCGCTTGTCCCCGCGCCCGGCTTCCATCATATGCAGCACGCGCTTCACCGGCACTCCGCCTTCACCGGAGGAGACCTTTGCAACCGCCGAGCCGGAGGCCATTTCCCCTTCGCGCAGCACCCGGAAATAGAAGCCGCTGAAGCCCGTCTTCAGCACCTGCGCAGGCATATCCGCAGGGCCATGCTTTTGCGAGAGCTTGAAGCAGGGATAGCGGGGCTGGCTCACCTGAAGCAGCGCGCTGCCGATCTCATAGATGTCCCCGATGCACACCTCGGTTTCGAGCAGCCCGGCGGTTGTCGCATTTTCCCCGAAGGCGGCGTAGTCCAGCTTCTTGCCCAGCCACTCCTCCCAGTAGGCATAATGCTCTGACGGATATACGCAGACGGCCTTGTCCGGCCCCCCGTGATTGATAAGATCCGCTTGTCCGTCCCCGGTAAGTCCGCCGGCTGACACCTGAACAGACCCCTCCACAGGATATTTGTAAATACCCGTTTCCAGCGATTTTCCGCGATAAAGGGCCGTTACCGGCATCCCCACATTCAATGATATGATCTTCATGCCATCCCCGCTTTCATTTTGTTTCCTTCATAGATGCCTGCACGGTACGGCAGCTCATAAACACCTCGTCCACATACCGGCCTGCAAGATAAAATTCCTCCAGCAAACGCCCTTCTTCCCTGAACCCGCACTCCTGATAAAAAGCCAGGGCCGAGGCGTTGCAGGACAGCGCGCGCAGCCGAAGCTTGCGGATGCCCCGCTCCGCCGCCAGCGCCTTCACG
>NZ_ASSC01000882.1 GCF_000520735.1 Paenibacillus forsythiae T98
CTCTACCCCACCTATGTAACTGTAATGAAGCGATGCCGCTTCAGCCAGTTGTTCTTGCGTCCATCCTTTTGCTTTTCTAAGCTCACGAATCCGGTTACCAACGCTTTCTGGTAAATTCATGGGATCACCTTAGCTAAAGCTAGAAGGGGGAGTCACGTTTGTCTCAGCGCATCTTCTTCTATTCAAAGGCCCCTCGCACCTCTTTAACAATCCTTTTCATTTTATCAATTTGCTTCACACTCAACTCGCTAACTGCAACTGCGTATTCATCAATCGCTGTCCGTTGAGCAGCTTCGGCTTCATTCAAATCAGTCTGGTTTTGAAATAGTTCTACTGGCTGAATGTTTAATGCGGCTACAATTTTCTCTAGGGTATCTATAGAAAAGTTCCGTTCTCCTCGCTCCAATGATCCTATGTATGCATCATCCAGATTTGATAACTCCGCAAGCTGCTGTTGCGTTAATCCCTTTGCCTTCCGTATAGCCCTAATTCTATCTCCAACCGAATTCCGTAAATTTGTCATGTTAATCACCTCTCCTAAAGGTTAGGAGAGTAAAGGCATAAATAGCAGGGTTATAAAGACGGTAAAAGTAATTGAAAATACTACTAATAAGTAGTATATTTGATTCATTGTACTATCCCTTAACCTTTAAATAAAGGCGAATATATTTTTAGAAATGCAGATTACTTTTTAAAAGGAGGCCCCATCCTTGCGCCCTTCCATTCTGAAACTACTGAAGCCGG
>NZ_ASSC01000883.1 GCF_000520735.1 Paenibacillus forsythiae T98
AAACCGATGGGCTTCCTCGCTGTAGCAAGGGTGGCGGCTGATATCATCCTCTGCTGTACTTGATGGACACAACGTCTGCGGCTTCATTTTTCCCACCTCCTTAAATAACGACGAAAAAGGCACTTTCCAAAGGAAAATGCCTCCATTCGCATGGTCGGTATATCTCTATTGATTACTTTAAACTTATAATCCCCATGTGTCAACTATGAAATACGTATTCTCCTTCGCCAATCCGGATGGTTCTCCCTTTCAGCTGCGCGGAATCCGTTTCAAAGATCACCTGCTTGAACACGTTCCCTTCTCCTTGCACGAAATCAAAGAACTTGCCGCCAATCTCAAGGGTGACGGAACGGTCGTCTGATTGCAAGACGGTCAGGCCGAACAACTCCGCCCAATGCCCGGCGGCTGCCGCCGGATCGGAGACATGGAATACCGCCCTTTTGATTTCCGCATTGCCCGCAGGATGAGGCCGGATGATGCCGGACGCCGTCAAGCGCTCCAGCCGTTCGTCATCCGTTCCTTTCCACTGAATAATAAATGGATAGACCAGCCCCCCGAAATCGCCGTCAATGGTCATCATTCGCCACTCAATGAGTCTGCCCATGTTGTCGAGACGCTTGCCATCCATGATAGGGGACAATATTAAGCCCGCCGCTTCCAAAGAAGCGGCCATTTCTTCAATATCATCGGTCCGAATAACGACTCTGCTCAAAGCCTCATGCTCCGGCAACAGGCTGACCGCATCCTTCACCACACGATTATGCTCCGTCGCCTTCGCCAATTCCAGATTCTCAATACCCAGAAACTCAATATAGGTTATGCCAAAATAGCTTAAGCTGTTAAAGGTTCCCCACTCCGTATGGGAGCCTCCCCTGAAGGCGATCAAACCATGCTCCCGGAAGAGCTGAACCGGTTGGTCCAAATCATTGACATAATGAACAAGATGATCCCAATTTTTCGATGCCATTGCTATTTCGCCCCTAACTCGGTCGTCCGCTTTACGGCTGCCAGGACGCTTCTTTGCAGGCCGGCCGCGAAATCGCTGTTGTTCAGCTCGTATAAGCCGTGAATGCCCACACCGCCGGGCGAGTTGTTAATATCAAGCAGTTGTCTTGGATGCAGTCCAGTCTGTTTCAGCATGACGACAGCTCCGGTGACATTTTCCAGCGCAACGTTCCACGCTTGTTCCCGGGGCAATCCGGCGAGCACACCCGCATCGGCCAGGGACTCAATAAAATAATAAATGTAATTCGGTCCGGCCACACCATATCCGGTAAAGACATCAATCAACGCTTCGTCCAAATATTGCACTTTTCCGAATCCGAGCAAGAAGTCGGCCACCTGGGCCGGATCGGCGAAGGCATTCAAGGCAACTCCGCTATAGCCGTATCCCGTATCGGTCAACGTATTGGGAATGACCCGGATGATCGGGCGTTCGGCTCCAAAATAGTCGGCCAGCTTCTTAATCGTCACACCCGCCACAATCGAAACGATTGCGGCGGTTGGTGCGGCGAATTGGTGTACAGCTTGTCCCAATGCAGCCAAATTGTCCTGCGGCCGGACGGCAATCACAATGAGGTCCGCTTCAGCCAGGCATTGCTCGGGAGAGCTGCCCGAAGTCACTCCGTAAGTGCTGCTCAAAAACTGAAGACGCGGCTCATTGATATCCGTTACGCTGATCCGATCTGCGGATACAGTCTGATTGGAGATCACGGCGCGGATAATGGCCTCAGCCATTTGTCCGCCGCCGATAAAGTGAATCTGTTTTTCGGCCAACCCGTCCACTTCCTCGCTTAATTGTTTTTCCATGCTTCCGGCAGAATGAACCCGTCGTATTTCTCTATTCCGGTGATGTATTCCTCGAACTCTTTGGACTCGTAGGCGGCCTTCAGGTCTTTGGCCCATTGCGTGTTCTCGTCTTTCTTGTTGATGGACACGATGATTCTGTGCTGCATTGGCGTATTTTCTATTTTCAGCGCGTCTGTAATTTTTTTGCCGGCGTTCGCAATGTAGTTTCCGTTGACGACTCCATAATCGACATCCTTGAGCGATACGAGGATTTGCGCAGGGTCCAGAATTTTGATATCAATTTTATACTTGTCCGGCTCCATGCTGTTGATGTTGAAGTCCTCCACACCGGCTCCTGCTTTAATCTTTACCCAGCCAAGTTCTTCCAGAATCCGAAGGGCGCGTTCCTGGTTAACCGGATCATTCGGGACAGCAACGGTAGTGCCGTCTTTTACATCATCGAGCGTAGTGTGCTTGACGGAGTACAGACCCTGCGGAGCGCCCGGCACATAGGCAATGCCAACCATGTCCGCGCCGATTTCCTTGTTAATCGCCTCCATGTACGCCGTGCTTTGGAAGATGCTTGCGTCGATGGAGCCTTCCTTCATGGCGGGGTTGACCTGCATGTTCTGGGAGAAGGTCTTGATATCTACCTTATACCCCTGCTTCTCTAAAATCGGCAGAATCGATTGGCGGAATTGCTCTTCGTACGTCCCGACGCCAAATCCGACGGTAATCTCTTTCTTCTCTTCCGGCGCGGCCCCTGAATCCGAGCCTTTATCCGCATTTTGGCCGCAAGCCGTCAACAGTGCCACAACCCCAGCTAAAATAACGAGCAACAATTTTTTCATATTCTTGTCTCCTTTTCAATAACAGATTGTTTGAACTGCTTCAGCGCCTCATCGGTTACGTTAAGCGGGATTGCGCAATTTGGAGCGAGAATAAAAGGCTGGTCTTTCATCAGGTTCAAGGCTTCCTCGGCCTGCCGCTGAATTTCAGGAATGTCATTTACCGCAAACAGAGCATGATCGACGCCGCCAACCTTGGTTGCCGTCAGTGCCGCATCCAGGTCCGGATTTCCCTCAGCCTTGGTATCCCAGCTGATGCCGTCGATCCGGTAATCGTTGAATCTTTCCGGCTGGGCATGGGCGCCGCAAGTATGCAGGACATTTTTCCCGTAGCTCGCCGCCTCCAGCACAATGGAATCATAAGGTCTCGAAAATTCATTAAACCTCTCTTCAGTGAACAGGCCCGGATGAGCCGTACCCGTCACCGCATAGAACAGTCCATCCGATCCCGCTTGCCGCAGCTCCTTCACATAATCGGCCAAGGTTAACGAAATGACATGCAGCGCATGATGCGCCGCAGCCCGGTGCTCGGTAAACAACGATTCCAGGGTAACCGGATTCTCAATGCCAAACACCGTTTTGGTTACATAAGCAGATCGGCCCACAATGAAGAGCAGCACGGTTAAAGGTGAGAAGACGGTTTGAATCAGAGGGGTATCCGGCAGCCCTTGACGAATTTTCCGCACCGCTTCCAGTTGCTCCAATAACGGCGCTGAATCCGCGGCTTTCTTCACCTCAAGATCCCAAAGATTGGTTGCCGCTGGAACAGCGGTCGTTTCCTGTCTGGGGAATACGGTCTGGTAGTCCTGAAAGTCATACTTGTTTCCCCAGGCTTCGGCCAGGTAGGTTGCTCGCGGATTAATCTTGACCCAATCCCAATCATATTCCTTCGTAAAGGTGATCGTCGTGTCCGCCAAATCATCCGCATTTTGCTCCTTGTCGATGAAATGACGCCAGCCGCTGACGATCGGACGGTCTGCCCTTTCACCGGATAGCAAGGCGTTAAACCGGTCTTGTTTGCTCCATTCACTCACGCTTCGTCTTCCTCCCCTTTAAGTAATTGCTAGTAGCGGCGAATCTTCCTTGCCAAAGTGTTGCCCAATGATTGAATGCCTTGAACAAAAACGATCAGGACAATTACCGTGGCGATGACGACAAAAGTGTCAAACCGCTGGTAGCCGTATACGATCGCCAAGTCCCCGACTCCGCCGCCGCCAACTGTTCCGGCCATCGCGGTCGCTCCAATTAACCCAATAGTCGCGGTGGTCAAGGATAGAACCAACGATCCGACGGCCTCGGGCAATAGAAAGTACCAGATAACCTGAAACGGTGTAGCCCCCATCGCCTCTGCCGCTTCGAGAATTCCCGGATTGACTTCAAGCAGGGAATTCTCCACCAGGCGCCCGATGTACGGCGCGATATAAATGATGAGCGGCACGATCGCAGCGCTTGTCCCGATTGAGGTCTGCACAATCAGCCGGGTAAACGGAATAATGGCGACGAGCAATATAATAAATGGCAGGGAGCGGACAATGTTGATGATCGGATTGATAATGGCATACAGTATTTTGTTCTCCAAAACACCGCCCGGACGGGTAACCACCAGCAAAATTCCGATAGGTATTCCAATTAAAGACCCCACGAACAAGGACATCCCCACCATATAAAGGGTGTCGATGATCGCCTGCATAAATTGATCAGTTGTAACTGTAGTTGACATCATGCTTCTCTACCTCCTCCACACCGACTCCGCTATTTTCCAGGAAGGACAAGGCACGGTTAACCTCGGCCGTCTCTCCTTGCAGCTGAATAATCACTTTGCCCAATGTCGTTTCCTGAATCTCGGTCATATTGGCAAACAGGATATTGACCTTCACATCATAGGAACGAATCAATTGGTACATGATCGGCTCCGAAGCGGTTTCCCCGACAAATTCCAGCTTGTAAATGCCGCTCCCGGGTTCCTTTGTTATAGATTTTTGCACGCTGCTTGTGATGCTGTTCTGAATAACGGTCTTCACGAAATTTTGCGTGGTCGGATGCTGGGGATGTCCAAATACTTCGAGGACGCTGCCTTGCTCGATAATCCGTCCTTGCTCCATGACCGCCACCTTGTTGCAAATCTCCTGAATGACCGACATTTCATGGGTAATAATCATAATCGTAATGTTGTATTCCGCATTGATTTTCTTGAGCAGCTGTAAAATGGAGCGCGTCGTCTGCGGGTCCAGCGCCGATGTCGCTTCATCGCACAGGAGAATGGAGGGGTTCGAGGCAAGCGCCCTTGCAATCCCGACGCGCTGCTTCTGTCCGCCCGACAATTCGCTCGGATAGCTGCCCGCCTTGTCGCCCAATCCAACAAACTCCAGCAGCTCCAGAACACGCCGGCGAATTTCGTCTTTATTCTTTTTCAACAAAATGAGGGGAATGGCCACGTTATCAAATACTTTTTTCGATTCCAACAGGTTGAAATGCTGAAAGATCATGCCTATGTTTTTCTTGGCGGCACGCAGATCCTTCACGCTGTATTCGCCCAAATCATGCCCGTCCACGAAAACCTGACCTTTCGTCGGCCTTTCCAGGTAATTGACCAAACGAATCAATGTGCTCTTTCCCGCACCGCTGTAGCCGATAACCCCAAAGATATCGCCTTTTTCAACCTTTAAGTTGATTCCCTTCAAAGCGTCGTTTGAGATTCCTTTGCGGGTGTACGTTTTATGAACATCCTTTAATTCAATCATATACATTCCTCTCATTTCGTTATCGGATTTGGGGTTTAACCTTTCTCCTTCAGCCTGACCAACGCTTGCTCCGCCAATAAAGCAAAGTAACCGGCAGCCGGCAGCAATGCGGCCTCGTCCACATCAAAGCGCGGGTGATGCAGCGCATAAGCGGGACCTGCTCCGATATTTACAAAAGCGCCCGGTATCTTCTGCAAGTACAATGAGAAGTCTTCGCCTCCCATTTGCGGCGGGATATCATGCACCTCGTAGCCTGCCTGTTTCGCAATCTCTTTGGTAAAATCAGCCCAGTATCCGTCATTGATCGTCGCGGGTGGTCCCGGATACCAATGCAGCTTGGCCTCCGCCCCCGCCGCAGCGGCAATTCCTTCAATAATTTGAGTCATTTTGTCTGGAATAATACGGCGAACCGCTTCATTATGAGTTCGAACGGTGCCTTCCAGTTCCACAATCTCCGGCAGCACATTCCAGGTATACCCTCCCTGGATTCGGGTAACGCTCAGCACAACCGGCTCGCTTGCGCTGTTCTGGCGGCTGACAACCGTTTGAAGCGCCGTTACGATTTGAGCCGCAGTTACAATCGAATCTACGCCATTCTCCGGCGTTGCCGCATGGGCGCCGATGCCTTTTACCGTAATTTCAAACCGGTCCACACCTGCGGTTAAAGCTCCGGTTCTCGTTCCGAATGATCCTGTGGGCAGCTCCGGCGAGTTATGGAGGCCAAAGATGGCAGCCACATCCTCAAGCCCTCCCGACTCCAGGACACTTTCAGCTCCGTGACCGGTTTCTTCCGCCGACTGAAACAACACTCTGACCCTTCCGGGCAGCTCGGCTTCACGGGCTTTCAGCAAATATGCGGCACCCAATATGACGGCTGTATGAAAATCATGACCGCATGCATGCATTTTCCCCGGAACCTCTGACGCAAAAGGCAATCCGGTCTGCTCTTCAATCGGGAGCGCGTCGATATCGCAGCGAATGGCTACGATTGGCCCATCCCCTTGTCCAATTTCGGCAATGAGTCCCGTTCTCAGTGGAAGGTCCAACAGATCAATATGGGCACCCGTCAGCCATTTCCGCAGCTTCTCTGTCGTTTTAAACTCTTCGTTGGATAGCTCAGGCTCCCGGTGAAGGTTCCTGCGAACGTCAATCAATCGGCTGCCCAGAGCTTGTTCAATCTCATCCGGCTGTGTAGTGGACATAAGCTTCCTCCCGTTTATTTTGTCGTTATTTTAGTTTCAGAAGCAGGAAACAGGGCGGTCAGGGCCTGATCGAAATCCTGGATAATATCATCAGCATCCTCCAAGCCGACCGAAATGCGGATTAATCCATCCGTAATCCCGAATTTGATTCTCTCTTCCTGCGGAATCGAGGCATGGGTCATGGACGCCGGATGCTGTACGAGCGTCTCCGGATCTCCCAGGCTGAATGAAATCATCGCCAATTTCAGCGAATTGATTAATTTTTTCCCTTCAACCAAACCTCCCTTGACCTCGAAGGAAACAATCCCTCCCATGCCCTTCATTTGTTTACGGGCCAGCTCATGTTGAGGATGAGACTTTAAACCGGGATAAAAGACTTTATCGATAAAAGGATGCGATTCGAGATATTCGGCAATTTTCCGGGCGTTGCCGCAGTGCCGTTCCACCCGCAGGGCCATGGTCTTCATGCCTCTTAAAATCAGGAACGCGTCCCAGGCGTTGAGATTCTGTCCCAGATCGCCCATCAGCTTCTTTCTCATAAACTGGATGGCGTCTTTCTTCCCGACAATGAATCCGGCCAGCACATCCCCATGTCCATTGATATATTTGGTGGCGCTGTGCACCACGACATCGGCCCCAAGCTCAAGCGGCTTCTGCAAGCAAGGGCTCATAAAGGTGTTGTCGACAATGACGGGAAGCTGGCGGGCCTTGCAGACCTCCGAGATTGCCTCAATGTCCAGAATCGTCAATCTGGGATTGGAGGGAGTTTCAATATAAACGGCTTTCGTATTGGGCTTGATCGCCTTGACGATCAGATCGGTATCCGTACAATCGACAAAATCAAATTGTATGCCGAATCTGGGCGCCAGAGAGGTCAGGAAGCTGTAGGTTCCTCCATACACATCCTTGGTCACCAGGACATGATCGCCATGCTTCAGGAAGCCGAGGAGAGCAATGGAGATGGCCGCCATTCCGCTGGAAACGCCTAAAGCATCTTCTCCGCCCTCCAATGCGGCTATCTTCTTCTCCAACGTGCGGGATGTAGGATTTCCGTATCTGCCGTAATACACGCCTTCTTCCTCGCCAGCAACTACCGCCGCCGCCGTTTCGGAATCAGGGAACGCATAAGCCACCGCAGGTACAATCGTTTGAGAGATAGCGCCCGTGTGCGGGTCCGGAAACTGGTGCTCATGAATAATCTTCGTGTCCATACTCCATTCTGTCTCCATATCCAACTCAATCCTCTCTGTTTGCTTGAATTCCTTGTATTCTCTCCAATGCGGAGGACAGACTGCTTAAGATATGATCCTGCATCGCCTTTTCAGCGCCATCCTCATTTCTGTCGGCAATCATTTGCAAAATATGGTTATGCTCTTCATCGGCCTGCGTGTTCCAGTCTCCATGCAGTGAAACAAAGCGGCAATAGCGAAGCGCGTGGTCTCTCAGGTGGTTCAGGATTTTCACAAAGGTCTTGAGATCGCTCATCTCAGATAAATAATCATGAAATTCAAAGCCGTATGAGACAAAATCCTGACTCTTGCCTGATTGAAACGACTGTTTGATATTTCCAATCATCGCCGTCAAATTTTGAATATCGTTGTCCGTGGCATTCTTGGCGGCGCTCTTGGCAATGTAACCCTCCAGCATGCTGCGGATCAGGAAGATTTCTCTGACCTCTTCCATCGTTACCGACGCCACTCTCAGCCTGCCATTCGGCTGCCTTACGAGAAACTCCTCATTCTCTAGCCTTTGAATAGCCTCTCTTAAAGGAGTGCGGCTAACGCCGAGCAAGGCTGCCAAGCTCTCTTCATGTACAACCTGGTCGGGCTTCAGCTCACTATCAATGATTTTTTGTTTTAAAGCAAAATAAGTATTATCCTTCGATAACCTGCGAGTTCGCATAACAGAACTGTCCATAAATCCATCTCCCAGTTAATAATCTGCTGGTTCCCGCCATAGAAGTATAATTGTATAATTGTATACAATTATTAAAATAGATTCCCGGGCTTCATTCCCCCGGCTTATCGCTGCAATTCTCGGATCGTTCATTTCTCTCGTAGAGTTAGCCTTATCATACATACAGAAAGCGAAATTGTCTACAGTTTTGTGTCATTTTTAATCACATTATAATGTTTTTTGTCGAAAAAAGCGGAATGAATGCGTGAAACAGCTCTGTTTGTGTTATGTTTTATGACATATAAGTTACTTGAAGAGAGCGAAAACATGTTGACAAAATCGAAAAAGAGGGGGATTCCCCCTCTTGCTGGATTACCATGGGATAAAATCCAAGTCACAATTCATGCTGGCTGCTCATTTGAATGTTCTCCCAATAGCCAAAATATATTTCAATTTTTCATTATAGTTGCTGGCTGAAAAAGTCAATGTTCTCTCAAAGGTTTGATTTTCCTTTAAAGCTGGCCGATCCCGTTGATTGTCCTGATCTGTGGTATTTCTATCCTAATTTTTTTAGAAGTGATTTTGATTTGTCCCGTTTGCAGTTGTACTCGTGAAGGGCCTATATTGATAAAGTATGGTCAAAGCGGGTTAGCTTGATAGAGCCCTTAATATGAGGGTGTCCACTATTAAGGCAAAATCAGTCCTGACGTTGCTGACATACTTATTATTAATAGCTGTTCATCAAAGTGACGTGGCGAAAGGTAATCACGCCCTACTTTCAGTATATGAAAAAGCAGATCACTTATCGTGATCTGCACTGCATAAATATTTAATGGAGCTCCCGCAATTCTTCGGCATATTTATAACTAATTGGTTGTTTTTCTTCTGTTTCTAGCCATCCCATTTCATTATGTGCATATTCACTAATTTTCCGGGAACCATAATCTCTAAAATGCGTTTCAATTTCCCGCATTGTCTCTAATTCATCTTCATTGAAAATCGTTGAATCAAAGGGCTCAGAAGCTTTAATTATCATCATAGTCCAACCTTCATCATTCGTATGTTCATCGACTTCAATCACATTCATATGTTGTAAATGAGCTAAAGTTATATCATGATGCTTTGGCACCGGACCATATGGATACTTAACATAAGTTGCACCCGAGATTGATACCGTTTGTCGTTTGAAATACAAAAAATCACTATACCACAACAATTTCATGAGCTTTGTTTTCAAAACACCATTTGTCGTGAAATATAAAATCATATTAATGAACTTTTCTAAAGAAAAATCACTATAGCCAGCCAAATCCGTTGTTTCATAAGTTTTATAAATAGATTCAATAATTTGTTCGTCTGTTTGAAATGATGGTTCAGCAATTGTCCAAGCATCAAGAGCCCTTTCGACCATTTTTAATTCCCTGCTAGATAGCGAACCTTTATTTCTGTTGAAGAATTCTAATATGATATGAGGATGTTGCTGCAGCCGCTTATAAAGCTCTAAATGGCTCGCTTGCGGCAAACTCCCGGATTCGTATCGGGTTACACTCGCAGGTCCAATATTCAACAACTTAGCAAAGGGTCTCACACCCAATTTATATTGTTTCCTCACGTTCTGGATCTCAAGTGATGTCATACCATGCTTCTCGGTATAAATTCGCGCTACATTAGCCATTGTTTCGTTTTCCAACTCTTCCACATCAATTAATGAACCACAATTGTTACAAAAAGCTATCCTTCGTTCAAACTCAATATCCTGCCCCCTGAATCTAAATAGCTGCAGTTCTTTTTTTATGGTATAAGTATGCTCTGCACGACAATTTTCACAATAGTTCATTATGTTCATTACTATTTCCTCCTAACAAGGTCGGATTTATATAAAAGTAAGGGACGAGGCTTCCGAAAAAACCCGTCTTCCCTATGTATTTAATTTTGTGTGTATCCTTCTGGATGAAACGAGATGCACATACACAGGTTTTGATCTATGGTTAACTTAATGTATGCGATTGTTCCGTTAAGTTCTTTCCTAAAGAACCAGACCAACTCTTCGGACCCTCTACGATCCGGCTCAGGCGGCTTGTATTGGTCAGTAGGCTTCAACTTCATGATCTCCCGCCAAGCTCCTTTTCTGTCTTCAATACCTAAATCAAAAAGAGCCTGAATGGTATCATAATCGTTCCGCTTGGAAAAATAAGTGCGGCCGCTAGAAATGAGTGCTTTCGCTTGCCGTAGGAATTCCGCCGTCGTCATCTATATGGTTCACCCCCTATGATTAAATTATACTATCCGCATTAAAAAAGTGCAATCAATTGATTGCACTTATCCGGATATTGCATAGGGTAGCATCTTGTATGCCCTGACGATTTGCTCTATCCAGTTACCACCATTTGAGTCAATAGCAATACATTCAAAATTTAATACATCCCATATTTTTTTGCTATGCCTAGGGTCGAGGGTGGATCTCAATAATATAAAAGACCTCTCAGTGTTCTGAGAGGTCTCAAACTTATACATATGTGGTCAAACGGTGATTTATAAGGGATTCTAGCCCTTTATTACATCATGCCGCCCATACCGCCCATGCCGCCCATGTCAGGGGCACCGGCTTTTTCAGGCTCAGGCTTGTCGGCGATAACGGCTTCCGTGGTCAGGAACAGGCCGGCTACGGACGCAGCATGCTGCAGCGCGGAGCGGGTTACCTTCGCAGGGTCGACGATACCGGCTTCGATCATGTTGACCCATTCGTCGGTAGCGGCGTTGTAGCCGATGCCGATCGCTTCCTTCTTCAGGCGCTCAACGATAACGGAGCCTTCTTGGCCGGCATTCGCAGCAATCGTGCGAATCGGCTCTTCCAGGGAGCGCAGCACGATGCTCACGCCAGTCTTCTCGTCGCCTGTCGCATCAACAGCGGCTACGGCGCCATATACGTTAACCAGCGCGGTGCCGCCACCGGATACGATACCTTCTTCAACCGCGGCGCGGGTAGCGTTCAGGGCGTCTTCAATGCGCAGCTTGCGCTCTTTCAGCTCGGTTTCGGTAGCTGCGCCGACTTTTACAACGGCTACGCCGCCGGACAACTTGGCCAGACGCTCTTGCAGCTTCTCCTTGTCGAACTCGGAAGTGGTTTCTTCCAGTTGGGAACGGATTTGGCTGACGCGCGCTTGAATGTCTTCCTTCGCGCCGCTTCCGTCAACGATGGTCGTGTTCTCTTTGGTTACGCGCACTTGACGGGCGTTGCCGAGTTGCTCGACAGTTGCACTCTTCAGGTCAAGACCGAGCTTCTCGGTGATGACTTGGCCGCCGGTCAGAGCGGCAATATCCTGGAGCATCGCTTCGCGGCGGTCGCCAAAGCCAGGGGCTTTAACGGCAACGGCGTTGAACGTTCCGCGCAGCTTGTTCACGATCAGCATCGCTTGAGCTTCGCCTTCGATGTCCTCGGCGATGATCACAAGCGGTCTGGCTTGTTGAACGATCTTCTCAAGCAGCGGCAGAAGCTCTTGCGTGCTGCTGATCTTTTTGTCGGTGATGAGGATATAAGGGTTATCCAGCACAGCTTCCATTTTGTCCGTATCGGTAATCATGTACGGGGAGATGTAGCCGCGGTCGAACTGCATGCCTTCTACCACTTCAAGCTCAGTCAGGAAGCCGCGGGATTCTTCAACGGTGATTACGCCGTCCTTGCCCACTTTTTCCATAGCTTCGGCAATCAGTTGGCCTACTTCTTCGTCGGCTGCGGAGATCGCCGCAACTTGAGCGATGGATTGTTTGCCTTGGATCGGCTTGGCGATGGCTTTCAGTTCTTCCACTGCGGCGCGAACCGCTTTGTCGATACCTTTACGCAGACCGATTGGGCTGGCGCCGGCAGTCACGTTCTTCAGACCTTCGCGGATCAGCGCTTGAGCCAGAACGGTTGCAGTTGTCGTACCGTCACCCGCTACGTCGTTCGTCTTGGTGGCAACTTCTTTAACCAGTTGAGCGCCCATGTTCTCGAACGCGTCTTCCAGCTCGATTTCCTTGGCGATCGTCACGCCGTCATTCGTGATCAGCGGGCTGCCGAATTTCTTCTCCAGCACCACGTTGCGGCCTTTCGGTCCGAGCGTTACCTTAACCGCGTTTGCCAAAGCGTCTACTCCGCGCAGCATCGCGCGGCGGGCGTCTTCACTGAACTTGATATCTTTTGCCATTATCAAAATACCTCCCTATAAATTGTAAGTATCGGTATTGAAGTCTTATGAACGCCTTCGGGAATTAACCCAGAATCGCGTGAATGTCGCTTTCTTTCATAATCAAATAATCTTTACCTTCATACTTGATTTCAGTTCCCGCATACTTCGAGAAAATGACGCGGTCGCCTTCCTTCACTTCCAGCGGTACGCGAACTCCGTCTTTCAGAGCGCCGCTGCCTACAGCCACGACCTTGCCTTCCTGCGGCTTCTCCTTGGCCGAGTCCGGAAGCACGATGCCGAACGAAGTCGTCTCCTCCTGCGGGGTCGGTTCCACCAGTACGCGTTCACCTAAAGGTTTGATCATGAAAAATAGCCTCCTTTGAAAATTATGTTGTTATGCTTGAACACAGGTTTGAAGAATGCATTCCCGAAAAGCAGTTCGGGGCATTCATGAAATATGAGAGTCGGCGGCTCCGTCTCAGCATATCCTTTCGCTCTGTTAGCACTCGACAGTCAGTAGTGCTAACAACAATTTTTATATTACTCAACTTGACTGCGGATTTCAAGTCCTTTTGCTCTTTTTTCTAGACGATTTTGGAAAACAGTCGGTCTTCCCGGGTTGTCCAGGTTATACCTTCTTTCATTCTATCCATAGAACGGAAAAATATGCCTTCCTCCCTCAGCAATCCGCAATATTGGACCATCCCGCGCATATTCCTCAGGCATGGTCGCCTGCGGTGTACCGGGCTTCCAGCGCCGCATCGGCGGCAAGCTGCTTGCGGTATATAAATGCCGACAGGAATACGCTGAATTCGTAGAGAACGAGCAAAGGAATGGTCACCAGAAAATCCGATATGAAATCGGGCGGCGTAATCACCACCGCGACGAAGACCAGCGTGAAATAGGCGTAACGACGCACCTTTCGCAGCCGAAGCGGATTCAGAATCCGAAGCCTGGTCAGGAACATGACAATGAGCGGCAGCTCGAACAGCAGCGCCATCGGCAGCACCAGGCTGAACATGAAATTGAAATACTGCGCAATGCCGTACGTCTCCTCAAGCCCCATATCGCGCGTGACCGAGACGGTGAAGGAAAGAGCCATCGGAAATACGATATAGTAAGCGAAGAGGAGACCGAGCACGAACAGAAGCAGCGCATACGGGACGTACCGCAGGGCGGCGCTCCGCTCCACCGGCCGCAGGCCGGGACTGACGAATGCCCATAGCTGATAGACGATGAACGGCAGGGTCACTACTAGCGATACGGCCATGGCAATCTTCATGTACATGCCGATGCCGTCCCAGAACGAAAAGGCATGCAGCACAAAGCTCTGGGCCGTATCGGCTTCGATCAGGTATTCATAGACCGGCTTCGCGCAGAACAGTCC
>NZ_ASSC01000884.1 GCF_000520735.1 Paenibacillus forsythiae T98
TGAAAATTCATTCATTTGGGGCAGGCCCATTCAGGACGCCGGTACGAGATTATCGGCTCAATGCATTGAAAATATTGGCTTCTCCCGAGCCGAACAGGGGGTCTTGCCCCGGCTTACCCAGATCGTCAGCCGTCTGCTTGATGAGCGCCTGGACCTGGGCCGGCGTATATTCCGGGTGGGCGGCCTTGATGACGCCCGCAATGCCCGCAACCTTCGGAGCGGCCATCGAAGTCCCATGCAGCAGCGCATAGCCCCTCAGGTTCGAAGTGAAGTAAGGCTCCAGATAAGTCGGCCATGTGCTGAGCGTACGGAAGTGGAAATCCCGCTCGTCGAGATTTCGGCTTGCATCATAGACCGGACCGTTGTCCCCGCCGGGAGCCGCCACGTCGATCGTGCTGCCGTAATTGGAATAGAACGCGATCTTGTTCGAAGACCATTGATTCGATGAAGACACGTTGATGACGCCCGGCAGCGTGCCCGGCACTTCTTTCACGGCGCTTTTGAAGGTCAGGCCGAGGTATCCGTATGTCTGGTTCATATAATCGATTACGGAGCCCGAGTCGTTCAGATTCAGCGACTCGTTGCCAGCGGCAGCAACAACCGTTACATTGCGTTTCACCGCATACTGCAGCGCCCGCTTCCAAAGGAGCATGTCCGCCACATCATTGTACTTGAAACCATAATAGGTGTATCTGGCAATGCCGTCGTAGCCCCCGATCGACATATTGATAACATCGACCTTGTCCTTGGCAGCCTGAACGATGGCTGCGGCGATCCATGAGGTTGGCGCGCCGCCCTCGGCCGCGAATACACGGTACGAACGGATGCCAAGGCCGGGACCTACGCCTTTGACCTTGCCGTTGGCCGCTATGGAGCCAGCCACATGGGTGCCGTGGCCATCGCGGTCCCTGAGATCGCTTGGATCGCCTGTTTCGCTGGCGTCGACACCTGCCGGGACAAAGTTCACGCCCCCGAGGAAATTCGCCTTCAGGTCAGGATGTTCAGCGTCGATTCCCGTGTCGATGACGCCAACAACCGCTTTGTGCGCAACCGTGCCGTCGGGGCTTGTGGCGCCGCCCGTTTCCAGCTTGTAGGAGGCCCCGTTATTCGTAATCCGCTTGATGTCCCACTGATAGGGCCAATACGTATCCGCGTCCTGCGGAATATCGGTCACTGGCTGGCCGTCGGCGCCGGCGGTGTCTTCATCAAGCTGATACACCATTTCGCGGTTGGCCGCTTGAATGCCTGAAATCCCGCTCAGATTCGCAAGAAAGTCCTGCCTTTCCGATTCTGCTTCGAGTCCGCTTAGTTCCGGGATGGCCCGCAGGACTGTTCCTCCGGCCTTCGTCACAATGGTTTCATAGTCTGCCGGAAGTGAAGACTGAAACGCGATCACATATTTTTGTTTCTCAGGGGCCTGTTGGGCCGGTTTCGCATAACCCGATCCCGCCAACAGACTTGTGGCGACCAGCATTGAACCTGCGACAGCAGCGACCTTTGTTCTCAAATTTCGTTCCTCCCAGTAATGAAATAACCGTATTTTGCCGGTTTTCACTGTAGTATATCAGCTTTGGGATAAATAGCTTGTCCGAAATTGTCGATAGCAATGGAATTATTTTACTTAAGTTTCCAATGGGCCAAGAAGATTGAACAGGGGCGCTTAAGCCGTATAGCAGGCGGGAAAATATCCGGCCATCCAAGTATGGATACGCTAACCCTGGCCGGGCATATGTTCAATAAATAGCACCCGAATGCGGGAGCGGGCCTAACGCCCTTTACTCCGGCAGGCGGTACACCGCAAACGGCTCGCCGTGGATGAACGGGCGGCTAATAGCGCCGAGCTTATCCTGTACCTCGTCGCCAAGAGCAAGGGACACGCTCTTCAGGCTCTCGGCCAGCTGCTCCGCCCGGGTAGCGCCGACAATGACGGTGGACACCGCCGGACGGCTCATGAGCCAGGCCAGGGACAGCGCGGCGGGCGTTGTCTCCAGCTTGGCCGCGAGCGCCGCTGTCTTCCGCCCCAGCGCGATCCGTTCAGCGGTCAGGAACCGGGCGAAGTTCGGGTCGGTGTCGGCTCTGGAGCCTGCGGGCGCCTCATTCCCTTCGCCGTATTTGCCGGTCAGGATGCCGCCGGCCAGCGGAAAATACGGGATGATGCCGACGCCCTGGTCCTGGCAGAGCGGGACCAGCTCTTGCTCCGGCGTACGATCAGCCAGCGAGTAGCTGCATTGCAGCGAAACGTAGCGCTCATAGCCCGTCCGTTCGCTGATGCCGAGCGCCTTCATCAGCTCCCACGCCGCATAATTGGAGGCGCCGATGTAGCGGACCTTGCCCGAGGATACCATGTCATCCAGCGTCCGCAGCGTCTCCTCAAGCGGAGTATGCGGATCAAAGGTATGAATCTGGTACAGGTCGACATAGTCCGTCTTGAGGCGGCGGAGACTGTCTTCCAGCTCCCGCATCAGGTGGAACCGGGATGAACCGCTGCCGCCGGGGCCGGGGTGCCGCACCAGTCCAGCCTTGGTTGCGAGTACGGCCTCATGCCGTCTGCCCGTAAGCGCCTCTCCGATAATCCGCTCCGACTCCGTTCCGGCGTAAATATTAGCGGTGTCGATAAAGTTGATCCCGTTATCAAGGGCGGTGTGCAGCACCGCCGCGGAAGCGGTCTGATCCGCCCGCTTGCCGAAGGCGTTGGTGCCAAGCCCCAGCTTCGACACCTGAAGTCCGCTTCTTCCAAGTCGGTTATATTTCATCCTTCAATTCTCCTTTAAAGTAAGGTGTAGCCGCGTAACGCAGCCCAGTCGTAAATTCGAGGCTTAAAATGCCGTCCTATGCAGGTCCGGGTCAGGGTTGCTCCGCTTCAAGTCTTCCGCTTCTTTTCCTGCGAACAGCTCCAGCGCCGTGTCGATAAAGAGCCGAACCGCAATCGAGCAGTTCTCCGCCGATCTTACGGACAGGTGGATATCCCTGTATGCTTCAGGCTCAAGCTCCCGCACAGCTACGCCGTCCGGCACTGACAGCAGCGACAGCCGGGACATCACCGCCACAGCCAGCCCCTCCCGGACCATATTCAGCGCGGTGTTATAATTGCGGACCTCATATTTGGCCGTAAGCTCCGTCTCCGCCCTTTGGAAGAGATCGATGACCGGAGGCTCGTAGCCGGATTTGCAGACCAGCATCGGCTCATTCTCCAAATCTTTAACGCGCACAATGGCTTGCTGCGCCAAGGGGTGTCCGGTGGGCACCACTGCGTACAGCTTCTCCCGGAACAACGGGAAGGTGTCCTGTCCGTCAAGCGGCGGAATCAGAAGGCCGACATCAACAAGTCCGGTGTCCAGCCATTCCCTTACCTCCATTATGGTGCCTTCATGCAGCCGGAATTCGAGATTGGGATACTGACGGGAGATGGCGGCAATAATTTTGGGAATAAAATAAGCCGCTGCCACGGGAAAAGTGCCGACCGAGATTAAACCCTTGTCCAGCCCTTTTTCCGCCGCAACCTCCTGCTCCACTTTGCTGAAGCCTTTGAGAATATCGCGAAAAATAACCAGTATCCGCCTGCCGACCGCTGTCAGCGCAATCCCGCGCCGATCCCGGACGAGAAGCTGGACATCCAGCTCGGTTTCAAGGGTGGAAATCGCCCGGCTGACCGCAGGCTGGGTCATGTTCATTTCCTGTCCGGCCCGGGTGAAGCTGCCGCTCTCCGCAATTTTGACAAACAGCTCAATTTGTCCTTTGTTCATAACAGTTTTGGTATGCTCCTTATAATTAACATTCATTTTATTTATATCTAGAAGTATTGTATCATCAGTACAGGATGAATAACAAGGAGGAGTACAATGTCTCGGCAAAAATCTACAGTTCTCTTATTAACATTTCTTGTGCTGGTCTGGGGGATCAACTGGCCGTTATCCAAAATAGCGCTGGAATACGCGCCGCCGCTGCTGTTCTCGGGAATCCGGACCCTGATCGGCGGGGTGCTGCTGATCCTGATCGGGCTGCCCAAAGCGCATCTGCTCCGGTTCAAGACGCTGTGGCCGGTATATTTAAGCTCTGCGCTGCTAAGCATAGTGCTGTATTATGGCTTTCAAACGATCGGGCTTCAGTACGTGCCGGCGGGGCTGTTCTCGGCAATCGTATTTCTTCAGCCGGTGCTGCTCGGAATTTTCTCCTGGCTGTGGCTTGGGGAAGCGATGCACGGGCAAAAAATGGCGGGGCTTGCGCTCGGATTTCTGGGTGTGGGCTGCCTGAGCGCAGGGGGGTTGACCGGCAGCATTTCGCTGTGGGGCGTTCTGCTCGCATTGGCCACCGCCCTGTGCTGGGCTTTCGGGACGGTATATTTAAAGCGGATGATGGACCGGGTCGATATGCTGTGGATGACCGCTATGCAGATTACGCTCGGCGGACTGATTCTGCTGGCAGCGGGGAGCGTGGCGGAGCCATGGCAAGCCATCCGATGGAACCTCGCTTTTGTCGCCGTTACGCTCTTTATTTCCGTCTTTGTCATTGCGCTTGGCTGGCTTGTCTATTTCAAGCTGATTAACGAGGGCGAGGCGGGAAAAGTGGGCTCTTATACTTTTCTGATCCCGCTTGTATCCATCGGCGCGAGCGTCCTCTTTCTAAATGAGAAGATAACGGTTAATCTGGTAATAGGACTGCTTCTGGTCGTAATCAGCATTTTGCTGGTCAATGTCCGCATACAGCGCCAGCGGGCGTCTGTATTGGCCGATTATCAGGCTCTCGAAGGAGGAAAAATATTATGATTATTAAAATGAATGAACAGACGCCTCATGACAATTACAAGCTGCTCATCGGCAGCGTTGTGCCGAGGCCCGTTGCGTTCGTTACCTCGATCAATGCGGAGGGGATTGTTAACGCGGCGCCATTCAGCTTTTTTAACATTGTGAACGATAACCCGCCGATGATCATGTTCTCCTGCGGACGGCATGCCGATGGCACGCTGAAGGATACGGCCCGCAATATTCTGGCCAATCAGGAGTTTGTCGCGCATATCACGGACGAGGACAACATTGAGGCGATTAATCATACCTCCATCAATGCGCCGGAGTCTGTCAGCGAGCTGGGGCTTGCGGGACTGACCGCCGTTCCCGGCACCATGGTGGCGGTACCCCGGGTGCAGGAATGTCCGGTTGCCATGGAATGCCGCCTTGCGCAGCATGTTCCGCTGGGGCACTTCGATGTGTTCATCGGCGAGGTGCTGAGCTTCTATGTGCGGGACGATCTCATCCAGAACGGCCGGATCGACATCGGCAAGCTGAAGCCGGTCAGCCGCCTGGCCGGGTTGTCATACAGCGCGATTGGCCGGATCTTCGATCTGGAGCGGCCGGTTTACGAGGAGCGATAACAACGATGCTTGCAGGCAAAGAGAAACGGCCTCTCGGGAAGAGAGTCGCCAGGGGATTCTTGCAAGTGCTCAACCTTGGAAAAAAAAGGGACGCTCCCAAGCTTAAAGCTTGTGGGAGAGTCCCTTCTTTGCAAAGCGCACGGCGCGCTCCAGCCGGGCGCGGACGCGCTGCGGAGCGGCGGAGCAGACGGCGTGATCGGCGCGCTCCACCTCGTCCAGCAGCCGGTTCATGTGCGAGAAGACAGCGCCCAGATCGCGGATGGCGGTCAGCGGGCAGCTGCCCTGAAGCTCGGAGAAGCTGGAGAGCTGAAGCTCGCGGGCGCGGCGCAGAGCTTCCGGAAGCGAGCTGCGGCATTCCGTATCCGACAGCGTCTTGGCCCCGAAGATGGCGATGCAGTCAGCTGTAGCGGTCAGCGTCTCCCGCATCCAGTCGGCGGAAGCGAAATGCGGCGGCAGAAGCCGCATTTCACTTGCGATTTCTTTCACATACCCATGCATCGTTTGTAAATGGGAGATCGACTCCTTCATGACGGACAGATCATGTCTGCAGGGCACATGGGACAGTGTAAAGACAAGCTCGCTTTGTTTCTGAGCGCTGCTCTTAAGCAGCTGACCGGACCGTTTCAAAGCTTCGGACTGGCCACTTTCATCACGTCCCGGCGCGAGTCCGTTCAGCCCGTCGGCGAGCAGCAGGGTGCCCGCGAAGGCTGTGCTCTTCACGTTGACGAAGCCCTTGGGCGGTACGATAATCATATTGAAGAGCAGGGCGAAGGCCACGCCAATCAGTGTCTCCGAAGCTCTGAAAATCACATAATGATCCTGGATAAAGGTCAGCGCCAGTACCGAGGTAACGCCCACCTGTGTAATCGCCTGGAAGTTGATCCGGCAAGCGGTCGCCACGCCGAGCCCAATCAGCAGAATCAGCAGGATCGACAGCGGGCCGACGTTGAAGAAGTGGCCGATCATCAGGCTGACAGTCCCGCCGAGGACAATGCCGAGCAGCCGGTAGATGCCTTTTTCGAGCGAGGCCTTGACGCTGCCCTGGGTAATCAGAATCGCCGCCAGCGGCGCAAAGTACGAGAACTCGCCGCCGTACATGGCGTGAACAGCCATCCAGGACAATGAGGCTGCCAGTGTAACCCGAATCATATATAGCGAAAAACCGAATTTTTCAAGGCGCTCCTGCAGCCCCTCGTTCATGTGCTCGTCATCTCTTTTCGAAAAAATTTTAGAAAAAATATGAGGTTTTCAATCAGCTTCATTATATCACTCTGTAAGTGAGGTATCGTGAGGCAGTTATTACAACATTGCGAACAACATGCGAAGGCGCCGGAAGCGGCCGGAAAAAGCAAGAATGCCGGGAAGCGAAAAACCGGATATGATAGGCTGCCCCTCCGGTCTACAGTTCTGGATTCATTGTAACCATGAACCTTTTTTTCACTGTTTACCATGAGGGGGGAATGCCGCCCTGCCTGGACGTGCAAGCCTTTTTCCATTTCAGCGGGCCTGCCGGTTATTTTCTGCTCACCCAAACCAGATAAATTACACAGTTCCCTGAAAATTCCACATCGGCATAAGGCGGGCCAATCTGTACGGGAGAGACGAATCTCCATTGTTCGCTTCCATGGTGGCCCCTCCATATCGTGACTTTATGCGTTCCGTTCATTTGATCCCCAGTCTCATATGGTAGCTGAACAGCGTCTCCAGGGTCCGGCCGTTAAAATAATGCTCCACCGCTTCCCGGTAACCCGCAATCTCCTTATCCAGCTCGCCTCCGCCAAGCCGCAGCACGGTCTGAACGCTGCCCTGGCTGAGTGTAAGTCCGACATACCGTTCCGCGCCGCAGCGCTCCATGTTGTGGAAGGCGATCTCGCGGACGAAGGAGAATTCACCGCTTGCCCCGATGCGGTCCAGATGGCCTTCCTTGTTCCACTTAACCGCCCGCTCCTCGGCAGGTATCCGGCGGCTGATAATGACATCGGCCTGCTCGATCAACTCGTTGTAGCGCGTCTCGATATCCGGCTCAAGCACCGGCGGCCAGTCGCAATCGTAAGCGGCGAAGACTCCGCCCGGTCGCAGCACCCGCGAAACCTCCTTCAGCGTGCTCACCGGCTCCATCCAGTGGAAGGACTGGGAGCAGGTCACAATGTCGGCGGAGGCAGCAGGAAGCTCCAGCGCGTTGGAATAGCCGGAAATGAACGATATGCTTGCCGGACTGCCCAGCGCGTGCCACTTCTCCAGAGCCTTGCCGCGCATATCGTCGCCCGGCTCAACGCCGATAACGGCATCGGCGGC
>NZ_ASSC01000885.1 GCF_000520735.1 Paenibacillus forsythiae T98
ATTAATCAGCATAGCCAGGCCCCCCTCTGTACACCTCAAATTATAACCGAACATGAGTTCCTATTCAAGAAGTTTCCAGAAAAAATGGTTGCTGTCAGGCGAGGGGAGGGGGCGAAAGGAAAGCGTGGGCGAACAAGGGCATAAGCAGGAGCTTAGGGAACCTCGCAGATGTCGGACCATTGAGGGCTGAACCCTCCCTTGTCCGAAGTTGATTCTTCCCCTGCATTGCAAATGAAGGGGTCTTCTCTCCTTTTCTGATAAATAAAATCGTCGGTTTGTTAATTGTAATCTTCTCCTTTGGATGTTGTTTACCTACTAGTAGGTAGAATGTCAATGGGTGGAACTCAAATAAAGCCTTATATTAAAAAAATCCTTTCCCGCTCTCCTGCACCTTGACTGCAGTTCTGCCGGGAAAGGATTTATGCGAATCCGGACCGTCTATACCGCTAAAGTCCGGATTTCAATACAGAAACCGGCTGACGCCATTATTTTCTGCGAGCTACCACTTCAATTTCCACGAGTCCGTCCTTGGGCAGACGGGCGACCTCAACGGCGCTGCGCGCCGGATACGGCTCGCTAAAGAAGCTGCTGTACACTTCGTTCACAGCCGCAAAATCATTCATGTCCTTCAGGAATACCGTCGTCTTCACTACGAGGTCCAGGGAAGTGCCCGCCTCCTCCAGAATGGCCTGTACATTCGCCAGCGATTGGCGCGCCTGGGCCTGCACATCACCAGCCAGCTCGCCCGTGGCCGGGTCCAGCCCCAATTGGCCGGAGGTGTATACCCAATTTCCGGCGGTAATGGCCTGGCTGTACGGACCGATGGCCCCCGGCGCTTTGGTCGTGGCTACCTGCTTTTTGCTCATCTCTTCATTTCCTCCCATTCATCTGTTTACGTCCTCATTTTAAAGCCTTCGCTCTCATTATTGCAAACCCTTCTCATTGCCCGGTGCCCGTTCCCCGCTCTTCTTCGAAGTCCTTTCCAAGAGCTTGTATGACGTCGCTTGGATAGATATGTATCCCCATCGGACCGGCAGCCGCAATATGAACCATCGCCCGCGCAACGCTCACCCCCTTGATGGCCCGGTATTTGGCGGCTCTGCCGGCCATAAGGAATTCGAGCTTCGTCATGAGCCAGGCTGCGGCGCGCTCTCCCGGCCTGAACTCATCCCTCTCTCCGAGCAGGAGCGACGGGCGGAACAGGTGCAGCCCCGGAATGCCCGCCCGGCTTAAGCCTTCTTCCATCCGGCCCTTGGTCCGGCTGTAGAAGTTGCGCGAATGGGGACTCGCCCCCATGGCGGAGACCGCCAGGAACTGCGTCACTCCGGCTTCCCGGGCAAGCCCCGCAGCCTTAAGCGGATACTCCAGGTCGACGCGCTCGAAGCTTTCCCGCGAGCCGGCCTGCTTAATCGTCGTCCCGAGGCAGCAGAACACGGCATCCGTTCCTTCGAACTCTCCGCCATACCGCTCCAGCCGTTCCCAATCGATTACCGTCTGCTTCAGCCTGTCATGGCGGATACCGAGCGGTCCGCGCGCCAGCGTCCTTACTTCCCGCCAATCGTCGCTCAGGAGCCGCTCTACAACCGCCTTTCCAACCAGTCCTGTGGCGCCAAGCACAATCGCCGTCTTGTTCATGAACACACTCCTTCTGTAAACCAGCCAAGCTAGCCTCCGGCTCCCGCCGGGCACATGTCTAAACTTCTTTCAGAATGCGGCGCCCAAGCAGCAGAATCAGGCCGATCATCAGCCCCCCGACAATGAGCTGCATCCCGTATACTTGAAAGGCGCGCGGCCACTCCCCGATCCATTCATACACTTTGCCTCCGACCAGCGGACCGAAGAACGACGCGAGGCCCGTAAGCGCCGCATACATCGCCATATACATCGGGCGTTCTTTTTTCGGCGTATCCCCGATGATGAAATTAAACGCCAGCTGGTTAAATCCGCCGACTCCCACTCCGAACACAACATGCACGGCCGCCAGCACCGGAAGCATCGGAAGTACAGACAGCAGCCCCCACAGCAGCGAGGAGGCCGCGATGATGGGCAGCGTCCAGAAGAGAAGGAGCTTGTTGCTGTACCTGGCGTTCAGATTGCCCCAGATATAGAAGCTCGCCATCATGAACACCGTCTGGAACACATTAAGCAGCGAAAGCGTCTGATAATTGATGTGCATCAGTTGCAGCATAACATAGGAATACAGCGGCACAGTCACATTTTGCAGCAGCAGCCAGAGCGAAAGAAACATCGTCGATTTCATAAACAGCCCGTCGTGAATCGGTTTCTTAAACATCGGCACAAACTTTCGTTCATCCGATTTCTCGAAGGGCACGTCGGGATAGAAGAAGAAGACAACGACATTGGCCGTCGAAAATATCCATACCACGATATACAGGATCAGAAATCCGTGTCCGCCCGGATAGCGGTCCAGAACAACGCCTCCCCCGTACAGACACAAGCTCCCCAAAGCGTTCAGCAGCGTATTGCGGATTCCGAAGTAGCGCCCCCGGACCCGCGGCGGAACGAGATCGCTGATTACCGAGCTCCATAGCACCGCCCCGGCGGTATTCGCGATAAAGGCAAGGGCATACAGCACAATGAAAGCGGTAACCCAATAGGGGCGGGGAAAGAGGAACGGAACAAGTCCGGTCGATGACCACAGCAGCCGGTGAAGACCGACAAAGGTTACGAGCGCCCATTTGCGGCTGGGCAGTCTCTGGATCAGAAAAGCCACGCCGACCTGCGCGATATTCACCAGTGTGGTAAGCGCAATCACAAAGCCGATCTGTCCGGAAGACGCCCCCAGATACAGCAGGAATCCGGTCAGAAACGGCCCCTGGAGCAGCACCTGAAAAATGGTCGCGGGCACGCCTTCCCATGTAGCCATATGCAGGTTCCTGCGGTACGTCGAAAACTTGCGGCCTCTTTTCCGGGAATGGGCTTCGGGGCGGCTTCTCATGATCTGCATGGCGGTAAATACACTCCTTTGGCGCAGCTTTGTGCTTCATTTTACTCCGCGCCGCCGAAGCGTCAATACGTCAGAATTACAAATATAATTGGAGCTTTTATGCCTTGTCTTCTCCCGTTGCCGGAAGGTAGAGAGAGAACGTGCTGCCCTGGCCCTCCTGGCTATGCAGCGTGATAACACCGCCAAGCAGCCGGGCCAGATCCCGGCTGATGGACAAGCCAAGCCCCGTTCCCCCATACCGCCTGCTGATCGTTTGGTCAGCCTGCTGAAAGGCCTCGAAGATGGTTAGCTGCTTGTCCTTCGGGATGCCGATGCCGCTGTCCGACACCGCCCATTCGATCCAGGAGGTTTCACGCGCGCCCTGCCGCCGCTTCTCCTGCCGGACGGTCAGCGAGACGCCGCCCTGATGGGTGAACTTGAACGCGTTCGAGAGAAGATTGCGCAGAATTTGCTGCATCCGCTGCGGATCGGAGACCAGCGTCTCCGGCAGGCCTTCTTCAAGCTTTACGGTAAAATTCAGGCCCTTCTGCTTCGCGACGACATCGAACTGCTGATAGAGCTGGATGGGAAGCTCGCTGATATTGACTTCTTCGCGGACGATTTCAAGCTTCCCCGCCTCCACCTTGGACAAATCCAGAATATCGTTGATCAGCAGCAGCAATTCTTCGCCGGAGCGGTGAATAAGACGTCCGTAAGTCTGAAGCTCCCCCCTGGCGGTCGAGTCGTCGCTCTCCGCAATAAGCTCGGACAGATTGAGAATGCCGTTTAGGGGGGTGCGCAGCTCATGCGACATATTGGCCAGAAATTCAGACTTGTACTGGGAGGCCAGCATAAGCTGCTTCGCCCGTTCTTCCAGAACGATTCGATTCTTGTAAAGTTCCTCCGTCTGCTCCGAGAGCAGCGCATTGGCCTGTTCGATCTGCCGTATCCGCTCATGCTCCAGATGGAAATCCCGAGCAATCAGCGCAAACAGTATGCTGAGCGCCATGCCCGCCGGGAACGTGATCGGCATAATCCGGGTTATGTACTCATATGGGGGGATGACTCCAAATAGAATGATGTTGACCGCATTGAAGAGGTTAACCGCCAGAACAATAACCAGCCCCTTGGCAATCATGGACATGCACGAGCGGCGAATCCAGGGGGAAATGGCGGCGCACATGAAGCCCAGAATGGAGAGATTGAGCATTCCCGCGGCCGCGGCCATATTAATGCCAAACGTAAAGCGCATCAAGCCGGTTCCGACCCCGATCATAATCAGAAGCAAAGGCTGGGGGTAAGCTATGGCGGAGATGATTAGCGGAACATAGCGGAGATCGAAAATAACCTGCTCGTCCAGCCTGTAACCGAAGAAAGAGCTGAGCCAGCCCGCAAATATAGCCATAATTACCCAGATTGCCTGCTTGGTCCGCTCGGGAACACGGGAAATCGTATGCTTGAACAGCAGATTGGCCAGATAAGCCAAAGTGATCAGCAGCGCCGTATTTACGAAAAATATTTTGATATACTCCATGAATTCACTCCCGTAGAACGCCAAATGATAGGTTAGTCAATATACTACCATAATGAACCATTAATTTTAATCATTTTGGCGTACTGCGGCCTGAACGAAAAGAAGAGCGCAGCTCAGATTCGATGTGCGCTCTTTCTCATATGAAGAAAGCGGGGCCAACCTCTATGCCAGCGTCTGCCAAGCCCTGGGAAGCGATGCTGCGCAGAAGGAACAGGCTCCTGCGGCGGCGTTTCGAAGGCATCCCGGGATATCCCCTCCGTGTCTGTCCATGTCTCTTCATCCGGCAGCATGTAGTACCTGAAGTGATAGGTGCAAATCGTGTCACCTTGCTGAGTAAGCACGCGGTCATTACGGATCTCGATAATCCTCCCGGCAATCACATTGGACTTATACATAGACATCGCCTTCCTTAATAAACATTTATTTCATGAAAAGAACAGTGTCCAGGGGCCATAGCTTTTTCTACAGACACATTACCCTGCCATATTTCGGATGAATCTTCTTCATTTTGGATCAAAATAGACAGGGTCGGATTTTGTCATATTTTTTTTTGTTTTTCAGTTGATTAATCTATCAATTTATTCAAAACTTCGATATAATCGACCTATAAATAAAGCGTTGTCCGGAAAAGTGATTATTTTCACAAGTATATTTGGAAAAAATATGCTACTATTTTCGACACTTATTTTATATAATTAAAATTTAATCTATCAATTTGGGTTTATCTTACACTGGTGGAATTAATCCGCCCAAAGGCCCATTCCCAGAGTGACTTAAATCATTTACATAGTGATATTTATCACATTTTTTTGGTGTTTTAATGTTTTACATTTTAATATATATATTTTAAATTATGTTGGAGGTAACGCATGAAAAAAACAGCAGTAGCAGTATCCGGAGCCCTGCTCCTCGGCTTGCTTGCCGCCGGATGCGGCGATAGCAACAACAGCGCTCCGGCTGCCAGCACCGCCCCTGTCCAATCGGCGGCG
>NZ_ASSC01000886.1 GCF_000520735.1 Paenibacillus forsythiae T98
CGCCGAACATCAGCGCCGCCGCCGCCGTTGTCGCCAGCCAGCACATCGCTCCGCCCGCCAGACTTCCATATACATATCCGAACAGTCCAATGACGGCCTTATACGGCACAACCGGGAATAAAGCCAGCGCCGCCGCGGCCAGGATCGAAAGCGGCACATGCCCGTCTTGGCCCAGCCAATCCAGAATGGTATATCTGTACATAAACGCGGCGCCCAGGCCCGAAACATAACTTAGCGCCAGCAGCCATTTTCTCATCATAATATGTCCTTTCTCTTTCATCTTCACCCATCATACTGAAAAAAACCAAGGAATAGAAGAAAGCTCATTTGTCGAATCGCCCCGGCAGGGTATAATAGCTGATGAGAAATGGTGCGGCGGGGGGC
>NZ_ASSC01000887.1 GCF_000520735.1 Paenibacillus forsythiae T98
TCTCGGAATCAAGGAACGGCTGGAGGCCATGACGCCGGATGATCTTCGGGCCTATATGCGGAAGCAATATACGATCGAGAACACGGTGATCAGCCTTGCCGGCAATTTTGACGACAGTGTGAGAGAGCTGCTGGAACGATATTTCGGCACGTTTGCCAACCATGGAGAGTCAGACCGGCTGAGCCCGCCGGAGTTCCGCGGGGATCTCTTGTTCCGCCGTAAAAAAACAGAGCAAAACCACATCTGCCTGTCCCTGCCGGGCTGCGCAAATGATGATCCGCTGCACTATGCAATGGTGCTGATTAACAACGCGGTTGGCGGCGGCATGAGCTCCCGGCTGTTCCAGGAAATCCGCGAAAAGCGCGGACTGGCGTACTCCGTCTATTCCTATCACAGTTCCCAGGCCGACAGCGGGCTCTTTACCGTGTATGCCGGGACTGCTCCGAAGCAGACCAAGGACGTCATGGAGCTGACCAAAGAAATGCTGTATGAACTGGCCGTTAAGGGAATGGACGAAGAGGAGATCCGCAAGGGCAAGGAGCAGCTCAAGGGCAGTCTGATCCTTAGTCTGGAGAGCACCAGCAGCCGGATGAACCGGCTTGGGAAGAATGAATTGATGCTTGGCCGGCACATCACCCTGGACGAAATGATTGCCCGGATTCAGAAAGTGACGATGGATGATGTGAACAAGGTGCTTGACCGGATGTTCTCCGAGCCGCTGTCGGCGG
>NZ_ASSC01000888.1 GCF_000520735.1 Paenibacillus forsythiae T98
CTCGGGAGCAAAGCTGCTGCTGTTGCATGGGCATCTTCAAGATCGTATTTCGTTTACCGGCGACTTTATGATGGTGGACGACGATCAAATATACAGCGGAGATGGTTCAAACTTGAAACCGCTCGCCGGCCCTAATCATCTGGCGTACGTCATCTATACATCGGGAACAACGGGCAGGCCCAAAGGCGTCATGGTAGAGCATCATGGGTTGTGCAACTTTAAACTATTGTTTGATAATACGATTCATATACGCGAGCAAGATAAAGTAATCCAATTCGCGAGTTTATCGTTCGATGCATCGGTCTGGGAAATCTTTATGTCTTTGTTCTTTGGAGCAACTTTATATGTACCTACGGCTTCGACCATATTAGATTACCGTCTGTTGGAACGTTTTATCGCAGACAATGGAATTACCGCAGCTTTACTGCCTCCAACGTATGCGATTTACTTGGATCCTCATCAAGTGCCGAGCTTGAAGAAGCTAATCACAGGAGGATCTGCATCCTTAGTCGAGCTGATTCGGAAGTGGAAAGATCACGCAACGTATTGGAATGCTTACGGACCGACGGAAGACTCGATCTGCTCGTCCGTTTGGTCTTGTACCAGTAATACTGTGAATCCTAAGTTTGTTTCGATCGGGCGACCGATCAGTAATCATCAAATCTATATTCTCAATTCCAATGAACGTTTACTTCCGATCGGGGTGCCGGGAGAGCTGTGCATCGCGGGC
>NZ_ASSC01000889.1 GCF_000520735.1 Paenibacillus forsythiae T98
TAGCCGGAGGGGTTACGATCTTTCAGTTCCGTGAAAAAGGCGCGGGCGCGCTGACCGGCGAGGCCAAGATAAGCCTGGCGCGGGAGCTTCAGGGAATATGCCGCGCCCACGGCGTTCCGTTTATCGTCAATGATGATATCGAGCTGGCGATAGAGCTTGACGCCGACGGCGTGCATGTCGGTCAGGACGACGAGTCGGCGCGGGTTCTGCGTGAACGGCTGGGGAGCCGCAAAATCATCGGCGTATCCGCGCACACGCCGGAGGAGGTCCGGCAGGCCATTGAAGACGGAGCCGACTATCTCGGAATCGGGCCGGTCTATCCTACATCCTCCAAAGACGATGCAAGACCGGTGCAGGGCACGGTTCTGATCCATAATCTGCGCACAGAAGGAATTGCCATCCCCATGGTCGGGATTGGCGGAATTACGGCGGAGAACGCCTCTCCTGTCCTCGCTGCGGGCGCGGACGGCGTCTCGGTCATATCGGCCATTGCCGGGGCCGATGATCCGCGGGTTGCGGCGGCAGCTTTTGCCCGGCTTGCCATACGGTAAGCAACGGCTCCTCCACCGGCAGCGAATAATCCCTCCGCCTCCATTCCGCCCCCTGTAGGGCGGGACACTTGACTCACAAAAAATGACATTCATCCCGTTTGGGAATGAATGTCATTTTTCCATGCGCAACAGCTTGTCCAGCCTAGATTACAGCGGCCGGGCTCAGCTTTTTATCCAGGATCGCTTTGATGTCTTTCACCAGTTGGACCGAGGCTTCGATTTCCACTTTCCTTGTCGACACGCTCTCTACACTGCATCCGACAGGGATTCCCTTTTCCAGTCCAAATTCCAGAAGCTCCGCAAAGATTTTCTGAGTCAGGCCTATCGACTTGTCCAATACATCACTGGAGTATTTCAGGTCGTTCTCCAGCCACTTCGGAATGCTGATGCCGAGCCATTTCATAAATTCAAGTGTTTTTGGGGAGCCGCATGGCGCAATGTTAAACAAGATGGGCACCATGTCCAGCCCGTTATCCGTGCAGTAATAATAATAGTCGGACAAGAAATTTTTCGAGGCCTCCACATCATAAGTTGCCTGTGATACGAAGAAGCTGCATCCGTTCTTGACTTTATTGGCAACGCGCAGATGCTCATCATTCTTGGTCATATGCCGTTCCGGAATGACAACTCCCCCGAGAGTCAAATCCCGGTTATGCCGCTTGCTTAACTGATAGGCTTCGGCCAAGTCCAATTTAACCTGCTGCTGGCTGGAGGAGCTGCCCACAAACACTGAATACCTGTCCCCAGGCTCATCCGACTTGATCCAATCCACCAATTGCGTTTCAGAATACTTCCCCACGCAGCGGTAAATAATTTTTGGAACGGACAATGAGCTTAGATATACATTGCTGTACGTGGTCGGATCAAGGGTCGGCAAATAGGGAAAAGGTCTTTCTTGTTCAATCCGGTCCGCTTCCTCCTGAACATCGTACAGAATCAAGGCGTCAATATCCAAATCCCGGATTCTCTCGCACTGCTTCTGTGAAATTTCCGCAAGCTTTTCCGGGGGATGCGTTGCCTTGGGCGGTGTCATTCCATATGTTAAAATGCCGGTCTTCCTGTTCCTGATCTTGTCTTTCAGCATATTCGCCACATCCTTAGCCTGCTAATCATTCAATTATATATAATTTAGCTTCCGTTTCTCAAATCCTTTGATCTCCCCACTTAAACAAGCCAATAGGCCGCAACTTATGTTACTATTTATACTATCGCTGCTTCAGGAGTGAAAATACCATCTCCCGGAACCGCTCAAGGTCCGCCTCAAGACACACCTCGGCGTTCGGCTCCTTCTTGAGAATGTTGTTCAGGTCGACAAGGCTGTAGCCTTTGGTCAGCTCGCTCTTGTGCTCCACGTCAATATAGTAGCGATTCGACCGGGCCATGACGCGGTTGTCGATCGCCATGGCGACCGTAAGCGTATCCGGATGAGACAGCCGCCGGAACCCGTGCTGCTTAAGCCCCCGCTCCATATTGGTGCGCAGCACCTTCATGTAGAAGCGGGAGAATTCGGTATCCATCGCTTCGATCAAGCGCAGCTGCTCCTCCGCCATGACCGGCTGCCGGTGGCACACATCCCAGCCGACCATCGTCAGGTTGAATCCGGCATGCACCACGATATGCGCCGCTTCCGGATCGACGAGGAAATTGAATTCCGCCGCCGGGCTGTCATTGCCCAAGAAATTATTCGCTCCGCCCATCACCCACAGATGCTTCAGCTTACCGGCAATGGACGGATCAAGCGAATAGGCAAGCGCCAGATTCGTCAGCGGCGCCTGAGCGATCATCTCGATCTCTCCGGGATGCTCGTTGATCAGACGGACAATCGCATTCGCCGCATGCTCCTCCCGGGGCTTCAGCGAAGGCTCGGGAAAGTTCGAGCCGCCCATCCCGTCGGGGCCATGCACATGCTCGGCGGTGAACAGCCCCCGCATCAGCGGCTTGACCGCGCCGGGGTAGACCGGCACATCCGGACGCTCCGCCGTTTCCAGCGTGGTCAGCGCATTGCGCGTGCACAGGTGCAGCGGGATGTTGCCCGCAACCGTTGTAATGGCCTTGACCTCCACTCCCGGCCAGCGGAGAGCCATCAGCAGCGCCGTACAGTCGTCGCCTGCCGTATCGGTGTCTATGATCAATATTTTACTATTTTCCATGAGATTCATCACTCCATCTGTCTAATTTAGCGTTACCTTGTCATCAAATGTGACATCTACTAGCACGAAATCTATTATTTTTTGCATGACCGATGCTTATTATAGCAAGGAAACTATAGTTTATAAACTTTTTTGTTTGAAATCCGAATTCATGTTAGATTATTTGCGACAGCTTCAAATTAATGCCAGGGAGGTCCCGCATGATCGACAAAAGCATTACCGAAGGCGTGATCCGCACACGCACAAAGCTGCGGCAGCAGACGCTGATCTCCATTTTTAATGAGTTTGACGGGAAGATTATGAAGCTTGACGAAGGCAAAAGAGCGGAGAAATACAGCAAGATGCTGCTGAGTCCCTTCTCTTTTTTCCGTGGAAGCGCCTATCTGTTCTATTTCGACGCCACAAGACAGTATTTCCCCTACCATTCCTCCCCGGACCGCCCAACCTGGATACAGGGGGATTTGCACTTTGAGAATTTCGGCGCCTTTCGGAGCGAGGACGGAGATCTGGTCTATGATGTCAATGATTTTGACGAAGGCTATGTAGGCTCCTACCTTTATGATCTGCTCCGGATGTCCGTGAGTATTGTGCTGGTCTGCCGGGAGCTTGGCTACACTCTTGAAGATCAATGGGACTGCGTTGAAACGTATGTGAAGGAGTACTACAGACAGATTCAAGCCTTCTGTGATGACAAGGACAATCCGGGCAAATTCAAGGTCGATGAGGATTCGGCAAAGGGACCGGTGAAGAAGCTGCTGCGGAAGCTGGAGAAACGAAAAAGCGCACATTTTCTCGAAAAAGTCACCTCTCTTGTGCAGGATGACCGGATATTCCTGGAGACGGAGGAGCTGAAAGTGCCCGGTGCGGCCGAGCAGAAGATGCTGGAGCACGCTTGGCCGTTCTATCTGGACACACTGAATTCCCGTAAAACCGAACCCGAACATTACAAAATCAAGGATATCGCGGTAAAGCACGGCTCGGGGACGGCATCGATCGGGCTGAATCGCTACTATATATTGATCGAGGGCGAAGGCCACGCGGGCGCGGAAGACACAGTGCTTGAGGCCAAAGAGGTGCGCGTCCCGATTCCGGCTTATTTCATGCCGTATTCCGAGTCGTTCTGGCATTACTTCGGGCATCAGGGCAAGCGGGTCACGGCGACCCAGCAGGCCATGCACCATAAAGCCGATCCCTATCTCGGTTTCTTCACAATGGACGACAGGCAATTCTATGTCAGGGAGCGTTCACCCTACAAAAAAAGATTAAAGCTTGAGGATATCGATTCGTTCGAGGATATGGAGCGCACACTTCTTCTGATGGCCCGGATTACGGCCAAAATGCACGCCAGAGCGGACGCCGATGTGAACAAAGGGCTTCTCCCCTATCACAGCGAGAAAGAAATCGCCAGGGCGATGGGACCGGACCCGGAGCTTCCAGCCCGCCATCTGTCTCATTGGGCCGCCGCCTATGCCGACCAGGTGGAGGCGGATTTCAAGCTGTTCAGGGAATGGGCGGCATTATAGATTCGCAGGGGTGATAGTCTTGCATATTCAGCAGTTGATCTATTTTATGGCCATTAAGAAATATCAAAGCTTCTCCCTCGCCGCAGACGAGCTGTGTCTGACGCAGTCGGCTCTCTCCAAACAGATCAAAGCGCTGGAGAACGAGCTGAACACGCTGCTGATCGACCGGAAGACCCGGCACATCAGCCTTACGGCGGCCGGAAGCGACTTTGCCATGTACGCGGAAAAGCTGCTGGAGAATTATAACGAAATGATTTCGAATATGAAAAAGCACTCGCTGCTGGAAAAAGGCTTCTTATCCGTGGCGGCGATCCCGGTGATGTCGCAGTACGGCATTACTTCAAAAATCGCTTCCTTCTGCATCTCATATCCGCAGATCCGATTGGAGATCACCGAGAAAGAAAATGATCTGATTCTTGGCATGCTCCGCAACTCGGAGGTGGATGTCGCGCTGATACGCGTCAACTATATTCCGGATGATCTGGTGCGGATGTATCCGCTGATGAGCGATGAGCTGACGCTTGTGGTGCCTGCGGCCCATCCTCTGGCGGGGCGTTCAGGCATCGAATTGAAGGATGCCGCTTCGGAAAAGTTCATACTGCTGAATCCCGCCTCCGGCATTTACCGCACCTGTCTGGAGGAATGCCAAAAAGCCCGCTTCACGCCCGATGTGCTGTATACGAACAGCCGGATCGAGACGATCATCGCTTTGGTAGCCGAAGGACTCGGCGTATCGCTGCTGATGAAGCGGGTTGTGGAATATTTTAAGCCGGAGGGCGTGAGCATTGTGCCGCTTAACAACCCGGCGGTCAGCACGTTGGCCCTCGCGGCTCCCAAGCATAAAGAATTGACCCCGGCGGCCAAAGCCTTCATTGATTTTGTGCGGCAGTCCGTCTAACCGGCGGCAGTTCCGTTCCACCGTTTGTCGTGCTTCAGATGAATCCCGAATTGATCGAGAATTTTCATGGCCTGATGGGTGATCAGGTCATCGATCGTTTGGGGATTATTGTAAAAAGATGGCATAGGAGGAACGATCCGGACTCCAATTCGCGCCAGCTTCAGCATGTTTTCCAGGTGAATGGCGTTCAGGGGCGTCTCCCTGGGAGAAAGCACCAGCTTTCTGCCCTCCTTCATCATCACATCGGCCGTTCTTGAAATCAGCGAATCGGTGAATCCCGAAGCGATGGCCGCCAGCGTCTTCATGCTGCAGGGCAGAACAATCATGCCGTCCGTTAAAAAGGACCCGCTCGACACCTTCGCTCCAAGATCGCGGTTATCGTACAGATAAGTTGCCAGCCCTTCCAGGTAAGACAGCTTGTACGTCGTTTCGACCTCCAGATTCGCCTTCGCCCAGCCGCTGATAATGACATGGGTATTCACCCCTTGTTCCCTAAGCATCTCCAGAAGCTTCACGGCATAGACCGTGCCCGTCGCACCCGATATACCGACAACGATATCCATTGCAGCCTCCTCTCCTGTCAGCTTGATTCTAAGTGGTCCGAATGATTATCCGACAAAATGGGTCCACAGCTGCGATACCGGCATCACCAGCAGCAGGGCGGGAAGCATGTTCGCTACCGGAAAAGACTTGATCCCGCTGATTCGAAACCCGGTGACCAGCATAATCATGCCGCCGCAGGCGGTGAAATCGGCGATCATTTCCGGCGTCACGACAGGCAGAATGAATCCCGCGCTCAGGAATAGCGCAAGCAGGATCACGAACTGCGGAATCGCGACCGTCATGACGAGATAGCCGAGCGCCGTGGCAAAAATGGCGGCGGTAAAAAAGTCGAGAAACGATTTGGAGATCAGTACAGTAAAGTCTCCGGTCATCCCTTCGTTCAACGCGCCGAAAATGCCGGTCCCGCTGGCGCAGAACAATACGACGATTCCGACGAATTTCTCCATAAAAGACTTGGAATCCAGGCTGCTTCCCCCGCCGGAGAACAAGCGCTCCACCGGTCCCCGGACCCTCTGGGCGCACCATTCGATTCCCTTCTCCAGCTTGATCAATTCCCCAATCGCGCTGCCGATGATCAGGGACAGCACCACCGGCGGCAGCATATGCAATTTGACAATCAGATTGACCCCCATCCCCATGGAAGCCGCGCCGAAGGTCAACGGCAGAGCAATGCGAAGCCGCTCCGGAATCTTCTCGCCCAAAAAGGCGCCTATCAATCCGCCTAAGAATACAGCCAAAGCGTTAACTATCGGTCCTACTGGCATGCTTATGTCTCCTTCATCAGCCGATTACTCGAACAGCGACGGCGCGAAGCGGCGCGCGTCCACTTCCTTGAACTCCGCTCTCTTGAAATGATCCTTCAGGTGGAAAGGGACGGTGCAATCGAAGATCGTCTTGCAGGAAACGCCCTTTTCACGGATGGTATGACTGTACTCCGGCGATTGCGAAGGATCAAGCGGATGGCAGCGTACCCCTGGAATAGTGATCGTGTCCACATCTCCCTGGTAACGGGTATTCAGTGCCCACAGCACATCATTCGTATCGAAAATATCGACATCCTCGTCGACCAGAATGACATGCTTCAGCTCCGAGAAAGCCGCGAATGCAAGCAGCGCCGCCTGCCGCTGGCGTCCCTCGTCGCTGGCGACGCTTTTCCTGAACTGCATCACGGCCATATATTTGCCTCCGCCGGAGGAATGGGCGTACACATTCAGCAGCTTGCCGGGCATCGCGTTCTCGACCATGCCAAGGATGCTCGCTTCCGTCGGAATGCCGGCCATGCTGACATGCTCCTCGCTGGGTCCGATCACGGTCTGCATAATCGGATTGCGGCGATGGGTGACCGCCTTGACCTTGATGACCGGCAGGGAGGGATTGGCAGGCCCCGTATATCCCGGAAATTCCGGCATCGCCTTGCCGGTATTGGTGTTCTGGTCCTCCCTGACGCGGACCCCCGGCAGCAGTTCCCCTTCGATAACGAACTCGGCGTTCGCAATCGCTTTGGCCTTAACGGTGAGGCAATCGGTCAGTTCGACCGCCTGGCCACGCAGGCTGCCCGCAATCGTCAGCTCGTCGAAGCCGAGCGGCGTTGTCGGCGGCTCGAAGCAGGCCGCAATCTCGATGGCCGGATCGACGCCGATGCTGATCGAGATCGGGAGCGGCTGGCCCGCCGCCTCCGCCTTCATGCGGAAGGCGTCGATATGGCGGCCGGGCACGAAGTACATCGAGATTTCGTCAGCACCCTGTACGCACAGGCGGTGAATGGTAACGTCGGACTCGCCCGTCTCCGGATCGGAAGCGTAGGCCATTCCGATGGTTATATAGGGACCCGCGTCTTCCTCCGTATTGGTCGGCGCCGGAAGAATCTTGCGGATATCGAAGCCCGGCTCATCCCCGCGGTATACGACTTCCTGGCATACGGCTTCTTCTCTAGGTATCGTCACGGGGGCGACCGGCGTATTTACCGCATCCTTCAGCAGAAAAGCAAGCTTCTCCGGAGCTTCGTTCAGCATCAGTCCAACACGCTCGCGGCTGGCCAGAAGGCCGATCAGCACCTGCACTCCTTCATACCCTTTCACGTTGTTGAACATCATAGCCGGACCAACGCGGGTAGGCCGCCGGACGGTTCCTCCGGCTCCGATATAGCGGTATACTCCGGACAGTTCCGCATGCGGATCGACCGGCTCGTCCGTATAGAGAAGTTGGCCCTGGGCCGCCTTCAGAATCTCAAGCGAGGAACGCAAGTCATATTTTGCCCTGACTGATGGGTTGACGGTTGACATTTTGACAATCTCTCCTTTTTTCGGCTGCGCAAGATGGTTACATTGTACCGTTTGAAGGAAAAGGGCAGCAATTCGGAATTGGATACACCCTATTCGCAAATGGAATAAACAACCGCAAAAAAAAGAACAGTCCCGCTTCCCGTATCCGGTAAGCGTTCTGTTCCAATTAAGCGGCGTATGCAGCCGTCCTGTCAGCTCTCTCTCTTGAGCAGCTTGCTGTTGGCGATATACAAGGTGATGACCAGCAGCAGAATGGCTCCCGAATAAATCAGTGTATCCGACGGGCTTTCATGATCAACAATAATCAGCCGGATCATCGCCGTAATGCCGATATAGACGAAGTAACGGAGCGGGAAATGATAATGCGCTTCAAAGTACTTGATAATCAGGGCAATGAACTCGAAATACAAAAAATAAATCAGCAGAGCCTCCAGCAAGTCCAGTTTGGTCAGATGCTCGCCGTCATTGATGAAGCCGAAGATGTAAATCGTCTCCTTGCCAAGCAGGATGACAAGGATAATAGCCAATACGACCAGCGCCGCGTTAAGTGCCCATTGCAGAATAATCGGAATATACGCGATATTATTTTTTGTCTTCACAAGATCACCTCCCGCCTGAAAGTTTCCACAAGTATAATGGAGAGTTCGCTTTCAAAGCAAGTTTCTGTTGGCTCGCGGAATCAGGAAGGCGCTCTGGATAGACCCTTTGTTCTGGCGGATGCTGCGCGGCCTATGGGGCAGACTGGCATTGCGGACGGTTCGATTGGTATACTTGTTGTACCTTTCACTTACTCCATTATTACGTTAAAAGGGGAACTTTATTTATGCCGATTAACCGACCTTTAATCACCGACCATGACTTTCAGGAGGCGATGGAGCGGCAGCTGCCTGTCCGCGTGTTCCAGAACGATCACCTGATCAATTCAGGCGCGACGGTAGTCCGCTTCACGGATACGGATGTTGTCATCCAGTCCAGAGTCAGCGACCTGACCTACTATTCGCGGAGAGACTGCGAGTTCTTCGAGGTCAGGTAAAATGATGCGGGGAACGGATCTTCCATTTTCCGTGCATGAATCAAAAGGGGCAGCAAAAAGCCGGCGTTCCGCTATCGCAGCAGGCTGCCGGCCTGTTATGATGAACTTATCGATTACGCTTATTCAAGCCTGCCCCGCCGGAGTTCATCTTCTCATTGAGGATGTCCTGAAAGCTCTGGCTTTTCTCATGGGCGGTTTCCCGCTTTTGGGCGACTGCCGGATGCGGTCTGAAATACTGCTGATCGAATGCCATAAGGTTATGTACGGTTAAGGTCACTGTCTTTGGCCTCCTTTAGTAATCGCTTCCTTCGCTTGTGTTGTTATTACCCGCCTTTTTCCAATTCCAAACATTTTTATATGGATAATCGGAAAAATAGTATCTATCCTCTGGCCTTCATCCTGCCAGGCGCCCCGAGTGACTCTGCGAAGTTGCTTTAATCTATAGACGCGCCGCAGCGTAGCAAGTTTCCTGGGACTCGCCAAAACCGTTCTTTCGGCCCACCCGGAGCCGACAAATGAACTACCCTGAATTGCAGCTTCCATTTTCTGCCGAGAAAAAGGATGTTATAATGCATGTGGATTGTTTACGCCCAGTTGATATTGACAGCAACACTATCTTTTGGAGGGGTATCATGCTTAAATTTATCGGTTTTATGCTTCTGTGGAATCTAGTGGGGAATCCGTTTCTCGCGCTCCTTATTCTGCTTGCGGTTGTGTATTTTATCGACCGCCGTTATGTGGGGATATTCCCGAGCATCGCCAGACCTTTTCGCAGAGCAAGACAAATCTCCAGACTCCGCACTCAGATCTCGCTTAACCCCAATGATGTTACTTCCAAGTTCGAGCTGGCCCGTCTATTGGCGGAACGGAAGAAATACCGGGAGGCGCAGGAGCTGCTGCTGGGGATTGAGGACCGCTATGAGCAGTCTGCGGAGTATTGGGTTGATCTGGGATATGCGAATCTGAAGCTGGGGCAACTGGAAGAAGGGGAGATCCAGATGCTGCGGGGACTTGAGATTAATCAGAGAGTGCAGTACGGTCAGCCTTATCTCCGCCTGGCGGAAGGCTTCCGTCACAGTGACCGCGATAAATCGCTGCATTATTTGCACGAGTTCAAGGAAATCCAGTCTTCGTCCAGCGAAGCGTATTATTTGCTTGGCTCGATGTACAAGTCACTTGGGCAGCAGGCCGAAGCGAAAGAAGCTTTTGCCGAATCCGTTGCCGTCTACCGTTCGCTGCCCAGGTACAAGAAGCGCCAGGAGCGGGGCTGGGCGCTGCGCAGCTTCTTCGGAAAAATAAGCTAGTCGTGTAAAATCCGTTGCAGAAACAGGAACCTCCGCTGCCTCGCCCGGGCATTTGCGGAGGTTCCTGTTCATTATCCGTCATATGGCTAGGGCCTGAAGCTGCGCAGCCAACCCGCCGCACCTGGAAAGGCTTCCTCCAGCAGAGTGCGGAACTGCTCTGGCGAGAGTCCCCCGGGATCGGCTGCGCTTAAGGTATGCTTGCCGATTACGCTGCCGCCGATGGCGATCTTGCCGACAGCGAGGCCCCCCAGCGCTATCTTCCCCACCGCTGCTCCGCCGACAGCAAGAACGCCTACGGCAGG
>NZ_ASSC01000890.1 GCF_000520735.1 Paenibacillus forsythiae T98
TTGCCGGACCGTTGTAGCATTGAAGCCTTGCCGTGCGAACAGCTTCTTCGCCGCCTGCAAAATGCGCAGCTTAACGTCATTCTCTTCTGAACCCATACTTCTCCATTACCCCTTTACGGAACGAAACCATCCCTTGGATATGCTCTTATTATAAGCGGGATTTGCGGAAGTTTTCCAGTGAAGTGAAGCCGGAGCTGGATTCCTGACCGCTTACGATTCAGAAACCGCGTTGGGGCGGGCTGCGTTGGCAACGGCTGTATCAGCCGCCGGTTGTCTGCGCAGGGCGGTGACTCCGGTCATCACAAGCGCCAGCACTGCTGCCGTGATGAGCAGCGGCGTTGCCACGCCGCCGATTCCGGGGCCGCCGAACAGCAGGTTCATCAGCCCTTCCACCGCGTAAGTGGCCGGAAGTATGCTGCCGAGATTGAAGTAAAAGCCGGACAGCATCTCGCGCGGCATCATCGCGCCGGAGGATACGAGCTGCACGGACAGCAGCGCAATGTTCAGCAGCATGCCGGGCGTGCCAAGCAGCATGATCAGCGTCTGCGCGAGAACCATGAACGTCAGCACGAACAATGCCTCGAAGCCCCACACGGCCAAGAATCCCTGTTCGACCTGCCCGCCGAGCAGTTCGACGAGTGACGTTCCAACCAGCGATACGATGATGGCCGCCGCAATCGTAATGGCGAAGCGGGAGCCAAGCCGCTGCCAGCGTCCG
>NZ_ASSC01000891.1 GCF_000520735.1 Paenibacillus forsythiae T98
TGCAGGCGTCTTCTTCGGCGGCCGGGTCTCCACCGCGCCGCTTGGCGGCGCCAAAGGCGGAAATCTTTCATCTCTTCCGTCTCCCTTCCCGTTTGTCCTTATACTTCATATTATGAGTCTCGGACAATTGCTAGAACGGAGCATTCGAGAGAAAGGAGAGGGATATCCACCGCAGCGGCCTGCCATTTTCCAACCAAAAATAAAGAGACCCGGCCGCACGCACAGGTCTCTTCCCTTTACAATCTTCAATTTTATTTTGTCAGAGAGTTATACCCAGGTCGGTTGAATCTGCACCTGGAACCGCGGCTTCGTCTCCTCGCTCCTCGAAGGAGCGTTCTTGGCCGTTTCCGGCTTGGACGCTTCTTCCTTGGCTTCCGCCGGACTTTCATCGAGCGTTACGCGCCAAATGTCCGCACCGAGGCCGGACAGCTTCTCGGCCAGATGCACATAGCCGCGGTCGATATGATGCGTGCCGCCGACTTCCGTCGTTCCCTCCGCAGCCAGACCGGCCAAAATCAGCGCCGCTCCCGCCCGCAGATCCGTAGCGCAGACCTTCGCTCCCGTCAGCCGGGCATTGCCGGTGACGATGGCGGAACGCCCTTCGATCTTGATTTCGGCGTTCATATGCTGGAATTCGTCCACATGCATGAAGCGATTCTCGAAGACGGTCTCCGTAATGACGCTCGTTCCTTCCGAGCGAAGCAGGAGCGCCATCATCTGGGACTGCATATCGGTAGGAAAGCCCGGATACGGCAAGGTCTTCACGTCAACGGCCTTGAGCGGCTTGTCGCCGATAACACGCACGCCGTTCTCATCCGGAATAATCGTCACGCCCATTTCTTCCAGCTTGGCGATAACCGGGCCGAGGTGATCGACGATGGCGCCTTCCACGTACACGTCGCCGCCGGTAATCGCCGCAGCCACCATGTACGTTCCCGCTTCAATCCGGTCCGGAATTACATGATGTCTGACGCCGTGCAGACGCTCCACCCCTTCAATGCGGATAACGCCCGTGCCCGCGCCGCGAACGACCGCGCCCATACTGTTGAGGTAATTGGCCAAATCGACTATCTCCGGCTCCTTCGCGGCATTCTCGATCGTCGTCACGCCTTCGGCCAGGGACGCGGCCATCATGATATTCTCGGTCGCGCCTACACTGGCAACGTCCAGATAGATCTTGGCCCCGCGCAGCCGGCCATTGCTCTTGGCTTCAATGTAACCCTGCCCCAGACTGATTTCGGCTCCAAGCGCTTCAAATCCCTTCAGATGCTGGTCAATGGGACGCGTTCCGATCGCGCAGCCGCCGGGGAGTGAAATACGTGTATGACCCAGCCGGGATAAAAGAGGTCCCATCACCAAAAAGGAAGCCCGCATTTTGCGCACCCACTCGTAAGGCGCTTCACAAGTCGAGAGATTTCGGGCATCCACCTGAATAATATCATTCTGATATGTAACTCCCGCCCCCAGTGACTCCAGTACTTTACTGATCGTTAACACATCATCTAGCGGAGGCGCGTCAACAATAACGCTGTCCCCTTCTTCTGCCAATAGAGAGGCGGCTATGATCGGTAGTACGGAGTTTTTCGCGCCGCTTACTTTTACACTCCCGGTCAATCTTTTGCCACCGCGGACGATAAATTTACTCATTTTTCATTTCCCTCCGCGTCCATTATTTTCTCTGACATTGATATCATTCTCCATATCCTTGCTTGTTTGAGTACAGTAACAGTTAATAATCCATTTGTAAAATGCTTCGATTTCCGCTGCTTGGCCCCGGATTTACGCGAGACGCTTCTTTAATTTAAGTTTTAACATAAAAAAATGTTATTATGCGGACCAACCTGTTCATTAAAACATATGGCGGATTTGAGCAGTATATCCCAGATAATCCAGCAGGAAACCCGCTACAAAATGTCCCAGCACGATAGCCAGCAGCAAATGCAGCAGCCGCCCTTGCGGGCTCTTGGGATATCTTATGATCAAATCCAGCTTAAGGTTCTGCAAGGCCCACCAGGATAATGCAACACACAGCAGCGACACAATCATCGACGTCAAACCACTAATTCCTATGGAGCCGGTAAGTTCGGCTGTCATGAGTTCATGCCCCCTTGGAAATCGACTCTTACATCATACTTGCGTAATGAAAAAGAATCCAGTACTTTTACAATTTTTTTGGCCAAAACTCTCCAGGAAAACGCTCTTAATTTTAATGTCCGCTTATAAGTTACAAAATGACATCATTTGTTAAACTATTGTCATCTTATTTTGCTGTGTATTCAAGAAAAAAGCAGCCCGGCGCTAGGCCAGACTGCTTCTCATTTTATTGTTGTCCTTTTTTGGCGGACACTTTAATCCGTGTAACCGCACGCTGCAGCGCAAGCTCGGCGCGGCGATGATCAATCTCGTCCTGCTTGCCTCGGGACTGCAAACGCCGCTGTGCGCGTTCTTTGGCCGCCTCGGCGCGTTCAAGATCAATATCGCTGGGCAGTTCGGCGCTCTCCGCCAGCACGGTCACTTTTTCCTTATTCACTTCAATAAAACCGCCATGAACGGCGACTGTAGTCGCACCGTTGTCCGATTTGATGATCATCGGCGCAACCTGAAGCGGAGTTACAAGCGGAATATGTCCCGACAAAATGCCCAGATCGCCTTCTGCCCCCCGTACGGTCAAGCTGTAGACCTGCTTGGCATATACGAGGTGATCCGGCGTGACAATTTCCAACAAAAAGGTGTTCACTGCGAATTCCTCCTTAACGCTTCAGGTTACAACGTTTTCGCCTTTTCAACAGCTTCCTCGATCGTGCCTACGAACAGGAATGCCGCTTCCGGAAGATCATCGTGCTTGCCTTCCAGAATTTCCTTGAAGCTGCGGACGGTTTCTTTGACAGGCACATAGGCGCCTTTGAAGCCGGTGAACTGCTCCGCCACATGGAAAGGCTGGGACAGGAAACGCTCTACCTTGCGGGCACGGGCCACGATCAGCTTATCTTCCTCGCTCAGCTCATCCATACCCAGGATAGCGATGATATCCTGAAGCTCGGTATAGCGCTGAAGCAGCTGCTTAACGCCCTGAGCCACATTGTAATGCTCTTCGCCCACGATTTCCGGATTCAGCATCCGCGAGCTGGACGCCAGCGGGTCAACCGCCGGGAAAATCCCTTTTTCGGAGATTTTACGCTCCAGGTTCGTTGTTGCGTCCAAGTGGGCAAACGCCGTTGCCGGAGCGGGGTCGGTGTAGTCATCCGCCGGAACGTAAATCGCTTGAATGGAAGTAACCGAGCCTTTTTTGGTAGAAGTGATTCGTTCCTGCAATTGGCCCATTTCCGTTGCCAGCGTAGGCTGGTAACCTACAGCGGACGGCATGCGGCCCAGCAGAGCGGATACCTCGGAGCCCGCTTGCGTGAAGCGGAAGATGTTATCGATAAAGAGAAGGGTATCGCGGCCTTCGACATCGCGGAAATATTCCGCCATCGTCAGCCCTGTCAGCGCTACGCGCAGACGCGCGCCCGGCGGTTCATTCATCTGTCCGAACACCATCGCCGTCTTCTTGATAACGCCGGAATCGGTCATTTCATGGTAAAGGTCATTACCTTCGCGTGTACGCTCGCCGACGCCCGCAAATACGGAAATCCCGCCGTGCTCCTGGGCGATGTTGTTGATCAGTTCCTGAATCGTTACCGTTTTGCCCACGCCCGCGCCGCCGAACAGACCGATCTTGCCGCCTTTGGCATAAGGGGCGAGCAGGTCGATAACCTTGATCCCGGTTTCCAGGATTTCCGCTTGTGTCGACAGCTCGTCGAACGTCGGCGCGATCCGGTGGATCGGGTTCTTTTGCGAAGCGCCGATTTCCGCTCCGTTGTCAATCGTATTGCCAAGCACGTTGAATACCCGGCCCAGCGTTACATCACCGACGGGAACCGAAATCGGGGCTCCCTGGTCTACCGCGTCCAACCCGCGAACAAGTCCGTCCGTGGAGGACATGGCAATACAGCGCACCAGATTGTCGCCGAGATGATTGGATACCTCGAGCGTCAGCTCCTGCAGGCGTCCTTGTCCTGCGTCGGCGCCGATCTTGATCGCATTGAAGATTTCGGGCAGTTGGCCGCGTTCAAATTCAATATCGACAACCGGACCCATAATGCTTACTACGCGTCCTACGTTCATCTATGTTTCCCTCCTTGAAAACTGTTACCCAAGAAAAAACGGCTACGCCGTCCTCACACTCGCAGGAGGAAGGCTTCCGTTTCTAAGTAAAAATATAAGGTTAAGGATAAGCGATCGGCCTATGCTCTCTTATATTTTAAGACTGCGCATTCGCACCCGCTACGATCTCGGTAATTTCCTGCGTAATTGCCGCCTGACGGGCACGGTTGTACGTAAGCGTCAGATTTCCGATCATTTTCGAGGCGTTCTTGGTCGCGCTGCCCATTGCCGTCATCTTGGCGCCCAGCTCGCTGGCTTTAGAGTCAAGAATGGCGCTGTAAATCAAAGTCTCCGCATATTTCGGCAGCAGAACCTCCAATACGCCATCCGGCGACGGCTCATATTCGTAGCCCGCCTTAAGCTCATGACTTCGGGGTTCTTCCGTCTGTCCTACTCCATCCATCGGCAGCAGCCGAACTACGGTCGGAATCTGGCTGATTGGATTGACGAACACGTTATAACAGATATAGATCTCGTCGAACACGCCTTCCTCAAATTGTCCCACCGCCGCATAAGCGATCGACTTGATGTCGGAGAAAGACGGGGTGTCGGACAGTTCGGTTACTTCCTCGACAATCGGATAATCGCGCCGGCGCAGGAAGTCCCGCCCTTTGCGGCCGATAACAAACAGGCCGTATTCATCCTTGGAGCTGTGGCGCTCCTGGATTAGCGTCGTCACTTTGCGCAAGACGTTGGCATTCGAGCCTCCGGTCAGGCCGCGGTCTGACGTGACCACAATATAGCCGGTCTTCTTGACGGGGCGGCTCACCAGCATGGGATGCTGGATTCCTTTGGTCCCGGCAGCGATATTCGACACAACTTCTTTCAGCTTCTGCGAATAGGGACGGGCCGCTTCCGCTTTCTCCTGCGCCTTTCTCAGCTTGGAGGCGGCGACCATTTCCATCGCTTTGGTGATTTGTCTGGTGTTCTGAACGCTCTTGATTTGACGTTTAATATCACGCATGCTTCTTGCCATGATTTCACCACCTCAAAACTTTTGCTGTGCAAAAGTTACTTCGTAAGCATAATCTTGCGCTTTGGCAAAGCCGAGCCCGGGAGAACTCCGCAAGCCCGGCCTGCTCCTGATTTTCGAATCAGCAGTTTGCGTCCAGGCTTAATCCTTAGCTTGTCGCAAAACCTTTTTTGAACTTCTCGATAGCCGCCTTCAGCGCCGTTTCGTTATCGGCCGTCAGGTCCTTGGTTTCCGTGATGGACGCAGCCACTTCCGGCGCATTGCTGTCCATATAGGAAAGGAATTCCTTCTCAAAGCGTTTTACGTCCTTGACCGGAATTTCATCCAGATATCCTTTGACCGCCGTATACAAACTGATAACCTGATGCTCAACGGAGAGAGGCTGATTGACACCCTGCTTCAGAATTTCCATCATCCGCGCGCCGCGGTTCAGACGGGCTTGAGTCGATTTGTCCAGATCGGAACCAAATTGGGCAAAAGCCTGCAGTTCGCGGTATTGGGCAAGGTCCAGACGGAGCGATCCGGCAACCTTCTTCATCGCCTTGATCTGCGCCGATCCCCCTACGCGGGATACGGAGATACCGACGTTAATCGCCGGACGCTGGCCGGAGTAGAACAGATCGGATTCCAGGAAAATCTGACCGTCGGTGATGGAGATTACGTTCGTAGGAATATAGGCCGATACATCGGAAGCCTGTGTTTCAATGAACGGCAGCGCAGTCAGAGAACCTCCGCCGAGCTCGTCGCTCAGCTTCGCGGCGCGTTCCAGCAGACGGGAATGGAGATAGAATACGTCGCCAGGGAACGCCTCGCGGCCTGGAGGACGGCGGAGCAGCAGAGACAGTTCGCGGTAAGCGGCGGCCTGCTTCGACAGGTCGTCATAAATAACCAGAACGTGCTCGCCCTTATACATGAAGTATTCGCCCATCGCGCAGCCCGCATATGGAGCGATGTACAGCAGCGGAGACGGCTCGGAAGCCGAAGCGGTAACGACGATCGTGTAGTCCAGCGCGCCGTGGCGGCGCAGAGTTTCGACAACCTGTGCTACTGTGGATTGTTTTTGTCCGATGGCAACGTAGATACATTTCATGCCGTTGCCCTTTTGGTTGATGATGGCGTCGATGGCGATAGCCGTTTTACCGGTCTGACGGTCGCCGATAATCAGCTCGCGCTGACCGCGGCCGATCGGAACCATGGAGTCAATCGCCTTGAGGCCGGTCTGCATCGGCTCATGCACCGATTTACGCTCGATAACGCCCGGAGCGTTGTTCTCGACAGGACGGAATTCCGTGGTCTCGATCGGTCCCTTGCCGTCCAGCGGCTGGCCGAGCGGATTAACGACACGACCAAGCAGAGCATCACCGACGGGAACCTGCATAATGCGGCCCGTACGCTTCACTTGGTCGCCTTCGCGGATTTCCGTATATTCACCAAGGATAACGACACCGACGTTGCTTTCCTCCAGATTGAGCGCCATGCCCACTACGCCGTTGGAGAACTCCAGCAGTTCGCCCGCCATCGCATTTTCCAGACCGTATACACGGGCGATCCCGTCGCCGACTTGAATAACAGTTCCGATTTCGGTGACTTCAATATCGGATTTATATTGTTCGATTTGACTTTTAATCAAAGTGCTGATTTCTTCAGGTCTGATGCTCAAGTACGCTCACCCCTATCTTCTGTGCTTATCGTTAAAGGATTTTTCCAGACGTTCCAGCTTGCCGGCAAGACTGCCGTCGTACAGCGTATCGCCGATGACCACTTTAAGTCCGCCCAGCAAGCTTTTGTCGATTATATTAGTAACGCGAATTTTGCGCCCGGACAAAGTGCCGAATTCTTCAGCGACAGCTTTCTTTTCCCGCTCGTCCAGTTCATACGTGGAATACACGGTAGCGTCGGCAAGACTCAGACTCTTGCCTTCGATCTTGACGTAGCTGTCCAGAAGGTCGGAGAGAATGTTCATTCTGCCGCGCTCTACGAGAAGTTTAAGGGTGTTGATGACAACCATAGACAGCTTGCCCTCAAGTGCTTGCTTGAGCACCGCCAGCTTGTCCTCCCCCGAAATTTTCGGAGTGCTGATGAATCTTTGAAGATCGGTATTGGAAGCCAGTGCGGAGACCAGGGCTTTCAGCTCTTCTTCCACTTCCAGCGTCTTCTTCTCTTCAACAGCCACCTCGAACAATGCCCTCGCGTATCTTTTGGCGACTACCGTATCCTGACTCATGATCTGCCCCCAACCTTTTTGAGGTACTGATCGACAAGTTCCTCCTGCGCGGCATCCGAGCCGACTTCCTTCTCAAGCAGCTTGGATGCGATTTTCACGGAAGCCGAACCGAGCTCGCTGCGCAGCGCCTCGACAGCTTTGTTCTTCTCGCTCTGAATGTCGCGAACGGCTTCTTCCTTGATTCGAGCCGCTTCCGCTTTGGCTTGATCAAGCAGTTGTTCGGTTTGCTTGCTGCTCGTCTGTCTGGATTGCTCGATAATGTCATAAGCTTCCTTGCGGGCATCCTGGAGAGCCTGCTTTTGTTCCTCTACATAAGCGACCGCCTGCTCCCGCGTCTGCGAAGCCTCATTAATTTGCTGCAATACCAGCTCGCGCCGTTTCTCCATCATGGAGAACAAAGGGCCGAACGCGTATTTGTTAAGCACGAAGTACAAGATCAGAAATGCAATCAGCGCCAGGACGAGCGATGAAGGTACGAAATGCATTTTAAGGTCACTCCTTTCCGATAACGTTAGTGATCTCACTAGATGGACGAGCCTCTAGTGCCAAAAAGAAAGCGCGGAGGGCCGTGGCCTTCCCCGCCAGATTATAAAGCTTAACTTAGGCACCTGCGCCTGAGTAGAAAATAAAGGCAAGAACGACGCCGATAATTGGCAGAACCTCTACCAGACCTACACCGATATACATCGTCGTTTGAAGCGTAGCTCTTGCTTCGGGCTGACGGGCGATTCCTTCCACCGTTTTACTGATAATCAGACCGTTACCGATACCGGCGCCAAGCGCGCCCAATCCTACCGCGATCGCTGCCGCGATATATGCCATTACTCCCATTTGAAAAATCCTCCTTAAAATTGTGTATTGTGGTTTAAGTTTTATTTGAAGACTGTTCGACCTTAAGGACGACAGCCCGAAACTAATGTTCTTCGTGGGTTTCAATTACTTGCGAAATGTAAACAAACGTCAAGATAGTGAATACAAACGCCTGAATGGAGCCGATGAAAATACTGAAGCCTTGCCACGCCATCAGCAGTGGAATGGAGACTATCCCTCCGATAATACCGGAAGATCCCAATGCGATGAGCACAGAAATCAAAACCTCACCCGCATAGATATTCGCGAATAGACGCATGCCCAGTGTCAGCAGCTTGGAGAGCTGCTCGATCAGATTTATGGGCAGAAAGAATATGTAAGGTTGCAAATAATGTTTGAAATATCCTTTCGTATTGCGCGTTATCCCCACAAAATGAACCAGTACAAAGACCATCGCGGATAAGCCCATGGTTACCGCAGGGTCAGCCGTCGGAGATTTCCACCAGCTTATACCTACTTCCACTTCTTCCCCTGGATGGCGTTCCTGAGCAGCATGAATCTTCTCCGTTACGGATACGATTTCTTGGCCAAAGATATGAGCCTTGCTAGCGTCATTGTACTCCGTTACGATATTGAACGGCAGTCCGAGCATATTTCCTACAAAGATGAACAAGATGAGCGTCGTCCCTAAAGACAGGAAGGGTTTGCCCTTCTTTAAATCCATCGTACTGGAGATCAGGCCTTGAACAAATTCAACAACCCATTCCATAAAATTCTGCATTTTACCGGGATTCTCTACAGACAGATTGCGTGTTGCCAAGCGGGCGATCAAAAAGACGATCATACAGGTAACGATCAGCATCAGCACAACCGACAGGTCAATGTCAAGTCCCCCAACATTAATAACCGGTGAATCATGTAACATGTTTCTCACCCCTTTCTCAGCAGCAAGATTCAATCTTCATTTAATACCATAACAAAACCTACGATAAATAGCACGAACTGGCCCGCCGCCAAACTTGCGCACACCGCGATGTCGTTAAAGTAATGCGGAAACTCCAGCGCGAGCACAATGGCAAGAATCGAAGTGGCAATTCTAAAACTAAATCCGAGAGTAACGCGTTTCTTGCTTCCTCCAGCAGCGGCAATTGAAATTTTGCGAACCTTGTAAGCCATGTGCAGTACATTGAGACAGCTGACGAAAGCACCGAGAACCACTCCGTGGAACACCGTTCGGCGATGAGGCATAATTTCGGCGATGATAAAACAAACCGCTATGATCCCCATAATAGTCATGATCATAAGCTTATTCATCTTGGAAGTCTCATTCATCGCTTTCCCCCGTCACCCTCTTAATAACGGCAATGATGCTTGCCGCTCCTGACAACATGCCGAAAAGAACGCCTAAACCGACCCAGAGCCCAGGGTTTCCCCACTTGCTCCCTAGCCAGTCTCCCAGAAGATAGCCTCCCAAGGTACAGCCGGCAAGATCGATTCCTATCGCACTGACAAGGCCCATGGCTCGAAACGATTTAACCGCATTTCGATCTCCTTTATTCGGTTGATCAGGCTGTTTCATAATACCCCACCCTTGGAATTCCAATTCATTTTACTGAATGCAACAAGAGTTTGTCAACGTGTCATAAACAGGGTCGAAATACAACTGAAAGTATGAAAAAAATCACAGCAAATCATTCCAAAACCATATAAACCGTACAGTTTAACTGTACACTTGTAAAAACCTTTTCACGGCTCGGCTATCTCAGACTTCAAATCAGCTTGTGAACATTCTGTGAAATTGATCGGGACGCTCTTGATTCACTCCAAAATGATGCAAAATTGCACCGACAATTCGCTTCGACGCTTTACCGTCTCCATACGGGTTGGCGGCCCGGCTCATAGACTGATAGAGGTTCTGATCAGTCAGCAATGCATGTGTCCTTTGATACACCTTCTCTTCTTCCGTACCCACCAGTTCCAGCGTCCCGGCCTCGATGCCTTCCGGGCGCTCCGTTGTGTCGCGCAGCACGAGAACAGGAACTCCAAAGGAGGGGGCTTCTTCCTGCAAGCCGCCGGAATCGGTCAAAATCAAGTGGGTATGCGGATAAAAATTGTGCAGGTCCACGACATCCAGCGGATCGATCAGCTTGATTCTCGGGTGCCCTCCCAAAATCTCGTACGCCGGTTCCTTGACCGCAGGACTCGGATGCACGGGATAGCAGATGGCGACATCTTCGAATTCATCAGCGATTCTTTTGACGGCACGGAAAATATGACGGTGCGGTTCGCCTTGGGATTCCCTGCGGTGCGCCGTCATCAGAACAAGTCTTTTTCCTGCTGCCCAATCCAGTACAGGATGCCGGTAACCCGGCTGTACGGTATATTGAAACACATCGGTTACCGTATTGCCTGTGATATAAACACTTGATTCTTTTTTGTTTTCATGTCTCAAGTTGCCCGCTGACCAGTCGGTCGGAGCGAAGTGCAGGTCGGCGAGCACGCCGGTCAATTGACGGTTCATTTCTTCAGGATACGGCGAGAGCTTGTTCCAGGTTCGTAGTCCCGCTTCCACATGCCCTACCTGAATCTGTTGCAAAAAGGAGGCATAGCTGGCAAGAAATGTTGTCAGTGTGTCTCCGTGAACAAGCACGAGATCCGGCTTCGCCTCGCGCAGCACAGGCTCCAGCCCTTCAAGAACCCGAATGGTAATTTCGTTCAGCGTCTGCCGATCCTTCATAACGTCCAGATCGTAATCGGGCACGATATTAAAGACCTCAAGCACCTGATCGAGCAGTTGCCGGTGCTGAGCCGTCACGCAAACGAGCGATTCGATATGCTCGGGATACTTTTGAAGCTCCAGAACCAGCGGCGCCATCTTGATCGCCTCGGGACGGACGCCGAAAATCGTCATAACTTTAATCTTGGACATAACCCGTATCCTTTCTTCCGCTGCTTTACGCTCTGTTATTTTGTTCCGTACAGCCGGTCTCCGGCATCGCCAAGACCCGGCACGATATAGCCGTGATCGTTCAGGTGGTCGTCAAGGGCGGCGACATAAATGTCCACATCGGGATGGGCTTCCTGAACGGCGGCAACGCCTTCGGGAGCGGCTATCAGATTCATCATCTTGATCTGGGTGCAGCCGCGGTTCTTGAGCGAAGTGATCGCCGCGATCGCGGAACCCCCGGTCGCCAGCATCGGATCGATGACAATCAGCTCGCGCTCCTGCACATCCGTCGGCAGCTTGATATAATACTCGACGGGCTGAAGCGTCTCCGGATCACGGAACAGGCCGACATGGCCCACCTTCGCCGCCGGAAGCAGCTTCAGAACGCCTTCAAGCATTCCAAGGCCAGCTCGCAGAATCGGGATAAGCCCCAGCATTCGGCCGGAGATGACCTTGCTTTCGGTTTCGGCAACCGGAGTCTGCACCGTAATTGTTTCCAAAGGAATATCCCGCGTAATTTCATAGGCCATCAAGGTGGCCACTTCGTCCACATGTTCCCTGAATTCCTTCGTATTGGTTCGCACATCGCGTATAAAAGTCAGCTTGTGCTGAATTAAAGGATGATCGCAAATCACCAATTTCCCCATTAACGTCCCTCCGGTAATTATGAGTCTTCTTAAATAGCCATAATGAGCGTTTGCTATTCCCTGCGGCTAAATCCTGTTTATTATATCACCACCATCGGCGCTTTTCACCTGTAAAAGGAGTAACCGCTCCGTTAAAACGCCTCCGCACATTGATTATCCCTTGTCAAGAGCATACTAAATAATTCCACATAAAACGAATGTTAATGCAGTTTCATGTTCACTTGCCAAGATAGATCCAACAGCCATGTCAATAGAGTTAACGATAGTTTCCCTTGTGAGAGTGGTTAGTGGCCCGCCATGCTTTTTCTACTGTAAATTGTTGAACACTCCCCTCCCTACGCTTAGACTTAGAGGAAGGAGATTCTTGGGTAGTCCCTTCTAC
>NZ_ASSC01000892.1 GCF_000520735.1 Paenibacillus forsythiae T98
AGACGCCTCGCTGGTGCTGGAGAAGTTCGTGCCGTTCCGGTGCGAAATCTCGGTAGTTGCCGCCCGCAGCGCGCGGGGCGAGGTGAAAAGCTTTCCAGCGGCGGAGAATATTCATGTGAGCAATATTCTCCATCTGTCCATCGTGCCCGCCCGGGTGCCGGGGGCCATCCAGAGCAGAGCCCGCGAGCTGGCGGAGAAGCTCATCGCGGGACTGAACGCCGTCGGTCTGCTGGCGGTGGAGATGTTCGTGACGGAGGATGGCGAGCTGTTCGTCAACGAGCTGGCGCCCCGGCCGCATAACTCCGGCCATTATACGATGGACGCCTGCGCTACCTCGCAGTTCGAGCAGCATGTGCGGGCGGTGTGCAACCTGCCGCTTGGCGATACGGAGCTATTGACCCCCGTCGTTATGGTCAATGTGCTGGGCCAGCATCTGGAGGGCGCAATCGGACGCTTCTCCAGTGATGATGAAGCGGCCAATCGGCTTGGTGTCATTCCCAAGCTTCATATATATGGCAAGACCGAAAGCAAGACGGGCCGCAAGATGGGCCACATCAATCTGCTCTGCAAGGATACGGCGGATGCGCTGGCCTGGGTAGAGCAAACTAACCTTTGGAGGAACTGAAATCACATGATCGAACGTTACAGCAGACCGGAAATGCGTGCCATCTGGACCGAAGAGAATAAATTCAAAGCCTGGCTCGAAGTGGAGCTGTGCGCCTGTGAGGCATGGGCGGAGCTTGGCGTCATCCCGAAGGAGGACACGGTCAAGCTGCGGGAGAACGCGGAGTTCAATATCGACCGGATCTACGAAATCGAGCAGGAGACCCGCCATGACGTGATCGCGTTTACGCGCGCGGTATCGGAGAGTCTTGGGGCGGAGCGCAAATGGGTGCATTACGGCCTGACTTCCACCGATGTCGTTGACACGGCGCTGGGTTACCTGCTGCGCCAGGCCAACGAGATTTTGGAGAAGGACATTGTGAATTTCATTGAAATTCTAAAAGACAAGGCGGTCGCTTACAAAGATACGCCAATGATGGGACGCACGCATGGCGTACACGCCGAGCCGACAACATTCGGTCTGAAGATGGCGCTGTGGTACGAGGAAATGAAGCGCAATCTGGAGCGGTTCCGCCATGCCGCAAACGGCGTGCAGTTCGGCAAAATCTCCGGGGCGGTCGGCACCTACGCCAACATCGACCCGTTCGTGGAGGAGTTCGTCTGCCGCAAGCTGGGCACAAGCCCCGCGCCAATCTCGACGCAGACGCTTCAGCGCGACCGTCATGCCGAGTATATGGCGACGCTGGCGCTGGTCGCTACTTCGCTTGACAAGTTCGCTACCGAAATCCGCGCGCTGCAAAAGAGCGAGGTGCGCGAGGTGGAGGAGGCTTTTGCCAAGGGACAAAAAGGGTCGTCTGCGATGCCGCACAAGCGCAACCCGATCGGCTGCGAGAATATTTCCGGCCTGTCCCGGGTGATCCGCGGACATATGGTTACAGCTTACGAGAACGTGCCGCTCTGGCATGAACGCGACATCTCGCATTCCTCGGTGGAACGGGTCATTCTCCCGGATGCGACGATGCTCCTCAACTATATGCTGAACCGTCTTGGCAACATTGTGAAGAACCTGACCGTGTTCCCGGAAAATATGAAGCGCAATATGGAGCGCACGTATGGCGTGCCGTTCTCCGGCCGCGTCATGACGAAGCTGATCGACAAGGGCTTCAGCCGCGAGCAGGCATACGATACGGTGCAGCCGCGCGCCATGCAGGCTTGGGAGACGCAGCAGCATTTCCGCGAGATCGTCGAGAATACACCGGAAATCACGGCGTTGCTCAGTCCCGAAGAGATTGCGGACGCGTTCAACCCGTCTTGGCATCTCAAGAATGTGGATACGATTTTCCGGAAGCTGGGCTTGATCTAAACTCATTTCTTCAAGGGAGGAAAGGCCATGACACACCCTGCCGTATCGACTGCGGTGGATCTGATCGACGCTCCGCTGCTGTACAAAGGCAAAGTGCGCGAGCTGTACGATTTGGGAGAGCATATGCTGATCGTCGTGACGGACCGGATATCCGCGTTCGACTATGTGCTGGAACCGGCTGTGCCGGAGAAAGGCAATGTGCTGAACCGCCTGAGCGCATTCTGGTTCGGTCAGACGAAGGAGCTGCTGGAGAATCATGTTGTGCATATTGACGTGGACCGTCTGGGCGCGATCGTCAAAGAACCGGAGCTTCTGAGAAACCGCATCATGGTTGTGCGCAAGGCGCAGCGGATTGATATGGAATGCGTGGTGCGCGGATACATTACCGGCGGCGGCTGGCGGCAGTATAAGGAGACCGGCAAGGTCAACGGCATCGAGCTGCCAAAGGATCTGCGCAAAAACGCGAAGCTGCCTGAGCCGATCTTTACACCGGCGGCCAAAAATGACGTCGGACACGACGAGGACATTCCGTTCTCCACAATGCAGGAGCTGATCGGCAAGGAGCTGGCGGACGAGCTTAAAGAGAAGAGTCTGAAGCTGTATGCTTTCGCAAGGGATTACTGCGCCGAGCGCGGCATTTTGCTGGCCGACTGCAAGTTCGAATTCGGTATTCTGGACGGCAAGGTCATCCTGATTGATGAAATTTTCACACCGGATGCCTCCCGTTTCTGGGCACAAGACAAATACGCGCTGGATATTGAAATCGACAGCATGGACAAGGAGCCGGTGCGGGCTTATCTTGCTTCCTCTTCCTGGGACAAGGACAGTACACCCGATCCGCTTCCGGAGGAGGTCGTCACTGAGACGAGCCGCCGCTACCTGGATATTTACCACCGGATTACCGGACATTCGCTGAACTGATTTTTCTTAATGGTTGAAGTTCGATTTATATAAAATTGCTATTGTCCGCCTGCCTTTCATTATGTATTCGGAAGCTCGGGGGCATGAATATTTAGGAGGAACGACGAGGCTATGTTAAAAGCGAAGGTATATGTCACCATCAAAAAGAGCGTGCTTGATCCCCAGGGGGTAGCTGTACAAGGGGCACTGCATTCTGTAGGCTTCCAGGAAGTCGAGAGCCTGCGCATCGGGAAGTACATGGAACTGACTCTGGATACGAACGACCGCGAAGAGGCCGCAAAGCGTCTTAAGGATATGTGCGAGAAGCTGCTCGCAAATACGGTGATCGAGGATTACCGATACGAATTGGAGGGGTAAGAGTCATGAAATTTGCTGTCCTTGTCTTTCCCGGCTCCAACTGCGACATCGACTGCTACAAAGCGGTAGAGGATACGCTTGGCGAGCCTGTTGACTTTGTGTGGCATACGGCGACCGACCTGTCCGCTTATGACTGCATTCTCGTTCCGGGCGGCTTCTCTTACGGCGACTACCTGCGCTGCGGCGCGATTTCGCGGTTTGCTCCCGTGATGAACGAGGTGGCCAAGGCCGCTGAGCAGGGCAAGTTCGTGCTCGGCATCTGCAACGGCTTCCAGATTCTGACCGAGGCGGGACTGCTGCCGGGCGCGCTGCGACGCAACGAATCGATGAAATTCCGATGTCATGATACGACGCTTAAGGTCGTTAACAATACAACGCCTTTCACAACGGATTATGCGGAAGGCGAAGAAATCGTCATTCCGATTGCCCACGGCGAAGGCAACTACTACTGCGACGAAGAGACGCTGGCTTCGCTCAAAGCGAATAACCAGATCGTATTCACTTATACGAACAATCCTAACGGCTCTGTCGCCGATATTGCGGGCATCTGCAATGAACGCGGCAATGTCGTCGGCATGATGCCGCATCCGGAGCGGGCGGTTAATTCACTGCTTGGCTCGGAGGACGGCAAACGGATGTTCAGTTCCATTTTGAAAACCTGGAGGGATACTCATGGCACAGCAAGTGTCCGCTAAGGAACCGACCGCGGAGCAAATCAAGGACCAGAAAATTTACAGCCAGTTCGGCGTGTCGGACAGCGAATACGAGCTGATCTGCTCGTTCATGGGACGCCTTCCCAATTATACCGAAATCGGCGTGTTCAGCGTCATGTGGTCCGAACACTGCGCGTACAAGAATTCGAAGCCGCTGCTGCGGCGCTTCCCGGTAAGCGGCCCCCGCGTCCTGATGGGACCGGGCGAAGGCGCAGGGATTGTGGACATCGGCGACAATCAGGCCGTCGTGTTCAAGATCGAGAGCCACAATCATCCGTCGGCGGTAGAGCCATATCAAGGCGCGGCGACGGGCGTGGGCGGGATTATCCGCGATATTTTCTCGATGGGTGCAAGACCGGTGGCGGTTCTGAACTCGCTTCGTTTCGGCAAGCTCGAAAGCGACCGGGTTAAATACTTGTTCGAGCATGTCGTATCCGGCATCGCGGGCTATGGCAACTGTATCGGCATTCCGACCGTCGGCGGCGAAGTGATGTTCGACAACAGCTACGACGGCAACCCGCTCGTCAACGCCATGTGCGTCGGGCTGATCGATCACGACAAAATCCAGCGCGGCGTCGCCAAGGGTGTCGGCAACCCGGTATTCTACGTCGGGCCGCCTACGGGACGCGACGGCATTCACGGCGCGACCTTCGCTTCGGTAGAGCTGAGCGAGGAGTCGGAAGCGAAGAAGACGGCGGTGCAGGTCGGCGATCCGTTCATGGAGAAGCTGGTTATGGAAGCCTGCCTGGAGCTGATTGATACCGGCATCGTGCTCGGCATTCAGGATATGGGCGCGGCGGGTCTGACCTGCTCCAGCTCGGAAATGGCGAGCAAGGCGGGCAATGGTCTGGAGCTGTATCTCGACCAGGTGCCGCAGCGCGAGGAAGGCATGACGCCTTACGAGATGATGCTGTCGGAATCCCAGGAGCGGATGCTGTTCGTCGTCGAGCCGAAGGATGAGGCGCAGGCACAGGAGATTTTTGACCGCTGGGGCGTTATCTGCTGCAAAGTCGGCAAGGTGACGGACGACGGTCGGTTGAAGCTGTTCCATCACGGGGAAATCGTTGGCGACATGCCGGTGACGGCGCTGGTGGACGAGTGTCCGGTGTATGACAAGCCTTCTTCCGTACCGGCTTATTACGAGGAGAATGCGTCTGTCGATACGCTGCGTTATGAAGAAGTGACCGACCTTGGCGGCGCGCTGAAGAAGGTGCTGGCTTCTCCGACAGTCGCCAGCAAGGCATGGGTCTATAACCAATATGACTATATGGTCCGCACCAGCACGGCGGTACGCCCCGGCTCGGATGCTGCGGTCGTGACGATTCATGGCACGCGCAAGGGCCTTGCGATGACGACGGACTGCAACGGACGCTACGTGTACCTGGACCCTGAAGTCGGCGGCAAAATCGCGGTCGGCGAAGCGGCGCGGAACATCGTCTGCTCCGGCGCGAAGCCGCTGGCGATTACGGACAACCTGAACTTCGGCAGTCCGGAGAAGCCGGATATTTTCTGGCAGATGGAGCGCGCTGTGGACGGCATGGCGGAAGCCTGCCGCGTGCTGGACACGCCGGTTATCGGCGGCAACGTCAGCTTGTATAACGAGAACGCCACAGGCGCGATCTATCCGACGCCGGTTGTCGGCATGGTCGGACTGGTGGAAGACACGGATCATATTACGACGCAGGGCTTTAAAAATGAGGGTGACGCCATTCTGCTGCTCGGCGAAACGCGCGCGGAGCTTGGCGGCAGCGAGTTCCAGTACGCCGTGCACGGCGTAACGGAAGGCCGTCCGCCGCAGCTTGACCTGGCGGTAGAGCGCAAGCTGCTTGACGCTGTGCTTGGCGCCATCCGCAGCGGCCTTGTCCGCTCGGCGCATGACCTCTCCGAAGGCGGCCTTGCGGCGGCGCTGGCCGAGAGCTGTATCAGCGGCCGGATCGGCGCGAATGTAATTTTGTCGTCGAAGGGGCTGCGTCCCGATGTGGCGCTGTTCAGTGAGAGCCAATCGCGTATTTTGCTAACGGCTTCTGCGGACCAAGGCGAGCAATTGCGAGTGTTTATCGCGGCCGCAGGAGTGCCGGTAGAAGTAATCGGCACGGTCAGCGGCGAAGGGCCGTTGCGTATTTGGATGGATGGCGAGATTGTGCTGGATGAACAGGTTTCCGACCTGAAATCAGTTTGGGAGGATGCTATTCCATGTCTTATGAAATAAAGACCGGGAACAAGCAGGCGGAACCCCTCCTGTGGACCGGCGACTTTTACAACGAAGGAACGGGCTCGGGAGATATATTTGATACATTAAAAGAAGAATGCGGCGTTTTCGGGGTCTTCGGACACCCGGAGGCCGCTTCCATGTCTTATTACGGCCTTCACGCGCTTCAGCACCGCGGCGAGGAAAGCGCGGGCATCTGCGTGGCGAACGGCCGGGACTTCAATTATCATCGCGGTATGGGGCTGGTCAAGGAAGTATTTGACAAGGACAAAATCCTGTCGCTTGTCGGCGACATGTCCATCGGGCATGTTCGCTATTCCACCAGCGGAGACAGCCGGCTGACGAACGCGCAGCCGCTCGTCTTCAAGTACCGCGACGGCGATCTGGCGATTGCCACGAACGGCAATATCGTGAACGAGCCGCTGATCCGGCGGGAGCTGGAGAGCAGCGGCTCGATCTTCCAGACGACAAGCGACACCGAGGTGTTGGCGCATCTGATCGCGCGTTCGCCGAAGGATTTTGTGGACGCGGCCAAGGATGCCCTGCGGCAGCTCGTCGGCGGCTTCGCTTTTCTGCTGATGACTAACGACAAGCTGCTGGTCGCTTCCGACCCGAACGGTCTGCGGCCGCTCGTGATGGGGCGGGTTGGAGAAGCGTATATTTTCGCCTCGGAGTCCTGCGCGCTGGAGACGATCGGCGCGGAGCTTGTCCGGGATATCCAGCCGGGCGAGCTGCTGATTCTGGACAAGGACGGCATGACCGAAGACCGGTTCGCCGAGCCGCAGCGCAAGGCGCTGTGCGCGATGGAGTATATTTATTTCGCCCGGCCCGACAGCGACATGAACGGAGCGAACCTGCACGCCGCACGCAAGCGGATGGGCAGCCGGCTTGCGCTTGAAGGCTTTGTCGACGCCGACATCGTGACCGGCGTGCCGGACTCCAGCATCTCCGCCGCGATCGGCTATGCGGAGCAGACGGGCATCCCGTACGAGCTTGGGCTGATCAAGAACAAGTACACCGGCCGGACGTTCATCCAGCCGAGCCAGGAACTGCGCGAGCAGGGCGTCAAGATGAAGCTCAGCGCCGTCCGCCGCGTCGTGGAAGGCCAGCGCGTCGTCATGATTGACGACTCCATCGTGCGGGGCACGACCTCGCGCCGGATCGTGAACCTGCTGCGCGAAGCGGGCGCAACCGAGGTGCATGTGCGCATCACTTCGCCGCCCTTCAAGAATCCGTGCTTCTACGGCATCGACACGCCAGACCGCCGCGAGCTGATCGCTTCCCATCAGTCGATTGAAGAAATCCGCCGCGAGATCAATGCGGATTCGCTGGCGTTCCTGTCGCCGGAGGGACTGATCCAGTCCATCGGCGGCCTGAGCGGCGGCGATTACAAAGGCGGGCTGTGCCTGTCCTGCTTCGATAACGATTACCCGACGCAGGTTGACTTTGGCGGGGCGGAGAAGGAAGGATGTTCGTGCTAGGACGGACATCCCCCTAAATCGTGGGTCGATCCCCCTAAATCCCCCTTGCCAAGGGGGACCCCGGAGGGCCAGCCCTCCGGCCACCCGAAAAAATCGGCGTAACGGAGTTTGGTTCGAGCTTGCTAAGCGGGGCTAATGCGGATAGCCGCTTGTCGTCCCTTCCGCTATCGCGGACGGCGGGACACGCTTTACGGCGCTGCGCTCCCCGGCATCCGGCCTGCGGCCGCCGCCGGGC
>NZ_ASSC01000893.1 GCF_000520735.1 Paenibacillus forsythiae T98
CAACTCGCAGATGGCGACTTACATCCCCATAGCTAAGCGAGAGGTTTTACGTCGCAAACTATAAAACGGGGGGCGAAACAGCTAAACCGTCCGCAAGCCGATTTCGCGCTCGGTCCAGGGATGTATATGACGTAAACAAAGACCGAATGCTGCCAAAACGAACGCAGAAGGCTCCTATCAGGTTGGCATTTTCTCTCATTATAGCACATACGTTCGGTAATTGGCGCGAAAAACTTCGTTCTGCCTTTTATGCAAAACAACCCGCACCGGCGCGGGCCGAATACGGGTTGTCTAATAAGCTTCTTGACTGTCTTACACCATAATCTTGCAAATATCGTTCGTGAACTCCACCGGATCGCCGACCGGCAGGCCTTCGATGAGCAGCGCCTGGTTGTACAGCAGGTTCGTATAGAGGGCAAGCTTCTCCTTGTCCTGCTCCTGGGCGCTCTTCAGGGACTGGAAGACATCGTGGTTCACGTTGATTTCCAGTACCTTGTCGGCCTGAACGTCAGCGGCGTTAGGCATCGCCCGGAGCGTTTTTTCCATCTCGATGCTTAAGTCGCCTTCCGAGGACAGGCAGACCGGATGGGATTTCAGGCGTTTGGACGCCTTGACGCTCTTGACCTTGCCTCCGAGTACGTCCTTCATCGCTTCGAACAGATCCTTGTTCTCGGTATCGGCGTTCTCGGCGGCTTTGTCCTGCTCCTCCGTATCGATCCCGAGGTCGCCGCTGGAGACGGATTTGAATTCCTTCTCCTTGTAGCTCATCAGCGTTTTGATGGCGAACTCGTCGATATCGTCGGTGAAGTACAGAATTTCATAGCCTTTGTCGGCCACCACTTCCGTCTGCGGCAGCTTCTCGATCCGTTCGATGGACTCGCCGGAAGCGTAGTAGATGTATTTTTGATCCTCGGGCATTCTGGATACGTATTCGTCCAGGCTAACCAGCTTCTTCTCCTTGGAGGAGTGGAACAGCAGCAGGTCCTGAAGCGTGTCCTTGTTCATGCCGTAGTCGTTGTACACCCCGAACTTGATCTGCCGGCCAAAGGCGCCGTAGAACTTCTCGTACTTCTCCCGCTCGTCCTTGAGCAGACCTTGCAGCGCGCTCTTGATCTTGTTCTTGATGTTCTTCGCGATCAGGCTGAGCTGGCGGTCATGCTGGAGCAGCTCGCGGGAGATGTTGAGCGACAGGTCCTCGGAATCGACCATCCCTTTGACGAAGCTGAAATAGTCGGGCAGCAGATCGCCGCATTTGTTCATGATGAGGACGCCGTTCGAATACAGTTCCAGACCCTTCTCATACTCCTTCGTGTAGTAATCAAAAGGCGTATTCTCCGGAATGAAGAGGATGGCGTTGTACACGACCGCTCCGTCGGCGCTGATATGGACATGCTTGAGCGGCTTGTCGAAGCCGTAGCGCTTCTCCTGGTAGAAGTTCTCGTAGTCCTCGTCTTTCAGCTCGCTCTTGTTCTTGCGCCAGATCGGGACCATGCTGTTGACGGTCTGCTCCTCGGTGATTTGCTCGTATTCGTTCTCGGTGCCTTCCTTCAGCTTGCTTTGGGTAACGTCCATCTTGATCGGGTAGCGGATAAAATCGGAGTATTTCTTGATAATCGATTTCAGGCGGTACTCTTCCAGATACTCGTCGTAATTGTCTTCTTCGGTGTTATCCTTGATCTTCAGGATGATGTCGGTGCCGACCGAATCCTTCCCGGTAGACTCAATTGTATACCCGTCCGCACCCTCGGACTCCCACTTGAAAGCCGTCTCGCTGCCGAGCGCGCGGCTGATTACCGTAACGGTGTCGGCCACCATGAAGGCGGAATAGAATCCGACCCCGAACTGCCCGATAATGTTATGCCCGTCCTTCGCTTCGTTCTCCTTCTTGAAGGCGAGCGAGCCGCTCTTGGCAATGACCCCGAGATTGTTCTCCAGCTCTTCCTGGGTCATGCCGATTCCCGTATCGGAGAGAGTCAGCGTACGGCTCTCCTTGTCTGCGGTCATTTTAATGAAGTAATCCTCTTTGTTGAACGTGAGCGAGTCATCGGTCAGCGCCTTATAGTATATTTTGTCAATGGCGTCACTGGCATTGGAAATAAGCTCACGGAGAAAAATCTCCCGCTGCGTGTAGATCGAGTTAATCATCATTTCCAGCAATCTTTTCGATTCGGCCTGAAACTGTTTCTTGCCCATGAAAAAATCCCCTTCCTTAATATAAATACTTAACTAAATAGCCCGTCCCTGTTCTGCATAAAAACCGATTGCCAAGATGGTATCGCGAACAACACAGCATATCCACCATCTTCCGCACAGATTAGCACTCGAATGACTCGAGTGCTAATCCCTATTTTTATATACCATATTCATACAATGAGGTCAATACGCTACGGTTGGGCACAAAATTACTCTTTGAGAGAGTTGACAATATTTTGGTGAAATGTTACCTTATATTTATCACTGATGTTCTTTATAAAGAACGTATATTCTCTGTTGAATTTCTTTGCTCCTCGTTTATAATTTTCCATTTCCTAAATCGACTCGTTCTTTAGAAAGAACATTTTTTTCAAATTTATATCGAGAGTTATTTATCGGCAAAGGAGATGGTTAGAGATGAAAAAAACAGAGGTTTTGTCGATAGACACCGTTCTGGTTCAATGTGAAGGCAATATTGTCAGCGATATGGACGGCGAGAAGGTGATGCTCAGCATTGAGCAGGGCAAATATTTCAATTTGGGCCAGGTCGGAGGAGATATTTGGGGCATCATCAGCACTCCCCGAACCGTGAAGGAGATCATAGACTCCCTTCGGCAGCTCTATGAAGTGGACGCTGAAATTTGCGAGCAGGACGTCATTCCTTTTTTGCAAAGCCTGCTGAAAGAAGATCTGATTCGCGTAGCTGATGCCGGATGAAGATGGCGAGCAAGCTCCGGCTGGTGTTCAACCTGGACAAGACCACTTTTTTATTCTATTTGGAAGCCTTCGTGCTGCTGGGCTGGGCCCGCACGCTGCTCTTCCGCAAGTTCTCCAAAGTAGCCCCTTCGCTCGGTGAAAGAGGGCGGGAGACCGACCGGGACTGCGATGCGAGCCACACTCCCTCTATGAGACAGGTTGCCGGTTCCATTCATACCGTGAGCAAGTATACGCCGTGGGACAGCAAATGTCTGGTCAGAGCGGTAGCCGGTATGAAAATGCTGGAACGGCGGGGAATCGGCAGCACCCTTTATTTAGGGACGGCGAAGGACAATAACGGCAATCTGATCGCCCATGCCTGGCTGCGCAGCGGTCCTTATTATATTTCCGGCGCGGAAGAGATGGACCAATTTATTATTGTGGACAAGTTCGCCAACACAGCGGACAGATAAATCGAAACAGGCAGGTCATGTATCAGTTTCCAGTGATGGAGGTCGGCTATGATCGGTAAAAAGATACAACAGCTTCGCAAGAAAAAAAACTACTCCCTTACTGAATTATCCGAGAGAGCGGGAGTAGCCAAATCTTATTTGAGTTCAATAGAACGCGGGATTCAGCGGAATCCCTCTATCCAGTTTTTGGAGAAGGTCGGGCTGGTGCTGGGTATAACCGTGGAGGAATTTCTCCAGTCGGACAAGCCGAAGGAAAGCGTTGAAAATGATCAGGTCGAACAGGCCGATATGGAATGGCATGATCTGGTCAAGGAAGCGATGCGCTCCGGGATTAGCAAAAGAGAGTTTCGCGACTTCCTGGAATACAGCAAGTGGAAGCTGGAACGGCGCTAGTCTGCGCACCCCTTGCCTGTTCCATATCCGGCAGAATCGGTTCTGATAAAAAAAGCCATCCCTCCGGCAATTTCGCCTTCGGGACGGCCCCCTGCTTACTTCAACGGTTCCAGCTCACCCGCTGCATAGCCTCCGGGATTGGCGGACTGCCACCGCCACGTATCCTCGCACATCTCTTCAATTCCCCGCTCAGCCCGCCAGCCCAGCTCCTGATTCGCCTTGTCCGTGTCCGCGTAGCAGACGGCAATATCGCCCGCTCTTCGCTCCGATATCCGGTAAGGGATCGCTTGGCCGGACACCTTCTCGAACGCCTTCACGATCTCCAGCACGCTCAGCCCCCGGCCCGTTCCGAGATTATATACATCCACCCCGGTACGGCCCAGTATCCGCTCCAGCGCCTTCAGATGACCCTGCGCCAGATCAACGACATGAATATAGTCTCTTACGCCTGTTCCGTCGACTGTCGGATAGTCATCGCCGAACACACTGAGCTGCGCCAGCTTGCCGACGGCCACCTGGGAGATATAGGGCAGCAGATTGTTCGGAATGCCGTTCGGGTCTTCGCCGATCCGCCCGCTCTTGTGCGCCCCGATCGGATTAAAGTATCGCAGGATGGAAATTCCCCAGCGAGAATCGGATACCGCGATATCACGCAGGATATGCTCAATCATTTCCTTGGTCCGTCCGTACGGATTGGTGGCGCCTACGGGGAAATCTTCCGTAATCGGCACGGAATGCGGAGCGCCGTATACAGTCGCCGATGAGCTGAACACGATGCGGAATACCCCGTGCTTCGCCATGGCTTCGCACAGGCTCAACGTGCTCATAATGTTGGTGTGGTAATATTTCAGCGGAATTTGCACCGACTCCCCGACAGCCTTAAGCCCCGCAAAATGAATGACGGCCTCGACATCGTGCCCCGCAAACACCTCGTCCAGCGCCTTCCTGTCGAGCAGATCCAGCTCATAGAAGGCAAAGGGCTTGCCCGTAATTTCACCGATCCGCTTGATCGCCTCGGGATGGCTGTTCGCAAAATTATCGACAATTACAACTTCATATCCAGCTTCCAGCAGTTCCACTGCGGTGTGGCTG
>NZ_ASSC01000894.1 GCF_000520735.1 Paenibacillus forsythiae T98
CTCTACCCCACCTATGTAACTGTAATGAAGCGATGCGGCTTCAGCCAGTTGCTCTTGTGTCCATCCTTTTGCTTTTCTAAGCTCACGAATTCTATTACCAACGCTTTCTGGTAAATTCATGGGATCACCTCCACTTAAGGGTAGAAGAGGTAGGCTAAGCATTACAGACCATCAAACATAAATCATTATTTAAATTTACTGTACTTAAAAGTACTATTTATATTGACCAGCTATGCAAACAACTATACAATCAATATAAAAATGGATAAAAAAGGAGGCCCCACCCTTGCGCCCTTCCATTCTGAAACTACTGAAGCCGG
>NZ_ASSC01000895.1 GCF_000520735.1 Paenibacillus forsythiae T98
GGCGGCGTATACGGCCATTCCTGGTTCGTTGACCCTGCCCGGAAGCTTACAGTTCTCGCGCTTACGAATACCACGCTGGAGGGAATGTCCGGCCAGTTTACTTTAGATCTCCGTGATGCCGTATACGAGTGCCTGAATCATTCGAGGCAGGTCTTCGAATATTAACGCGGCAATGCTTACGCAAATGTCCACACCATCCGATATCCGGATGGAGAAATCCGCGGACAAATCAAAAAGGTGTAATCATCATCCAGAAAATGATGAGTTCACACGGCCTCCTTCACCAAGGGGGCTTCTTCGTATTTTCAGACCGTAACCTTTTCCGGAATGGGCGAATATCATAACGCTGTAAAGGAGGGATAGGCAAATGAACAATCCAACATATCCTGATCAAAGCAAGGTGGCTTACCCTATGGGCGGCGATGTAAAAACACTATGTCAGAGGTACATGAGCTTCCATGTTATTATGCAGACGAGAGACGGTTCACAGTTCGATGGAATTATCGATGGTATGGACGACGAGGGCGTTACTATGCTGATTCCAGAGGAGATTGATGGCGCGGAGCGGGAAAATGATAATACTTACCGGGCATTCGGCTATGGTCCAAGAAGGTTTCGCCGGTATCAACGGAGACGGTTTCCATTTTATTATTTTGCATTTCCCTTTATTATCCCTTATCCGTACTACTATCCCTATTATCCGTACCCCGGGTATGGATATGGCGGAGGATATTAACAGGGAACTTCCTCCGCTATAGGTCATGGGCAGCTTCTTAAACAATGGAACACTCCCGCCCTCCGGCAGAGACGCCGGGAGTGTTCCATTGTACCAGGCTATCCCCGCTGAACCGGCGAGTGAACGGCATTTTCCAGCCTCTTGAGAGCTTCCTCCACCGTCGAACGCTGGCAACCGATATTGATCCGGACAAACCCCTCCCCTTCTTTGCCGAAGGTATATCCTTGATTGAACCAGAGCTTCGCCTCGCGCAGCAGAAATTTCTCCAGCTCCTGATTGCCAAGGCCCAGAGAGCGGCAGTCCAGCCACAGGAAATAGGTGCCTTCCGGATAGTACACCTTCAGCTGCGGCAGCCTGGCTTCAATAAATTCCACCGCATACTTCCGGTTTCCATCTATGTAGGATATGAGCTGATCCAGCCACTCCTCTCCGTGCCTGTACGCCGCTTCGCAGGCCGCCGCGCCGAACAGGTTAAAGCTCTTTTGCGCGACTTGCTCGGAGACCTCATCATACCGGCGTCTCAGTTCATCATTCGGAATGATAATATTGGAGGTGGACAGGCCCGCCAGATTGAAGGTTTTGCTTGGAGCCGTGCATACGACCGAATTCTGTGCAAATGCCTTCGAGATGGATGCGAACGGAACATGACGATGCGGCTTGAAGAGCAGATCGGAATGAATTTCATCGGATATGACAATAACTCCATGCCGCAGGCAAAGCTCGCCCATGGTTCGCAGCTCTTCTTCCGTGAACACGGTTCCCACAGGGTTATGCGGATTGCATAAAATAAACAGCTTGACCCTGCCGCTCCCCACCTTGTCTGCAAAGTCGGCGAGATCGGGACTATAGCGGCCTTCTTCCAGCTTCAGCGGATTCAAGACGGCCTCGCAATCATTCTTGCTGATTGCCCGGTAGAAAGGCGGATACACCGGAGGCTGGATGAGAACGCCGTCCCCCGGTTTGGCAAAGACGCGGACGGCGGTGAACAGAGCATTGACCACACCCGAACTGTGGGTAATCCACTTCTTATCTACCTGCCATCCGTGCCGCTTGAGGTTCCAATCGATAAGGGCTTGATAATAGCCATCGGAACGTGCCGTGTACCCGTATATGCCGTGCTGCGCCCTGGCCAGAAGCGCGGCCTTGACCTCGGGAACGGTCTCGAAATCCATATCGGCCACCCACATGGGCAGCGCATCCTCCACGCCTACGGATTCCTTGATAAAGTTCCACTTGGCCGACAGCGTGTTCCCCCTGTCTACCGGCTTTTTTAAATTG
>NZ_ASSC01000896.1 GCF_000520735.1 Paenibacillus forsythiae T98
AATACAGTCCGGCGTCGCAGCTTAAGACTAACTGGAGAGGGGGAAAGAGAATGGATGACTATCGCAAATCGGTGGAAGACCGGATTGTGGAAAGCTATAGACGCGATGAAGAAATGATGATCCTTGTATTCGCCCAATGGTGCGTGAATAACGGTCTTGATCCGGAAGCCCTCTATTTGCAGGCCTATCCGCAGCAGCAGGGCAATGAGCAGCTTGCCAGGGCGCTCTCGCTGACCGTGCCCGTCGACGAGTCCGGCTTTATTTCGGACGACACGGTGCTCGGCGTGCTTTCATTATATGGAAATGACGACCTTGCGTTTGTTATCACCGAGGCGATAGCGGCAAGAGCACAGGAGGAAGGTGGCCGGTAGCGTCGGTTCCAGTTTGGAGCTTGGCACGGGAGTAAACTTTTTTTGGAAAGCGATGTTCAGCAGAAGCATAATGTGGTAAAATTATATATACTAACTAAATGTAAGTTTTTTTAGAGTGAGAGGTGAGAACAATGGAAGAGCATCAATTAGCGTTGTGTCCACGCTTCGAAACGGCTTTCTCTTTTTTGGGTAAACGGTGGAACGGCCTCATTATCAAGACACTGATGAGCGGACCCAAGCGTTTTAAGGATATCTCCGGCCTTATTCCCCTGATGAGCGATAAAATGCTGTCGGAACGGATGAAGGATCTGGAAAGCGAAGGCATTCTGGAGCGTCATGTCTATCCGGAGACGCCGGTTCGTATTGAGTACGAGCTTACAGAAAAGGGCCGCGCGCTGGAGCCGGTCATGGAGCAGATTCAGAAATGGGCGGAGCAGTGGGTCAAGTAAAGGCGAAATGAGTATAAAACTGACGTCGAATCGGTCGGCGCCAGTTTTTTTGTTTAGCGGGCAACCTGTGTATTTTTCAGGCTGGATTGATTTATTAACTGTTCAATGGCTTCAGCGGCTCTTGCGGCTCCGCCAGCTTCTTGAATGCTCTTCTGCATGTCCAACACACGCTTCTTCAACTGCCCGTCCCCGGAAACCTCTTGAACAGCTTGCCGCAGCACTTGAACCGTTACCTCATCCGGCAGAAAATGCTGTCCAAGTCCCAGTTCCGATACGCGGCGGGCGGTGATTTCCTGCTCAAACATCTGAGGGATGACCACCAGAGGCACGCCGAAGCTCATTGCTTCCATCGTGCTGTTCATGCCGCCGTGAGAGATAAACAACTTGGTGTGCGGGAGAATTTCAAGCTGAGGGACCTGCTGGCGGACAATAAAATTATCCGGGATGTCGCCCAGGCTTTCCGGGCTGATCTTGGAACCTGTGGACATGACGACTTGCCAACCGGAATCCCGAAAGGCTTCGATGCACATTTGATAAAATTCCGGCCACGGGTTGAAAATTGTGCCTAGCGAGATCAGCAGGACAGGGCGGTCACGATTCTCATGGATTGGCAGACTTTCATTATAGCTGCGCTTGCCAATAGATGGACCAACAAACAGAAAGTGTTCGTCAAACAGATCACCCTGAAGCTGAAAAGCCCGGGGCATAAAGGCAATATTCAATTTCTCCGGAGCAAATAATTCCATAAAGTGTTTAACCGGAATTCCTTCCTTCTCCGTAAATTCTTTAAGCTTCGCCGCCAATTGATCCTTGATCTCGTCCGAAATGACAGGTAACGCCGATACATGCTCATTCTCCGCATAGGAAGAGAACAGCCGTACCGCACTGATCCCATGCTTCGCGGCAAACAGGTTTCCGGAGAGCGCTATAAAATCAAACAGAATTAAATCCGGAAGATCATCTGCATATATCTGCTCTAATTGATAGTAAGTGGAAATCGCTTCTTCAAGAAATTTCATGGGGAGATTTTCCGAGTTGGAACTTATGATTTCGTTGATTTGTTTTACATGATTTAGTTGATCTAATACGTCTAATGTAGCCGAATGATAGGGAAGAACCGAAGCCCCCGTTTGCTTAACAACCGGTATAAACTGATCTACTGCCGGATAAGTCACTTTGTAGCCCTTGTTTACAAGCTCGGATACAACGGCGAGTGTTGGATTAATATGTCCGTAAGCAGGAATATTAATCATCGCAATATGAGCCTTCTTCATTCAAATCAACCTCCATCTGTATTAGGGTTGTGCTAAAGGATGGAATAAATTATAGTATATGTAAAAATAGAGTTCAATTCGAACAAAGAGTTGACCCGCGAAAATAGACAAAAGAGGTGAAAGTGTTGCAGCAAACAAGAGAATGGATTTTGGAGGCCTTGCTTGCATTGTTGGAGACAACACCTTACGATCAGATTAAAATTACCCATATCACCAAGAAAGCTGGAGTTGCCAGGCAGACTTACTACAGGAATTACAAAAGTAAAGATGATATTATTGTCAACTATTTGAATGATATTTTTAACGAGCGGCTGCTCATCGTAAAAAAATGCCAGGGCATGGATCAAAGCGAGCTTTTTAATGAACTCCTCTTCAAGCACTTGCAGAAGCATCGTAAGCCTTTACTGAAAATTATCAAAGCGGGGCCGTATGATTTAATACTTCAGCATTTTGAGAAGTTCATAAAATATTTGGTGCTGCTATATAAAAAGGAGCATACCGAAATAGATCAATTAAATGAATTGCATTATAAATACTCCATAAAGTATCAAATGGCGGGAATTTACACAATTATTGTTGACTGGCTCAAGAACGATATGCCGTTGTCTTTTGAAGAGCTGATAACCATCCTGAGTGAGTTTGGCAAGTCATTTATTGAACAAGGAAATTATGTGCCTGATATTTTATTCAACTGTGCCGATCAATTTGAGAAATTGTAGTGGGCGCTTTAGCGGGAGCAGACTCCCGCCATTCCATGGAACGACAGGGATGCTGCTCTATGCCGTGACTTCCCTGAGAAAAGACTTGCACAACGGCTATAAAGAAGTAATATAATAGAAAAAAGAGATGTTCCCTGCTTATTGGAAGCGCTTACTAATTTCGGGCAAACTCCCCGTCTGGCGGGGCAAATTAAGGGAGGCGACCAAGATGAAGACCACCCTGCTCTCGCGGGAAGTAGGTTATGGAAAGAAGGATGTAGCCGAGCTGGAAACGGCATCCGTCAAAGTGCAGCTGATTTATGACAAAACGCTGTTTATGCTGCACAGCCATATTCCTGCCTCGTTATGGAACGCTATGATTGGAGTGCCTTACAGCGTGATCTCCTCCCTGTACAAGGGCAACGGCGAGGACGGCACGGTATTTCAGAAATGGATTCAAGGGCCTGCGGGCTGGAAATGCATCGGGTGTGAGCGGCACTGTCTGGAACAAGGGGATTCGGAAGCCGAGGCGGGAACCTCATCGGATCAGCGGCGCACCTATACGTTCCATAACGGCAGAAGACAAAGCCTGATTCTTCAGGCGGTGATTTGGTCCCTATATGAAAAAACGCTGCTGCTTCATCCTTTTCTGGGCACGGAGGCGTTTCTGGACGGTGAGGATCTGGAGACGATTTCGGCCTATTTTGTCCCCACTTATGTCAATGACGTCCGGTTTCGGGAGCTCAACAAGCCCTGCAAAGCATACACGGATACCAATATACGTGTCTTTCAGGAATGGATCGCCGCTCCGGATCTTGTGCTTCAATGGGATGGCGGCATGACGGAAGGAAGGTGGATGACCGGGGTCTTTACCAATCAGGCCAAATTCGCGGGACTCGGCCCTTACCTGAAGGACTCCGCAGGCAAGCGTACGTATATGGAAGCCTATGTGCAGTAAAATCTGTTCAATATGTTGACGGATTTGCCGTGATTCCAATCACATAGAAGCTCTCCTTCCGGGGTTAAGGTGAAGTAGTAGATGAACCAGCACCCCTAAGGAGGAGACATTATGAGTATTAAACAACCTTTATTTAATAGCGAAACGTTGGTAAGAGATATTGTGCTGCAATTTCCCAAAGCGGCGGACTACTTCAAGGCGAACAAAATCGATTTCTGCTGCGGCGGCACCAAGCCGCTTCGAGACGCTGCGGACGAGCTCGGTCTTGACGCAGGCGCTGTCACCACGGATTTGTACAAGCTGGTGGAGCAGTATCCGGTGCTTGAGGAAGATACCGCGTGGATCGGAGCGTCGTCCGAAGCGCTGATCGGCCATATTGTGAGCAAGCATCACCGTTATCTCCGCGAAGAGCTGCCGCTGATCGGTCAGAACGTGGCCAAAGTATTTCATGCGCACGGCGGAGATTCTCCGCATCTGGCGGAGTTGTACCGTCTGTTCAATGAGCTGAAGGACGAGTTGCTGGAGCACACGGCAAAAGAAGAAGCCCAGGATTTCCCGGGCATTCTTGCCTATGAGCAACAAGGAGACAATGAGTCTTTAGCCGCTCTGCGCAAGGCTATTAGCGATTTGGAAGAGGAGCATGACGCCGCAGGGAACCTGCTGAGACAACTCCGCGCCGTTACCGCCGACTTCACTCCCCCCGAGCACGCCTGCACAACCTACCGCCTGACCTATGCGCGGCTGGAGGAGCTGGAAGGCATGACCTTTGAGCATGTACATCTGGAGAACAACATTTTGTTCCCGCGGTATCAATAAAATTTCCATTTGGCACACCAGCCGGTTTTCCTCAATGATTTCGGGGAGAATCGGCTGTTTGTTCTGCCCTAATTAAAGATTTGTCAAGAGGGTAGGGATTAAAAAATGTTACAGGTTGGCGTGAAATCTTTCACTATTGCTGTGACTGCAGTCACGCGGCGGAAAAATGTAAAATGTATAATTCCGGTATAAAGCTACAAGAGAAGACAATCCAAGCTTTAAAGGAGGGCCTGACAATGACAACGAATCGGGAAAAATTAGTGCTGATCGGCAACGGTATGGCGGGCGTCGGCGCGATTGAGCAGATTTTGAAGCTGGGCGGAGCATACGATATCACGGTCTTCGGCAGCGAGCCTTATCCGAACTATAACCGCATTATGCTGTCTTACGTCCTTGAAGGAAGCAAAACGGTGGACGATATTATTCTGAATGACCGGGACTGGTACAAGAATAACGGCATTATGCTGCACACAGGAACGACGGTTACCCGCATTGACAGAGAACAGAGGAAGGTTATCGCGGAGAACGGATTGGCGGCCCCATACGATAAAGTCATTATCGCCACCGGTTCCCAATCGTTCATTTTGCCCATCCCGGGCAGCGGCAAGGAAGGCGTCGTCGGCTTCCGCGACATTGCCGACTGTGAAGCGATGCTGGAAGCCGCCAAGCAGTACACGAAAGCGGCTGTCATCGGCGGCGGATTGCTTGGCCTTGAAGCGGCGAAGGGACTTGTGAACCTTGGTATGGACGTAACGGTCGTCCATCTGATGGAAGACCTGATGGAGCGCCAGCTCGATCATACCGCCGCTTCGATGCTGAAAGCGGAGCTGGAGCGGCAGGGCGTCAAGTTCGCCATGGGCAAGCAGACGGTGGAGCTGACCGGCGAGGAGCGGGTAAGCGGCCTGCGCTTCAGCGACGGTACGGAACTGGAAGCGCAGTTCGTGGTCATGGCCGTCGGCATCAAGCCGAATGCAGCCTTGGCAAAGGAAAGCGGCATTGAGGCGAACCGTGGCATTGTGGTGAACGACTACCTGGAAACATCGCTTCCGGGTGTGTATTCCGTCGGCGAATGCGCCGAGCACCGTGGCGTCTGCTATGGCCTGGTCGCCCCGCTGTTTGAACAGGGAACCGTGCTTGCGAAGCACTTATGCGGCGTGGAGACGAGGCCCTATGAAGGTTCGGTCGTCTCAACCAAGCTGAAGATTTCAGGGGTGGATGTCTTCTCGGCCGGGGAATTCATCGATACGCCGGAGCACACGGTCATTTCCGCCAAGGATGACTGGAAGAGAACCTACAAAAAAGTCCTGCTGAGGGATAACCGTATAGTCGGCGCCGTTCTGTTCGGCGATGTGACGGAAGCGTCCAGCCTGCAGAAGCTGGTGAAGCAGGGCGCGGAGATGACGGACGACATTTATGCGGAAGTTATGGGCACCGGCTGCTGCGGCGGAGGCGGGACCAAGAAGCCGGCGTCCGTTGAAAGCATGGCCGACGAAGAAATCGTCTGCGGCTGCAACGGCGTGACCAAGAAGACGATCGTTGACGCCATTCAGGGTAACGGCTTTACCACCGTGATGAGATCAAGGCCTGCACCGGAGCAACACGATCCTGCGGCGGCTGTAAGCCGGTCGTAGAACAGATTCTGCACTACGTGCTTGGCGATGGCTTCAAGCAGAGCGCAAAGACGGGGATCTGCGGCTGCACAACGCTCAGCCGGGATGAAATCGTGGCCGAAATCCGGGCTAAGGGACTGACGACGACGAAAGAAGTCATGAACGTTCTTGGCTGGAAGCAGGAGGAGGGCTGTTCGAAATGCCGTCCGGCGATCAACTATTATCTGGGCATGATCTATCCGGATACGCATAAAGACGAGAAGGAGTCGCGCTTTGTCAACGAACGGATGAGCGCCAATATTCAGAAGGACGGCACTTTTACGGTCGTTCCGCGGATGTACGGCGGGGTGACAACCCCGGAAGATCTGAAGAAAATCGCCGATGTCTCCATCAAGTACGACGTCAAGGTCGTCAAAGTGACCGGCGGGCAGCGTCTCGATCTGATCGGTATCAAGAAAGAGGATGTGCCCAAAGTTTGGGAGGAGCTGGACATGCCGTCCGGCTACGCTTACGCCAAGTCGCTGCGGACGGTCAAGACCTGTGTCGGATCGCAGTTCTGCCGGTTCGGCACTCAGGATTCGATGGGCATGGGCGCGCTGCTGGAACGCAAATACGAGCGGCTGGACTTCCCTGCAAAATTCAAGATGGCTGTCAACGGCTGCCCCCGGAACTGCGCGGAATCATGTACGAAGGACATCGGCATCGTCGGCAACGACGGAGGCTGGGAGGTGTTCATCGGCGGCAACGGCGGCATCAAGCCGCGGATCGCGGACTCCTTCTGCAAAGTGAAGACGGATGAAGAGCTGGTGGAAATCTGCTCCGCCGTTATGCAGTATTACCGCGAAACCGGCAACTACCTGGAAAGAACGTCCGATTGGGTGGAGCGCATGGGGCTGGACAGCATCAAGGCTGTCATTCTGGACAACGAAGAGGAGCGCAAGGCGCTAGCGCAGCGGATCGATTTTGCTTTGACCCAGGTTACAGATCCATGGAAAAAAATGCTAAGCGACGGCCGGGCGCGCACTGCGCTGTTTGACGCGGCGGAAATCCGTTAATCAACCCGTGAAAAGGAGTGACAGTGATGGGAGTAGCAAGACAAACCTATCCCGCTGGCAAGGTGGAGGAATATCTGAAGCAAATCGGCCGCGTAGTTATCATCAAGGGGATAGAACTGGCCGTGTTCCGTACTTCGGGGGACGAGTTCTATGCTCTGGAGAACCGCAACCCCCATCCCAAGGGCGGCCCGCTGGCCGAAGGGATCGTCTCCGGGCATTATCTGTACGATCCGCTGTATGACTGGAAAATCGATCTTCGCACCGGCGAGGTTCAGGCCCCCGACAAGGGGCAGGCGGCGGCTTATCCGGTCCATGTTGACGGGGATAGCGTTGTTATTGAAATTTAAGAATACCGCAGAGAAAAATTAGTGGGGTGCCAGGACATGTATACGCAAAGTGTGGAAAATATTATTGAAGCGGCGGTTGCCAAACGCGACAAAATGAATGAAAGCCTGCCGCGTTATGCTTTGGCGGCGCTGCTGGCCGGCGCTTATGTCGGTATCGGCATCATCCTGATCTTAACTTTGGGAGCGCCTCTGGCAGCGGCCAAATCGCCCTTTCAGCCGCTTGTCATGGGAGCAACGTTCGGCATCGCGCTGACGCTCGTCATTTTCGCCGGTTCGGAGCTTTTTACAGGGAACAATATGTTCTTTACCGCCAGCACACTCGCAGGCAGAACGAGCTTATGGGATACGATCAAGAACTGGATTATTGTCTTTCTCGGGAACCTTGCCGGGGCGCTGCTGCTCGCCTGGCTGGTCCAGGGGACGGGACTGTTTAAGACCGCCGCGCCGGAGCATCTGATCTTCGCCGCAGCCGCTAAGAAGATGAGCCTGCCTTTTTCCGAATTGTTCTTCCGAGGCATTCTGTGCAACTGGCTGGTCTGTCTGGCGATCTGGATGTCGTCCCGGGCGAAGAGCGAAGGCGCCAAGCTGGTGCTGATCTGGTGGTGTCTGCTCGCCTTCATCGCGAGCGGCTATGAGCACAGTGTGGCGAACATGACCCTGATGAGCGTCGCGCTGCTGCTGCCGAAGCATCCGGAGACCATCAGCTTGGCCGGTTGGCTTCACAATATGATTCCAGTCACCCTGGGCAATATGTTCGGGGGCGGCATATTTGTCGGCATGGCTTACTGGGTCATTTCGCCCGTCCGTTCCGTCCGCAGCAAATGACGGTTGAAGAGTGTAACAAAGAACGGCAAGTTTCCGGATGGCCCGGGACTTGCCGTTTTATAGTTTCATAAAAAGAGAAAAAGCGCCCAAGCAGGGCGCCTCGACCACAAAAATAAAAGGTCAATATACACGAACAATTTATGTTTCACTGAGGAAGGAATAGGGTAAAATAGTTGGGATGTTAGATTCGGCAAATCTCGGTAGGACATAGCTCGCAATGGCAAATGTCCTGAAGCATCTCAATATTCTTAATAACAATCATACCGTTCTCGTACTCCACGGCGTCTTTCTTGCGCAGATCGCTAAGCATGCGGTTAACGCTCTCGCGCGTAGCGCCGATCATGTTGGACAAGTCGGTGTGCGTAATCTTTTTATTGATCAGAATGGCTTCGCCGTTCTTCTCGCCGTAAGTGTTGCTCAGGCGGATCAGCGTCGAGCAGAGCGCGCCCGGTTTCCCGTACATCATCAGATCGCGGAACTTGGTCTGCGTCAGGCGGTGATGAATGCCCATCCATTTCATAAAGTCGATGGCAAAATCACAATGCTGGCAGATCAGAATTTCAAGGTCCTTGTGTTCGATCACACCGACCTCGCTTTCCTCAATCACTTCGGCGGTGAAGCTGTGCTTCGTGCTGAAGAAAGGATCGGCCTGACCGACCATGTCGCCGGCTTGATACATATACAGTATGAGTTCCTTGCCCTCATCCGTGGATTTGGTCAGCTTGACCCGTCCGCGCTTGAGATAAAACAGTTTATCCGAGTAGTCTCCTTCCCAAAATAAATGAGAGCCTTCCGGAACTAACCGTTCTTTCATCGTTACTAGCAGTCTGTTAAAGTTTTGTTCGGAGAAACAGTTAGTATTTCCGTGGGCTTCGATAACATTAGTATGATCTTTCATAATCGACATCCCCTTTATTCCCTCAGTTTTTCAATAAATTTTAAATTAATTATACAATGAAATTCCTCATTGTGGGTGGAAAAATCACGGAAAAAGTGTCTAATTTTCAACATTGTGATTATTTTCACTTCAAAAGCATGATTTCTAGTGTGATTTCTAATAGGTTTTTCTAATGAACGCTGTTGTCGTTATCTCAGGATGCGGGAAACGGCTTTTTTTAATATAAAACATGGTTAAGTCTTAGGCAAGTAGAATGTGATTTATGACACAAGTTTTTAAGACCTGACATTGCCCGGTAAGATCAATGTACACTACTGCTCATCCCGAACATGAACACGCTGTTTAGTTGAACTGCGAGCGAACGGCAAGTCGTGCCTCTCTATCTTGCTTTTTTTGGCAGCAGTGGCCTTTCAGGAATTTGGCCGGCGAGTGGAGTATAACGGTCCCGGAATTTTATGCGTAGCAGATGTCAATATTGATCGGGCAGCTTAACTGGACAGGGTTGTCCCGATTGGCGGCAGAAAGCTTTATCCCTAATCTCCTTTACGGGAATCAGCGGATGTTAAATCTTTCGCCCGCGCTTTCTTCCAGGAAAGACGGTTTTGTTCCCTACTATATGAAGAAGTTTTTTGGCCGGAGCATATCGAGGCGGGTAAAGCGCTGGCGATCGAAGATGCGGCAGAGTCTGGAAGCTTTTTTGTCGGAATATATCCCAAGTTTTAATTAAAATCAGGAATAATAGCATAGATAATTCGACTAACAAGCGACAACGTATGCAAATTCGGAATCAAACGCATTGATTTGTTCTATCCAAATAACTGTAGCATCAAGGATATGAACATGGAAAGAAAGCTATATAGGAAGGGAGACCCTGAAAGAATCTCCATTGTAAGCGTTTTAAAAAGTGAACAAAAAAATTTTTTGTACTTTGTGAAAGATTTCACTATACAAGTCGCACATGATGTGATATTATCAATTTCGTAGAGAGGAACAAACACAAATTGACAGGAGGACGAGGGAAATGGCAGTGAAGAATGAAGTGGCCGCCCAAGTGAAACAACCTACCGCTGAAGAGTATATTCAGACATTGGTAGATAAAGCGAAGAAAGCTCAAGAAGCTTTCATGGCTCTGGACCAGGAGCAAGTCGACAAAATCGTTCATGCTATGGCGCTGGCCGGACTTGACAAGCATATGTACCTGGCAAAGCTGGCGGTTGAAGAAACCGGCCGCGGCGTTTACGAAGACAAGATCACAAAGAATATCTTTGCTACAGAATATATTTACCACGGCATCAAATATGACAAAACAGTAGGTGTTATCGAAGACAACCCTTACGACAGCTTCCAAAAAATTGCCGAGCCGGTCGGAATCGTTATGGGCATCACACCGGTAACCAACCCAACATCCACCACGATGTTTAAAGCATTGATCGCCGCCAAGACGCGCAATCCTATTATATTCGGTTTCCACCCGTCTGCGCAAGAGTGTAGTGCTGCAGCCGCAAAAATTTTGCATGATGCCGCTGTCAAAGCGGGCGCACCTGAGAACTGCATCCAATGGATCGAACAGCCGACAATGGATAAAACCAACGCGCTGATGAATAATGATGGTGTGGCTCTGATCCTGGCTACAGGCGGGTCTGCAATGGTTAAAGCGGCATACAGCTGCGGCAAACCGGCTCTTGGCGTAGGCCCTGGTAACGTTCCGGCCTTCATTGAAAAGAGCGCCGACATCGACCAAGCGGTTAATGATATTATTCTTTCGAAAACATTCGACAACGGCATGATCTGCGCATCCGAGCAGGCCATCATCATTGAAGAGCCGATCTTCGACCAAGTGAAGAAGAAACTGATCGCCAACGGCTGCTACTTTGTTAACAAGGAAGAAGCCGCCAAGCTGACCAACGGCGCGATGAACGTGGAGAAATGCGCGGTTAACCCGGTAATCGTCGGTCAATCCGCTGTGAAAATTGCTGAAATGTGCGGAATCCAAGTGCCTGCAGGCACCAAAATCCTGATCGCCGAACTCGAAGGCGTGGGCACGAAATACCCGCTGTCGGCCGAGAAGCTGAGCCCGGTTCTGGCTTGCTACAAAGTTAAGAATGCGGACCAAGGCATCGAGCGCGCGGCTCAAGTGGTTGAATTCGGAGGCATGGGCCACAGCTCCGCTATCCACTCGAACAACGAAGAAGTAATCATGAAGTTCTCCAACCGTCTGCAAACCGGACGTATTCTTGTAAATTCGCCTTCCACTCATGGTGCGATCGGCGACATCTACAACACGAACATCCCTTCGCTGACTCTGGGCTGCGGATCTTATGGCCGCAACTCGGTATCGCAAAACGTTACTGCTATTAACTTGATCAACGTGAAAAGGGTGAATCGTCGTATCGTGAATATGCAATGGTTTAAGCTGCCGGAGAAGATCTACTTTGAAAAAGGCGCAACCCAATACCTGGCCAAAATGCCTGACATCACTCGTGTAGCAATTATCACCGACCCGATGATGGTTAAACTGGGCTATGTGGAAAGAGTTGAGCACTACCTGCGTCAACGCCAAACTCCTGTAGCAATCGAAGTGTTCTCGGAAGTTGAACCGGACCCATCGACAACTACGGTTGAAAAAGGTACTGCCATGATGAACAGATTCCAGCCGGACTGCATCATCGCACTTGGCGGCGGTTCCTCTATGGATGCTGCCAAAGGAATGTGGCTGTTCTACGAACATCCGGATGCTGACTTTGATGGTCTGAAGCAAAAATTCATGGATATCCGTAAACGGGTCTATAAATTCCCGAAACTGGGCATTAAAGCGAAATTTGTTGCAATCCCGACAACTTCGGGTACGGGTTCGGAAGTAACCTCCTTCGCGGTTATTACCGACAAAACAACTACTCCGAATACGAAGTATCCGCTTGCCGATTATGAGCTTACTCCTGACATAGCTATCATTGATCCGGAATTCGTATACAGCCTGCCGAGAACAGCTGTTGCCGATACAGGTATGGACGTGCTGACACATGCGATTGAAGCCTATGTATCCATTCTGGCAAGCGACTATTCCGATGGTCTGGCTATCAAAGCTATCCAACTGGTATTCCAATATCTGGAGAAGTCTGCACTGGAAGCCGACAAGCTTGCCCGCGAGAAAATGCACAATGCATCGACGCTGGCCGGTATGGCCTTTGCCAACGCGTTCCTGGGAATCAACCACAGCTTGGCGCACAAATGGGGCGGTCAATATCACACTCCTCATGGACGCACCAACGCTATTCTGCTGCCGCACGTTATCCGCTACAATGCGAAGAAACCTTCGAAGTTCGCTTCGTTCCCGAAATATTCGCACTTTGTGGCTGACGAGCGCTACGCTGAAATCGCCCGTATTCTGGGACTGCCGGCTCGTACTACCGAAGAAGGTATCAACAGCCTGATCAACGCCATTCGTGAGTTGAACAAAAAACTGGGTATCGAAGATTCCTTCCAGCAACTGGGCATCGATCCGAAGGATTTCGAAGCCAACGTAGATTACCTGGCTGATAAGGCCTTCGAAGACCAGTGCACAACTGCCAATCCGAAGCTGCCGCTGGTAAGCGAACTTGCCGACGTATATCGCAATGCTTTCTATGGCAAATTTGACAACTAATTATTAAGCCTGAATTCAGGTTAATCTATATATAGAAACAAGCTCACTGACTGTTCAAGCTGGGATTGATGTTAAAGTGACAAATATCACCGAAAAGATGGTAAATGGTGATATTTGTCACAGTTTTATTCGGGAAAGTAAACTAAGATGTTTATATAAGATCCCGGTTATTGAACATCGAATGTGAATTTTGTTACAAATGACAGCATGGGATCACGAGACACGGGATTAACCTTCAAGCCCGCGATCTCTACAAATCATATAAATATATGGAGGGATTAGCATGTCGGTGATTGAAAGAGAAGTACAAGAAGTTAAGTCGGGATGGCGTGGATTTGTAAGCGGCAAGTGGACTAAGCATGTCAATGTCAATGATTTCATCGAGAAGAACATCAAGCCTTATGAAGGAAGTGAAGATTTCCTCGTAGGTCCTACTAGCAACACTAACGAATTGTGGAAAATCATTTCCCAATTGAGCAAAGAAGAAAGAGAAAAGGGCGGCGTATGGGATGTAGACCTTAACACGGTTTCCACAATCGTATCCCACCAACCGGGTTATATCGATAAAGAAAAGGAACAAATCGTTGGCGTTCAAACGGATGCTCCTTTCAAACGTTCCATTCAACCTTTCGGCGGCATCAAGATGATGATCGACGCTTGCAAAGCCTATGGCTTCGAGCTTCCGAGCAGCATTGTTGACATGTTTACGAATATTCGCAAAACGCATAACCAAGGCGTGTTTGATGCATATACAAGCGATATGAGAGCTGCCCGCAGAGCAGGTATCATTACTGGTCTTCCGGATGCTTACGGCCGCGGCCGTATTATCGGCGACTATCGCCGTGTGGCTCTGTATGGTATCGACTTCCTGATTAAAGCGAAGAAACAAGATCTACTTAACCTTGAAGTGGATTCCATGAGCGAAAGCGTCATTCGTCTTCGCGAAGAGCTGTCGGAGCAAATTCGCGCCCTGGGAGAATTGAAAGAAATGGCCGCAATGCACGGCTTTGATATTTCCAGACCTGCGAACACTGCTAAAGAAGCCTTCCAATGGGTATACTTCGGTTACCTGGCTGCAATCAAGGAACAAAACGGCGCTGCAATGTCCCTCGGACGTGTATCTTCCTTCCTGGATATCTACGTTCAACGTGACGTTGAAGAAGGTAATCTGACTGAAGAACAAGCACAAGAGCTTGTTGACCATTTCGTTATGAAACTGCGTATCGTTAAATTCCTTCGTACTCCTGAGTACAACGACTTGTTCTCCGGTGACCCTACTTGGGTAACAGAATCCATCGGCGGTATGGCCGTAGACGGAAGAACTCGCGTTACGAAGAACAGCTTCCGTTTCTTGCACACTCTGTACAATCTGGGACCGGCTCCGGAACCGAACCTGACTGTTCTGTGGTCTGAGAAGCTTCCTGAAGGATTTAAGAAATATTGCGCCAAAGTATCCATCGAGACCAGCTCGATCCAATATGAAAATGACGACCTGATGCGTCCGATCTATGGCGACGACTACGGTATTGCTTGCTGCGTATCTGCAATGCGCATCGGTAAACAAATGCAGTTCTTCGGCGCACGCGCCAACTTGGCTAAAGCTCTGCTGTACGCTATCAACGGTGGTGTGGATGAGAAATCCGGCGTTCAAGTTGGACCTGAATATCCGCGCATTACTTCTGAAGTGCTCGATTACAACGAAGTAATCAACCGCTTCAAACCGATGATGGAATGGCTTGCTAAGACTTACCTCAATACTCTTAACGTTATCCATTACATGCATGATAAATATTCCTACGAACGCATTGAAATGGCGCTGCATGACCGCGACATTCTGCGTACGATGGCTTGCGGTATCGCCGGTCTGTCGGTTGCTGCCGACTCTCTGAGCGCAATCAAATACGCTAAGGTTAAACCGATCCGCAACGAACAAGGCATTGCAGTGGACTTCGAAATCGAAGGGGAATTCCCTTGCTACGGCAACAATGATGATGCTGTTGACAGCATCGCAGTTGAACTGGTTGAATCCTTCATGAACATGATCCGTAAGCATCAAACTTATCGTGATTCCCTGCCAACTCAATCGATTCTGACGATTACTTCGAACGTTGTGTACGGCAAGAAGACCGGTACTACACCTGATGGACGTAAAAAAGGCGAACCGTTCGCACCTGGTGCTAACCCAATGCACGGACGCGACAAGAAGGGTGCTCTTGCTTCCCTGAGTTCCGTAGCTAAACTGCCTTATGAAGACAGCCTTGATGGTATTTCCAATACCTTCTCGATCGTTCCTAAGGCACTGGGTAAAGATGAAGAGGGACGTAAATCGAACCTTGTATCCATGATGGACGGATACTTCCACAGCAAAGGCCATCACCTGAACGTTAACGTATTTAACCGTGAACAACTGCTGGATGCCATGGAACATCCTGAGAACTATCCGCAGCTCACCATTCGCGTCTCCGGTTATGCCGTTAACTTCATCAAGCTGAGCCGTGAGCAACAACTTGATGTTATTAACCGTACTTTCCACGGTTCGATGTAAGTTATCTAACCTTTGATTTAACTTCAAAATATGCTTTAACAAGCAAGGTGATACCGCCCTTGAATCAAGGGCGGTAAAATCTTGTGCTGATATTGTTAAAATTTTAAGTTTTTTTAATTTGCAGTTTGTCGTAAAGAAAGGATGACCAACTATGATTAAAGGCCGTATCCACTCCATGGAAACCTTCGGAACCGTAGACGGGCCTGGTATCCGTTTCATCTTGTTTATGCAAGGGTGCTTAATGAAATGTCAATACTGTCATAACCCGGACACATGGGCTTTAGACGAGGGCAAAGAAGTGACAGTCGAGGAAGTTCTCAAGGAAATCGAACCTTACCTTAATTACTACCGTACCTCCGGTGGAGGCTTGACTGTATCTGGCGGAGAACCGACGCTTCAAGCCAAGTTCGTTGAACAGCTGTTCACTGAAGTCAAGAAGCGTTGGAATTTGCATACGACTCTGGATTCCAATGGTTATAACGAGGGAGATAAAATTACGGAGCTTCTCAATGTTACGGATCTTGTGCTTCTTGATCTCAAGCATATTGATGACGAGGCTCATATCAAGCTTACCGGCAAGTCGAATGAGCGCACATTGAAGCTGGCTCGCTGGCTGTCCGACCATGGACGCAAGATGTGGGTCCGTCTTGTCTATGTGCCCGGAATTCATGAGAAGGAAGAAGACCTGCTCAATTTGGGCCGTTTTATTGGAACCTTAAATGGGGTAGAGAAGTTTGAGATTTTGCCGTATCACCAAATGGGGGTCTACAAGTGGGAAGTGCTTGGCAAGCCTTACGAACTGGAGGGCGTACCTAGTCCTTCCGATGAAGAAGTGCAGCGGGCTTACCGGCTTATCGAAGAAGGACGTCAGCAGACAGCTCTTGTATAAAATCAATTCAACATTGAACATAAGTCGGGATTTCGAAGCGAGCTTCCGATTTTTCATAGCGATGAGAGATGCTCATCCGAACCTGATAAAAGCTGCTTCCATTGTCCGATATTCTTCGGAACACGAAGCGGCTTTTTCATGATTACTGCCAATTACAAGTATTTTGCATATTTTCTCCATTTTGATGAAACTTTTTCCCTGGGCCTGCGTCTAATACTATGTTTTGTTTTGGGGAAGCCATGACTAAGCGCTAGCCGCCTGTGAGCGGCTGTGTTTGTGCCGGAAATATTAGAGATAGGCGGAGCTCAAACCGTCCAGGATCTTATATTTATAAAAAAGGGAGCAGAAGGAGTCTTATCAATGAATGTTAGAAAACTGGCATTAGTAGCTCTACTTACGGTGGCGCAAGCCGCCTCGGCAATTCCCGTATTTGCCGAATCCGCAACTCAGGCCCCGGCAGGGACAGCAATCAACCCCGCAGCAGCAAATACGGTATCCTCCGCTTCTCCCGAAGCGACCGCCTCGGCTACGGCGATTACCGGGACAGTCTCGCCGACTCCAACAGCTTCACCGGCCCCGGCAACAGTTCCAAGTCCATCATCTACAGCGGAAGGATCGCCAGCGGCAGAACAGCCTGGCGCAACTCCCGATCCGTCAGCCTCCAATTCACCGTCAGCCACACCGCAGCCGAGCGCCATTCCAGCTCCGATTCCGGCTAGCGTCGCAGGTACGGGCCAGCTTGTCCTGATGATGAACAGCAACAAGATGTATTTGAATGGAGTCCAGTATTTGGCGGGCCAGCCGATGGCTGTTAAGAATGGCGTCTCTAATGTGGCTATTCGGGCTATGGTGGAACGAGTGGGCCTGAAGTTGACCTACAATGGCGCGACCAAAGAAACGATTGTTATGAAGGATGGCAATGAGCTCCGTTTCAAGCTCAACAGCAAGATTTATACGGTGAACGGCAAGGCGACGACGATGAAAGGTCCGGCTTACCAATACAAGAACACCTTTATGGTGCCGCTGACCTCAATTACGCAGGCGCTTGGCATCCCTTATACAGTGGATTACGTGCAGAAGCGTGTCATCCTGACCTTGCAGTCTAAGCCAAAAGCTTCCTTTACGGTTCAGCCAACCGAGATTTATGCGGGAGAAACGACAGTTAATTACACGACCAGCAGTACAGCTTTGAACGGTACAACGATTGTGGACGAGCACTGGGAAGGACGGCAGGACATTTTTGCGGAGCCCGGCAATTATACAGTCAGTTATTCGGTTATGGACTCGAATGGCCAGTGGAGCGATCCGTATTCGGTAACCATTAATGTCCTCAAGCCGAACCAGCCGCCGGTTGCGATGTTTACGACGAACAAAGATGAATACAAGATGGGCGAGCCGATCACCCTCACGAATACCAGTTACGATCCGGACGGTGATCCGCTGACAGAATCTTGGTCCAATCGGGCCTTGGCCTTCTTTAATCCGGGTCCCCTTGCCATTCAGCTAACGGTCACTGACAGCCATGGTCTCAGCAACACTTTCGAGAAAACGATCAATATTACCAACGAAGTGATGTACACCGAGCAGGAGTTCAACAAGCTCTTCGTGCCGCTGGGCGATATTTATCCGATCAACGGAAGCGAGATCCTGAACTGGAACAGAATTTCCTATACGGCGGTCTCCGAGCCTGTAACGTTGATCCGCAGCAACAGTCCCGAAAAGGTATTCTCGGAAGGCATCGTCTACCAGGATACGGCGATGGGCGACACCCGGCTGATGCTCCATCATAGAAATTCCACGTCGTCGAATATGAAGATATACATCATTGCAACGAACGATAATATGTATCCGGCTACCATTACGACACAAAGGTCGGGTTTTGGCGGTCCGCTCAATATCCCTACGGCAACAGGCAAAAGGTCTATCGAAACGTACTTTCAGTCGATCCTGACAGGCAGCGCTTATAGTAATGTCATCCTGCAGCCCGGAGAAAGCAAGGCGGTTCTTACTACAATAAATAATGTGACGATAAAGCCGGATCAGGTCGTATCTCTTATGTCCGATGTATTTAGCGATTATCCGGTGAAATATTCCGTCATTATGATCGACGCGGCCAAGGACCCGTTGCAGGCGCTGCCGAGTCTTGCTTACCTGGACCGCGACGGTGTGCATAACCGTGGAACTTATCCGGACGCGAACCGAATAATTACCGTAACCGATCCTGTAGGCGCCACACCTTCGAGACTGGTGCTCGGGGATAACAACAGCGACCCGAATATTCCGGGAACGGATGCGATTATGGGTACGGTTGCCTCGAACGCGGGTAATTTCGGCGTCGTCTACAAAATCACGCTGACCCGGGTCGCTCCCAATACGCTGATTACACTCAATCCGCGCGGCGGCACGTACCAGGGACCGCTGCTGGTGAACGGCAGCATCGTTCAGGCTCCGAATACGGGAACGGTTAACGCGCCGAATCAGAACAGCGTGGTGTACCGGACCGGCAATGTGGAGCAGACGGTAGAAATCATGTTCAGCCCGGCTTCCGGAAATAACCTGCCGATTAACCTGCTGTTCATGCCGCTCCCGGCTCAGAAGGCGCAATAACCGCAAACGGCATGGCATGATATAATATCTTCCCGGCAAAGCGCTTGTTCCAGCGGCTTGCCGGGAATTTTTTTGGGAAAGTCCGGGATTCCGCGAAGGGACAACCTTCATTGACGGCGCCATTTTTTTGGGGCATTATTGAATGAGGGGTTATGGCCTTGCACCTTTACTTATGGGAGATGAGCTTATGCTGTCGACAGAAGAAATACTGGAAGCCATGTCGGAGCAGGGACTGCGAATCACCGACCAGCGCAAGACGCTTGCCAAATTATTCGGCGAGAGCACAGGATATTTGTCCGCCAAGGATGTATATAAACATATGGAGCGCAAGTACAGCGGACTCAGCTTTGATACGGTCTACCGCAACCTGCGGGTGATGGAGGAAATGGGCGTGCTGGAGCAGATCGTCTTTGAGGATGGCATTAAATTCAAAGCGAACTGCAGTCAGGACCATCACCACCATCATATGATTTGTCTGCAGTGCCAGAAGACGTATCCCATTTCGTTCTGCCCGATGAATATGACGGATACGCCCGATCAATTTCGGGTTGTGAAGCATAAATTCGAAGTGTTCGGGTATTGTAGGGAATGTGAAGAAGCGGGTGTGGAGGATAAAGCGGCCCGCGGAGAAGTGGAGAAATAACTATGGGAATCGGACGGACAGCGGTACAGGGGCCAATCCGGGTGTACCGCAGATTCATCTCTCCGCTGAAGCCCGCCACCTGCCGATTTTATCCGACCTGCTCGGCGTACGCGCTCGAAGCGGTGGAAGTGCACGGTCCACTTAAGGGGTCCTGGCTTGCGGCGAAACGAATTGCCCGGTGCCATCCCTTTCATCCGGGGGGGCTGGACCCGGTGCCGCCTGCAAAGAACAAGATTACCGGGAAGAAAGCGGCAGACTCTACTTGACATGGGGGAGCTGTTTTGGTTATATTTTCAATTAGAATATGTATTTCCGACGAATGGATAAGTACATCGGGACGCCAGTACAGAGAGCCGGGGCAGGTGCAAGCCGGTCTGGAAAGTCAGATGGAAGATGGTCCGGGAGGAACCGCTTGTGAGCGATCTTAAGGCTGGGTGCAGCCTTCTGCGTAAGCCTGCGGCGTGATCCAGCGTTAATGGGCAGTTCCCGCTGTGGGAACTGGAAGAGTCCGCGCTCCGTAAGGAGACGGAGAATTTGGGTGGTAACGCGTGAGTGAACTCTCGCCCCATAGGGGGGCGGGAGTTTTTTTGCGGGCAAAAAACATTATAAGCAGGTGCGGCGCTCCAGTAGTGCATGTTATAGATGACAGAGTGTCATGGAGTACGAACCGGCCGGGTGAAACCGGCAGTGCGGCTAACGCTGCAAGAAAAGAAAGGATGACGGAAATGAGCCAGAAGAACACGTTTTACTTAACAACACCAATTTATTACCCGAGTGACAAGCTGCATATCGGCCACGCTTACTCGACGGTTGCCGGGGATGCAATGGCGCGCTACAAGCGGCTTCGCGGGTATGAGGTCCGCTATCTGACGGGAACGGACGAGCACGGTCAGAAGATCGAGCGCAAGGCTCAGGAAGCGGGGAAGACACCGCAGCAGTTTGTGGACGATATTGTCGTCGGAATCCAGGAATTATGGCGCAAGCTCGACATCTCCAACGACGATTTCATTCGCACGACGGAAGAGCGGCATAAAAAGGTCGTTCAGGATATTTTCGACCGGCTGCTGCAGCAGGGAGATATTTATAAAGGCGAGTATGAAGGCTGGTACAGTATTTCGGATGAAACGTTTTACACGGAAACGCAGCTTGAGGATATTGTCCGCGACGCGGACGGCAAGATTATCGGCGGCAAAAGCCCGGACAGCGGCCATCCCGTGGAACTGGTGAAGGAAGAAAGCTATTTCTTTAAAATGAGCAAATACGCGGATCGGCTGCTGAAGTATTATGAGGAGAACCCGGATTTTATCCAGCCGGAATCCCGTAAGAATGAAATGATCAACAACTTCATCAAGCCGGGCCTGGAGGATTTGGCGGTCTCCCGCACCACGTTTGATTGGGGCGTGAAAGTCAAAGGCGATCCGAAGCATGTGGTCTATGTCTGGATCGACGCGCTGACCAACTATATTACCGCTCTTGGTTACGGCTCTGAGGACCGCAGCTTGTACGACAAGTTCTGGCCGGCTGATGTTCACCTCATGAGTAAGGAGATTGTCCGTTTCCATACGATTTACTGGCCGATTATTCTGATGGCGCTGGGCGAGCCGCTGCCGAAGAAGGTGTTCGCGCACGGCTGGCTGCTGATGAAGGAAGGCAAAATGTCCAAATCGAAGGGCAACGTGGTGGACCCGGTAACGCTGATCGACCGCTACGGTCTCGACGCTCTCCGTTATTATCTGCTGCGCGAGGTTCCTTTCGGTTCCGATGGTACATTTACTCCCGAAAGCTTCGTGGATCGGATCAACTACGACCTGGCCAACGACCTCGGGAATCTGCTGAACCGCACCGTCGCGATGATCGACAAATATTTCGGCGGCGAGCTTCCGGCCTATGAAGGCAAGGTAACCGCTTTTGACGGCGAATTGGAAGCTGCTGCGGCCCAAACCTACGCCAAAGTGGAAGAAGCGATGGAGAACATGGAGTTCTCCGTCGCGCTGGCCGCGATCGGAGCGTTCGTCAGCCGGACGAACAAATATATTGACGAGACCCAGCCTTGGGTGCTGGCCAAGGATGAGAGCAAGGCACCGGAACTGGCTTCCGTGATGAGACATTTGGCTGAAGGGCTGCGGACGGCTTCGATTCTGCTTCAGCCGTTCCTGACCCAGACTCCGGCCAAAATATGGGAGCAGCTCGGCATAACCCCGGGCGAACTGACCGCCTGGGACAGCGGCAAGACCTTCGGCCAGATCCCGGCGGGCACGAAGCTTGTGAAGGGGGCGCCAATCTTCCCTCGGCTGGATGTGGAGCAGGAGGTCGCCTATATTGCATCCATGATGGGCGGAGGTAAAAAGGCGGCTGAGTCCGGGGCAGAAACCGCTGCGGAAGCAGCGGGCGCGCAGCCGGCAGCGGCGGCTGAACCGGAGGAGCATAAAGAAGAGATCGGCATCGACGATTTCGCCAAATGCGAGCTGCGTGTGGCGCAGGTGCTTGCCGCCGAGCCGGTGAAGAAGGCCGACAAGCTGCTGAAGCTGCAGCTGGATCTTGGCTATGAGCAGCGCCAGGTGGTGTCCGGCATCGCCAAGTTCTACACCCCGGAGGAGCTTGTCGGACGCAAGGTGATCTGTATTGTGAACTTGAAGCCGGTGAAGCTGCGCGGCGAGCTGTCGCAGGGGATGATTTTGGCGGCTTCCAAGGGCGATCAGCTTACGCTTGCGACGGTGCCTGACACAATGCCGAATGGCGCGATTGTAAAGTAGATTGATGAAGCAGAGAGAATAGCTCGTACTTCAAGCGGCTTGGTCCTGGACCGGGCTGCTTTTTTCTATAATAAAACACAGAACGGATGGTATAACTCTCTCTATTATCGTAAGAATAATTAGTAGGCGATTGACTTATCGTAAAGATTACGACTATAATCCAATAGTAAAGTTTACGATCAGGAGGAGAAACATACAATATGCTATTCAAAAAAATCAAGGGACTGGCCCTTCCCCTTATGCTGCTTACCATTCTGCTGTCCGGATGCGGTCCGAAGAGCAGCGGGACCATTGTGGAGGGCAAGGTGAACGTGGTTACCACTTTTTATCCCATTTATGAATTTGCGAAGGAAATCGGCGGGGAAGACGCCAATACCATCAATCTGCTGCCGGTCGGCGTGGAGCCGCATGACTGGACGCCGCGCAGCCAGGATATCGTGAATACCTCCAAAGCGCAGCTGTTCCTGTACAACGGTGCGGGGCTGGAGGGCTGGGTGCCGAACTTCCTGAAAGGTCTGGACAGCGGCAGCAAGGTGCAGGCCGTCGAAGTCAGCAAGGGCATCGACTATATTATGACTGATGAAGAGGAAGACCATGATCATGGGGGGGAAAATGGAGAGGAAGCATCCGGAGATTCCCTCCATACCGATCCGCATACCTGGGTCAGTCCGAAATCCGCGCTTATTATGGCTGAAAATATTAAAAATAGTCTGGTAGAGGCTGATCCGGCGCATAAGGAGGGATACGAAGAGCGTTACGGCAAGGTGGCGGAGCGTCTGAAGGCACTGGACGCCAGGTTTGAGAGCGAGCTGGCCAAGGTCCCAAATAAAGAAATCGTGGTGTCCCATCAGGCTTTTGCCTATCTGTGCCGTGATTACGGGCTTACCCAGCACGCGATTATGGGCTTGTCACCGGACGCTGAGCCGCGGGGTCAGGATTTGGTGAAGCTGGCGGAACTGGTGAAAAAGGAAAACATTCGTTATATTTTCTTCGAGGAGCTGGTTTCGGACAAACTGGCCAAGACGCTGGCCGCAGAAACGGGCGTATCCACTATGGTGCTTAATCCGGTGGAGGGGCTTACGGAGAAGGACCAGCAGAACAACGATAACTATTTCACGCTCATGGAGAAAAATTTGCAAAATTTGATTCTGGCTTTAAAATAGGATAGAAAGCTTACGTTGAAAGGGTGGATTGTCATGCAACCGGTATCCCTGGACTGCCACCAGCATATGATCAATATACAGAATCTCTCGTTCTCCTACGGGGAACAGAAGGTGATTTCGGATTTGAACTTTACCGTGAGGGAGCGCGATTTTGTCGGTATTATCGGTTCGAATGGAGCCGGCAAGACCACGCTGCTCAAGATGATCGTCGGTCTGCTTCCGGCAACCGAGGGCGAGATCCGCTTGTTCGGCCAGCCGGTCCGCAAGTTCAAGGATTGGGAACGAATCGGCTATGTCCCGCAGAAAAATGCGTTTAACCCGCTGTTCCCCGCCACGGTACGCGAAGTGGTTATGTCAGGACTATATAACAATAAAAATGTGCTCCGCCGCATCTCCCGCGCCCAGCAGTGCAAATGCGACGACGCGATGGAGGTTATGCGCATCCAGGGCATTCAGGACCAACGGGTCGGCATGCTATCCGGCGGCCAACAGCAGCGTGTCTTTCTGGCGCGAGCGCTGATTAACCACCCGGACCTGCTCATTCTGGACGAACCCACGGTCGGCATCGACACCGAGACGCAGGCGGCGTTCTTCGAGCTGATTACCCATATGCATGCGCATCACCATATGACGTTCCTGATGGTGTCGCATGACATCGATATGATTCAGAATTATCTCGGCAAGGAGCCTATGCAATGCAACGGCAAAATCAATTTCTATTCCCGACACTCGCATGAGCTTCAGAACTGCGCCGCCGAAGATTTGCAGCATACGCTCATTTAGTAAAGATCAGCCATTGTACAACATCAGATGATCAAGCCTTTGATCTTTAAGCTTTTAATCTAGGTACGCACAAAATCAAGCGTGTCCCGCCTTTTGGGACGTAAGCGCTCATTGAGTCAAACAGACCCAGGGAGCGCCCTCCTGAACACCTTCGCCAACTTGCGGGTGTCCAGAGGGCGGCTGCCCTTGGGGCCCTCCCCGGCGGGGAGGGTTTGGGAGGGGAATCTTCACTTTGGACATCTTATTCAGCGATTTTTTTCAGCGGGCGCTCGCGGGCGGTTTGCTGATTGGCATTACAGCGCCGCTTATAGGCGTTTTTCTTGTGCTTAGAAGGCTATCCATGATTGGGGACTCGCTGGCCCATGTAACAATCGCGGGGGTGGCGCTCGGATTTTTGACCGGCTTTTACCCGCTGGGCGCGGGATTAATCTTTGCAGTTGCGGCATCTTTCGGGATTGAGAAGCTTCGAAAAGCTTACAAGAGCTACGCCGAGCTGTCGATCGCCGTTATTATGTCGGGCGGCGTGGCGCTGGCCTCGTTATTTTTTACCCTGGGGAAAGGATATAACGCCGACGTCATCAGCTACCTGTTCGGCAGCATTTATACGCTTGACAATACCGATCTGCTCGTTGTCGGCATTGTGGCCGTTGTGGTGGTGATCGTAATGTCGGTGTTCTTCAAGGAATTCTTTCTGCTCAGCTTCGAGGAGGACGCCGCCAGCGTCAGCGGACTGCCTGTAAAAATGCTTAATGTGCTGCTCACGGTTCTGACGGCTCTTGTCATCAGCACCGCGATCAAAATTGTGGGCTCGCTGCTCGTATCTGCGCTTCTGACCATTCCGGTGGCGATCAGTCTGCTGCTGTCGCGGAGCTTTAGAATTTCCGTTATTTTATCGGTCGTTATTGCAGAAATCGCGGTGGTAAGCGGGCTGGTCATCGCGGGGATCTGGAATCTGGCGCCGGGCGCAACGATTGTGCTCCTGCTGATTGCCCTGCTCGCGCTGACACTGGTCGGCAAAAAGGGAGTTCGTCTGTAAAATCGGCCGGGAAGGATGGGAAGCCAGCAAAAAAGACCGAAAGCCCCGCAGGCTCTCGGCACATGTGACTGAAGGAGAGATGCCGCTGTGTCCAACATTAACGCGGGAATCGCTTTGGCCGCCGGTCTGGCTTCATTCATTTCCCCCTGCTGCCTGCCGCTATACCCTTCCTATATATCGTACATAACCGGACTGTCGGTTCAGCAGCTAAGGACGGGAGAACAGCGAAGAGAAGCCCGTCTTCGGACGCTGAGCCATACACTGGCGTTTATTCTGGGGTTCTCGGCTGTCTTCTATACGCTCGGCTTCGGCGCCGGGGTATTCGGGCAGTTCTTCATCGAACAGCGCGAGCTGATCCGCCAACTGTCCGCTATTCTGGTTATTGTGATGGGATTGTTTCTGCTGGGCATTGTTCAGCCCCGTTTCCTTATGCGTGAGCGTAAGCTGGAGCTAAGCCGGAGGCCGGCGGGCTACGTCGGCTCCTTTATTTTCGGCATTGGCTTCTCCGCCGGCTGGTCGCCCTGCATCGGTCCGATTCTGACGGCAATTATCGCGCTGTCCGCGAGTGAGCCGGGAACCTGGTTGAAGCTGATTACCGCCTACAGCATCGGGTTTGCGCTGCCTTTTTTCGTGCTGGCCTTTTTCGTGGGCGGAGCGCGTCGGCTGCTCAAGTATTCGGGGGCCCTGATGAAGCTTGGCGGAGCGCTTATGGTCTTCATGGGTATCCTGCTGTTCACCGATCAGATGTTCCGGATTACAATCTGGCTGCAGGGTGTAACTCCCGACTGGCTTAAGTTCTAGGAAAAGTTAAGTAAAATAATCAATTCGGCTTGCCGGAAAATGCTCAAAAATACGCTCTGTGATAAATTCGCGCAGGGCGTTTTGCTGTTCGTCGGGATACACGTATTTGTTCTGCCCCCAGCGGCCCCATTTCTTTTTTCGCTTGTCGATATCCATCTCAAGCTTGGTCTTCGGGTAGCGCTTCTCGATGACTGCTTTGGCCGTCTTGGTGAACCGGTGCTGGATCATCTCGAAGGTCAGGTCCTTGCCCGCTTCGGGAGGAAGCTCCTCTGCAAGCTTCGCCAGCAGCTCGGCATAGCCTTCTTGCCACCCGTCATGCCAGATGATCGGCGCGATGATGAACCCCAGTGGATAACCTGCGCGGGCCACTTGTCCGGCAGCCCTGGTCCGTTCCTCGAAACGGGCGGTAGCCGGCTCGAAGTGGCGGATCACATAGTCTGAGTTGACGCTGAACCGGATGCGGGTATGATGATTATGCGCGATGCCCAGCAGCGGCTCTACATGCTGAAATTTGGTCACAAAGCGCAGCCTGCCGAGCGGCTCTTCGGCCATGAACGCAATGAGCTCCGCAAGCGAGCCGGTAATATGTTCAAGTCCCAGCGGGTCCGAGGTGCAGGCCGCCTCAAAGGTCGTGATTTCAGGCGCCCGCTCTTCGATGTACTGCTTGGCCGCCGTCATGATGTCGTTGGTATTGACATAAACCCGTACATAGGGCTTGGCCCCGAGTGTTGTCTGCAAATAGCAATAATGGCAGTGGCCCATGCAGCCGGTGGCGATGGGAATTGCGTAATCCGCGGAAGGCTTGGATTGGTCGAATTCCAGCGTCTTGCGCACGCCGACGACAAGAGTCCGTTTGGCGATTTTGTACTGCTCCAGCTCGCCTTCTCCGGGCAGATTGGTAATCCGGTTATGCGAGGTGGTCATACGATAAGGGATACGGAGCTCCTGCACCCATTCCATAATCCGCTCTCCCTTTGGATAAGAGAGCGCGTCCGGCTCGAAATAGACCAGCTCCGGGATAAACAGGCTTGTCGGCTTCCCGGGCGTTCGGGCGGCTCGGCGCTCGGGCGTCAGCACAGTCATGACCTCACACTCCTTTGCAAAAGGATAAGCTTATTTTGGCCGAATGCGGGGTGCGGAAATTCTGTTAAATGCTGTGCGGTTCGTGCCCGCGACGATGTGCGCTTTCGACTTGCCAAGCTTGGGGAGAAACATGTATCATTGTTAGAACAAGGTTTGGCCCCCCGGGCCATGGTCATTATAGAAAAGAGGTAATTGCATGCCAACACCCAGCATGGAGGATTATTTGGAGCGCATATACAAGCTGATCGACGAGAAAGGATATGCGCGGGTTTCGGACATTGCCGAGGGTCTGGAGGTTCACCCCTCTTCCGTTACCAAAATGATCCAAAAACTGGATAAGGACGACTATCTCATCTATGAGAAATATCGTGGACTCGTCCTGACCACCAAAGGAAAAAAAGTAGGGAAACGTCTGGTGGACCGTCACAAGCTGCTGGAAGAGTTTCTCACAATCATTGGCGTCCAGGAACAGAATATTTACCGGGATGTCGAGGGGATTGAGCATCACTTAAGCTGGGATTCCATTACCTGCATCGAATCGCTGGTGGAATTCTTCCGCCGTGACGAGAGCAGAATTCAGATGTTAAATCAAGTTCATCAGGAGCTGTACAGCGAATCTTGAGCACTGACCGGAAACGGAGATTGTCCTTGAGTAGAGGGCATTCATCCGTTTCTTCTTATTTTTCCGCAACCTTTTTCATTTTTCCTCGTCCAAATTTGTAGCCTGTTTACATAACCGGAGATTTGGGGAGGAATTATGAAACTGAAGAATGGGTTCATCGGAATGTTGATTATCCTGCTCTGTGTACCGCTGATGTCTTCCGGCGCCGCCCGGGCGGCCTCGGCTGTGATTACACTGGAGCTTGACGGAAGGACGCTTGAGAGCGACGTGCCTCCGTTTATTACTTCCAGAAATGTCACCATGGTTCCGCTTCGGGTAATCAGCAAGGGGCTTGGCGCGCAGGTAGAGTGGAATCAGAGCAGCAAGACCGTTACAATCATCAAGGGCGGCAATGAGCTGAAGCTCACCAATGGGAAGAAAACCGCAGTGGTCAACGGAACCTCCGTTTCGCTGGATAATCCGGTCTTGAGCAGGCAGGGGCGGATTATGGTGCCGATCCGGTTCGTGGCGGAGAATCTTGGGCTGCAGGTGGTATGGAATAAAGCCGCCAAACTGATTTCGCTGTACACAGGCGCCGAGCCTCCGCAAGCCAGCGATCCGGAAGAGCCGCAGCTGCCGTCCGTTCCTGTTGTTCCAAAGCCGACGGTGCCGACCGTGCCGGACATTCCGGGTGCCGGCTCCAAAGCGATGAAAGGGGTCTGGATATCCAGCGTCTACAATCTGGATTGGCCCTCGGCGTCCTCGATAGGGAAGATCGATCAGCAGAAAGAAGAGTTTAGCCACCTGCTGGACAGCCTGAAGGCCATCGGCTTCAATGCCGTATTCGTGCAGGTGCGTCCAAGCGGCGACAGCCTGTATCCGTCCTCGCTCGTTCCCTGGTCCAAGGTGCTGACCGGCACCCAGGGCAAGGACCCGGGCTATGATCCGCTCCAGTTTATGATTGATGCGGCACATGATCGGGGAATGCAGTTCCATGCCTGGTTCAATCCGTTCCGGGCGACGACGGACGCCTCTGACAAATCCTTAGCCGCCCTTGCCGCCAATCATGTTGCCAAGGCGCATCCGGAGTGGGTGGTCAAGGCGGACGGGAAGCTGTACATCAACCCGGGAATTCCGGAGGCGCGCCAGAGCATCATCGATACGGTGCTTGAAGTTGTGAAAGGCTACGCAATCGACGGCGTTCATCTGGACGATTATTTCTATCCCTCCGGTGTAACGTTCGATGATGACAATGCTTTCAAGGCGTATAACGCGGGCGGGATCGCAAGCAAAGCTGACTGGCGGAGGGACAATATCAATAACTTCGTCCGCGAGCTCGGGGAGCAGATCCATGCGCTGAAGCCCGAGGTTTCATACGGAATCAGCCCCTTCGGCGTCTGGCGCAATATCAAGCTGGACAGCACCGGCTCGGATACAACGGCAGGCGTCTCCGCGTATGACGACATGTACGCCGACGTCCGGACCTGGATCAAGCAGGGCTGGATCGACTATGTGGCCCCGCAAGTGTATTGGAGCCTTTCCTATAACACAGCCAGATACGATAAGCTAGTGGAATGGTGGGTGAACGAGGTTCGGAATACAGGCGTGAAGCTGTATATCGGCCAGGCGGCCTATAAAGTGGGCGCTGCGAACCAGAGCGCGGAATGGCAGAGCGGCGAGCAGATTATAAGCCAGCTCAAATTCAACGAGAACTACGTTGAAGTCGAAGGCAGCATCATGTTCCGGGCATACGATATTGTGGTCCGTAATCCGTCGAACTTAAGCGGCCTATTAACCTTTTATTTTAAGACCTGACTTGCTTCCCAGGCATGAAATATCCCTCGTGCTCATAGATAAGCAGTATAAGTCTATGGAACGGGGGATTGCCGTTTATGGAAATCAATGCGGTGTTTGAAGGCGGCGGCGTAAAGGGCATTTCGCTTGCGGGAGCGGTTCAGGCATCGGAAGAAGCAGGTGTCAAGTTCAGGCGGGTGGCCGGAACCTCCTCCGGCTCCATCGTCGCCTCGCTGCTGGCGGCAGGGTACAGCGGGGAGGAAATGAGCCGGATTATTCAAGGCACCTCGTTCCGTTCTTTTTTGAAGCGTTCGCCGGTATTCAACACCAAGCTGGTAGGCCCCGCCCTGCGGGTCATGCTGAAAAAGGGACTCTATTCGGGAGAGGCGCTGGAATCATGGATACGCGGTATTTTGCGGCAAAAGGGAATTGTATCCTTCCGGGATCTTCCCCCAGGCAAGCTGTCGATCATCGCTTCCGACATTACAGACGGCCGGCTGGTTGTGCTGCCTGACGGACTTGTGGAGTATGGGATCAACCCCGAATATTTCGAGGTGGCCAAGGCGGTGCGCATGAGCTGCAGCATTCCGTATTTCTTCGATCCCGTAATGCTGCGCAGGAGCGGGAAGGCGGCGGAGGGCAAGTCTTTTGCCGAACAGTTTGTCTACATGGTCGATGGGGGGCTGCTGAGCAACTTCCCGATGTGGCTGTTTGAGGACAAAGAAGCTGGGAAGCAGGGAGCCACAAAGGTTCCGGTAGTCGGCTATCAGATGGTCGGGCACACGGCGCCCCAGGCCCACCGGATTACAGGACCGTTCAGTATGCTCCAGGCGCTGGTCGAAACGATGCTGTCGGCGCATGACGAGCGCTATATCGAGCAGGAAAAGATGGTCCGCACCGTCAAAATTCCCACACTCGGCATCGGTACGGTGAAGTTTGAGCTAACGCCTGAAGAGAGCGCCGCGCTGTACAATTCCGGATACCATGCGGGACAGGAGTTTTTCCGGAAATGGCGTCCGGGACGGCTGGAGAAGCGGCTGATTGTAAATAAAAAAGTGTCCCCGCATTCGTGATTGAATGCGGGGACACCGCGTATCGTGCTCAAATCAGTGATATCTGGGCAGCTGTTCATCATCGTTCTTCCCTTTGCTGCCTTCGATGACTCGAAAAGGATAGGTTTTGCGTTTGCCAGCGGGCGGCTGGCTCTTTCGCATGCCTGCGACCTTAGCCAATGTCTTCTGTGAGGGCTTTACCTTGATCTTGGATTGTCTGCGTCTGCTGCTTCCGGCAAACCGGCGAGGCGGGAACTTGTAGAGCAGAAACAAGACAAGGAACAAAGCCACGGGAATGATAAAGCCCGACAGCGATCGAAGGCCTTCCTCAATCAAACCCGATACGACACCGAAAACCGCTAGCAGTACTGCGCTCCAAAAAATCAAAGCATGCCGTTTCATAGGCCACTCATCCTTTCGCAGGGTCCAATATGCCTCCGGTTACACTTGATTGCTGATATCCTTTTGCTTCGATTTCCGCATCCAATTCACGCATGCGGTTGAAGGAGGCGATCGATACTTCCACCTGATCGTCCTTCGGTTCTTTCGTTGTGAGCAGCTGCAGCCATAGTCCGGGGTAGCCGAGATAGCGCAGCACCGGAAGCTCGCGTACGGCATTGGTGCCCTTCAGCACTTCAAAGGATACACCGATGACCAGAGGAAGCAGGATCAGCCGCTGCACAATTCTTTCCACCAGGGTTTCCCATGGCACAACGGAGTAGATGATAACGCCCAGCACTATGGTCAGCATCATGAAGCTGCTGCCGCAGCGGTAATGCAGGCGGCTGTGCTTCTGCACATTTTCCACCGTCAACTCGTCGCCGGCCTCGAATGCGCTGATGACCTTATGCTCTGCGCCGTGATACTGGAACAATCTTTTAATGACAGGGGTCTGGGAGATGGCCCACAGGTAGACAAGCAGCAGGACCAGCTTGATAGCCCCTTCAATGAGGTTGTGCAGAACATAGTTGTCAAATGCATCGCGGAACAAAAAATCTTCAACAAACACGGGAACGAGGGTGAAAATAACTTTGCCGAAAATGAAGGACAAAATCCCCATGACGGCTACGCCCAGTATCATACCAAGCCCCCAGCCCTCTTCTTTCTCCTTGTGTTTCTTCTGCTTGGCGAGTTCCTCCGTCTCCGTCTCGTCTTCCGCATAAGCCTCGGCGGAATAGTTCAAATGCTTGGAGCCTCTGGCGCTGGCATCTATAATACTGACAAGGCCGCGAAGCAGCGGAATCTTGCGCAGTTTTACAACCCAGCTCTTCTCGCTTCTCGGCACCTCCAAAAAAGTAATTTCCTGATTCTTCCGTCTCACGGCTGTCACATTGATATGCTTGCCGCCGAACATAACGCCTTCGATGACGGCCTGACCGCCGTAGCTCGGAGATTTCTGAGACAACCAATTCACCTTCCTGTACTAAATGTAGTGTGAGGATCTTTATATCTTCATTGTAACTAATTTTTGTTAACATTTCTACTTGGAACGATCTTTCCTGCGCATACTAGTCTGTAAGCACGATCAGCGGCCAATTATCAGGCCTATATTTTATAGTAGAAAGCGGGGAGTTACGGGCAATGGGCGATGCGGCGAGAGGGCAGCGGCAACAGACGAATCCGCTGTATTTTGCGATTGAGACGGGTTTTTTCGCCGGCCTCATTTGGGGCGGGTTGCATTGGATCTTTTATGTACTTCACTTTACGAAGGTGCTCCCGGGCTTTCTGGGCGAGCCGCTCTTTCGGCATAAATTTCTGACAACGGCTGCCGGACAATTGGCGGGATACCTTTTGTTCATCGGCTTCTCGGTTCTGTGTTCCATCTTGTATGTTCTGCTATTCCGCAAAATAAAGGGACCATGGGCAGGCATGATCTATGGCATACTCTGGTGGTCGGTTCTCATTCTGGCATGCTCCTGGCCCTTCCTGATGCAGCCGCCTTTTCGGCTTCCATGGGATTCGCTCATCAGCGAATTTTGCCTGTTCCTGCTGTGGGGACTGTTCATTGGCTATACGGCCGCGACCGAGTACACGGATGAGCGCAAAAGAGACAGCCGTACCGGGATGGCCTGACGATCAAAAAAACTTCTCAGTTGGCATGGCCCTATGTTACAATATAATGTGGCTATTTTCGAGAGGAGAATGATCATGGGCAACAACCGGATCTCCAAACTGCGGAAGGTAGTGCTTGATCGCGGTCTGGACGCGATGTTGATTACAAGCGGCATCAACCGCCGTTATTTGAGCGGATTTACCGGTTCCTCCGGCTATGTGCTGATTACGGGCGACGAGAGCTATTTGCTGACCGATTTCCGGTACATGACCCAGGCTTCGGAACAGACGAAGGGGCTTAAAGTTGTGCAGCACGGGCCGAAGTTTATCGACACGGTCCGCGAGCTGCTGCCGAAGGGCGGGGAGGTCCGCCTTGGCTTTGAGCAGGACGATGTTTCCTACGGCGCCTATGCTTCCTACGCGGAAGCGCTGAAGCCATCCGAGCTCGTTCCGGTATCTCAAATGGTGGAGAAGCTTCGCATGTTCAAGGATGAAGACGAGCTTGCCGTGATGCGAAGAGCGGCGGATCTTGCGGACGATACATTCCGGCACATTCTGAATGTGATCAAGCCGGGCATGACCGAGCGGGACGTCGATCTGGAAATGGAATTCTACATGCGAAGCCATGGGGCGACCTCCTCGTCCTTCGACACCATCGTAGCTTCCGGGGAACGCTCCTCCATGCCGCATGGCGTGGCGAGCCAGAAGGTTATTCAGAACAATGAATTTGTAACCTTCGACTTTGGCGCGCTGCTGGACGGCTACTGCTCTGACATTACGCGGACGATTGCGCTGGGCAGCCCTGACCCCAAACTTAAAGAAATTTACGACATCGTGCTGGAGGCTCAGTTGTACGCGCTGGAGCATATTAAGCCGGGCATGACCGGCAAGGAATGCGACGCTTTGTCACGGGATATTATTGCCCGCTACGGTTATGGAGAGCAGTTCGGGCACAGTCTTGGCCACGGCCTGGGTATGGAGGTTCATGAATGGCCGAGGCTGTCGAAGCTCAGTGACGATGTGCTTCAGCCGGGCATGGTGGTCACCGTAGAGCCAGGCATCTATGTGCCGGGACTCGGAGGCGTTCGCATTGAGGATGATGTAGTCGTAACGGAGACCGGCGTTGAGCGATTGACCCATTCCTCCAAGGACTACACCGTTCTCTAAATTTCGGTTCAGCCCACCCTGCGTAGGTTACGGCCGAACAAGTTTAATTGTTCTCATAAGGACAAGTTATTATTGAATTCAGGAGGGGTTTATTAGTGATTTCTGTTAATGATTTTAAGACAGGCCTGACCGTTGAGGTGGACGGCGACATCTTTACCGTGCTGGACTTCCAGCATGTTAAACCGGGCAAAGGCGCGGCGTTCGTCCGCTCCAAGCTGAAGAACCTGCGCAACGGCAACACCGTTGAACGCACTTTCCGTGCTGGCGAGACGATCGGTCGGGCCATCATCGAGAACCGCGCCGTGCAATATCTGTATGCGAGCGCTTCCGAGCATGTGTTCATGGACAACCAAACCTATGACCAGTTCAGCCTTGAAGCGGATCAGCTCGAGTGGGAACTGAATTTCCTGAAAGAGAACATGACGGTTAATATCGTCAGCTACCAGGGCGAGCTTCTTGGCATCAATCTGCCGACGAGCGTTGAGCTCAAGGTCGTGGAAACCGAGCCGGGCGTGAAAGGCAATACGGCCCAAGGCGCGACGAAGGCGGCCAAGCTGGAGACCGGACATACCGTTCAGGTACCGCTCTTCATTAACGAGGGTGACATTCTCCTGGTCGATACACGCGAAGGCAAGTATATTTCCCGCGCGTAAGCTTGCTTCGGTTTGTTGCGCCGAACTACCGCCCTCCCCGCATGGATGCGGGGAGGTTTTGCCTTTTTCGGGCTGGAGGATTGCCGCTTTTTTTGCAAAATAATTACGCAACCGGTCACTTTCGTATTATACTGAGTAAAAGCGGGAAACCGAATGCATTAATTAACTGTTACATAGAATTTGAAGTTGGGAGTGAATAAGGCTTTGTCACTTTATGTCATGAAATTCGGAGGCAGCTCCGTCGGCGACACCGAGCGTATGAAGCGGGTTGCCAAACGCATCGCAGACAAGCAGGATGAGGGCCATCGCTGTGTCGTGGTCGTCTCCGCCATGGGGGACACGACCGACGATCTCATCGATCAGGCCAAGCTGCTCAGCAGCGAGCTGCCTGCGCGCGAGATGGACATGCTGATGACGACGGGGGAGCAGATCTCTATCGCGCTGCTGTCCATCGCCCTGAAAGGCATTGGACGGGAGGCCGTTTCCTATACCGGCTGGCAGGCCGGATTCCGCACGGATGAGACGCACGGCCGTGCGCGGATCAACGAGATTGTGCCGCGTCGGGTGCTTGAAGCGCTGGAGAAAGATAAAATCGTCATCGTCGCCGGCTTTCAGGGAATGACGCTTGACGGCGAGATTACGACCCTTGGACGCGGCGGCTCCGATACGACTGCGGTTGCGCTGGCTGCGGCGATCAAGGCTGACGTGTGCGAAATCTATACCGATGTCGACGGTGTGTACTCCACCGACCCGCGTATCGTGAAGAACGCGCGCAAGCTTAATGCAATCTCATATGATGAAATGCTGGAGCTCGCCAATCTGGGCGCCGCCGTGCTGCATCCGCGCGCGGTGGAATACGCGAAGCGGTACCAGGTGAAGCTGGTTGTGCGGTCGAGCTTTAATTATAATGAAGGCACTGTGGTGAAGGAGGAAGCAAGCATGGAGCAGGGAGTGGCGGTAAGCGGCATCGCTTATGATAAAAATGTGGCGCGGATCAGCATTTCGGGAGTGGCCGACGTTCCCGGCGTACTGGCCCAGGTGTTTGGCAAGCTGGCCGACGCAGGCATTAACGTGGATATCATTGTGCAGAGCGGCGTACAGAACGGGGAAGCGGATTTCTCCTTCACCGTCTCGCTGGACGAAATGGAGCGGGCCAAGGAGGTTATCCGGCAGATCCGTGAAGCATTGCCGTACCGCGACGTAACATCGGAGGATAATCTGGTCAAAATCTCCATCGTCGGCGCCGGCATGGTCAGCCATCCGGGCGTAGCGGCGCAGATGTTCGATGTCATTTCAGGTCTTGGAATCAGCATCAAGATGGTCAGCACCTCCGAGATCAAGGTATCCTGCGTTGTGGAATCCGGCAAGCTCAATGAGATTATCCAGGCGCTGCATACGGCGTACGGTCTGGATACCGACCAGCAGGTATTTGTAGGCGGTCCGCAGGATCGTCGGTAGATGATCGTCCGAGCTTGACAAAGCTTGATGCGGATGATTCCGTAAATTCTTTCTTATACAGCAAGCAAGAAGGGACTGTCCCCCGCGAGCCTGTCGAGGCTTTCGGAGGCAGTCCCTTTTCCTATACCGTTGAATCGTGCACCTAAGCCAGCCGTTTGAATCTCCCCAAAATTTCCACGGTCTCCAGCACATTGACGAACGCGGTTGGATCGACCGCGATAACCGCCTTGCGCAGCTCCGCAAGCTCGTACCGCGTGGTGACCGTCATCAGCATCGTGTTGCCCTCGTGGCTGTATCCTCCTTCGGCATTGACGACGGTAACGCCGTGGGGAAGCCGGTTCAATTGCGCAACCATCTCATCCTTCCGCTTCGTAACGATGAAGCAGGTCAGCTTGACGTGCCGGATATGGATAATGTCGACCACCTTGCTCTTCACAAAGGTGCACAGCATCGCATACAGCGCGGAATCCCAGCTTTTCATAAACCCAAGAATTAATATGATCACCCCGTCCATGACGAACAGCACCGTCCCCATCGGCACATCCCGCTTGCGCGTAATAATGGAGCCCAGAATATCGAACCCTCCCGACGACCCGCCCGCGCGCAAGGAGAAGCCGATGCCCCCCGCAATGATAACCCCGCCGAAGATGCTCGCGAGAATCGGATCGTTGGTCACCTGCACCTGGGGAATAATCGTCAGAAACCAGGTTGTGCAGGCGACGCATAGCATGCTGAGGCAGATGTATTTTTTCCCTACGGCCACGAAGCCCCAGAGCAGAATTGGCAGATTGATGCCGAAATAGATGAGCGAAATATATTTGGGATTGGTCAAGTAACCGATAACGGACGCCGTTCCGGCCACCCCGCCGCTAAGCAGCTGATGAGGGATGAGGAACAGCTTGAGACCGGCGGCGACCAGCAGGGCGGACAGAATAACAACGACGGCCTCTCTGACGGTTCTGGAAAGACTCTCAACAATGTGGGGAGCTGCCTGATAACGCATGTGCATGGAAAAATTCCTTTCTTTTCATGACTTGTTTTCATGTTTGATAAAAAATATTTTATCATACTGATGATATTTTTCTATCACTTTTTTTGCTGTGGCGTCTTTTTCATTTATATTGGATTTCCGCGTCTGCTTTTATGCCGGATTCTTGTTGTCTAAAGCGGGACAATCCCGCATATCTATGAATACAACAGCCACGGAACCGGCGGGTTTATTGAAGCTGTGCCGGAATTTCGGACAAGGGGGTAGAGCGAAAGGTGGACAAGTATGTAAGCTGGATGGCTGTTCTGCGGATGCTGTCGGGCAGCGCGGAGATCATTGCTGCGCTAATCATGCTGCGGTTGAACCAGGTAGACAAGGCGCTTGCGGTCAATTCAGGGCTTGCGCTGGTCGGCCCGACCGTGCTGATCCTGACGACGGCCATCGGACTCACGGGCATGGCGCAGGATCTTTCTCCGGGCAAGCTGGCCTGGGTGGGTATAGGTGTGGCGTGTCTCTTAATCGGCATTTTGAAAAAATGATAGATTGGTAGTCATATTGCGAACGTACAAGCATAGATATGGAATAAAGCATTCCATAGAGGACAGCTTGGAGGTACGGCTTATGGCCAACGATTGGCTTCAATTATTTCCTGAAAAAGTGAAATCCGCGCTTTCCCGGCTCCCGCTTTCGCTGCTGGAGACGGTGGAAGAAATCCGCATCAGGGAAGGACGTCCGCTGGAAATCAATTATGCAGGCACCTACCATTTTGTGAACGAGGTCGGTAGGCTGACCCTGGAACCAGGGGAAGCGTACAGACCGGACCGCGAAGACAGTCACCGGATGCTTGATCTGATCAGCAATCATTCACTGTATGCGATGGAAGAAGAGCTTCGCAAGGGATTTATCACCATTCCGGGCGGGCACCGCATCGGACTCGCAGGACGGACGGTGCTTAGCGGCGGCAGCGTTGGCCATCTGCGGGACATCTGCGGCTTCAACGTCCGGATTGCCAGGGAGATTCCCGGGATTGCGGACCGGCTTATGCCGCATCTGCTGGACGCGGGCCGCCATAGAATACTGCACACCCTGATCCTGTCCCCGCCCCAGCATGGCAAGACTACGCTGCTCCGCGATCTCGCCCGGCAGATTTCCGCCGGGAGCGCGGGCGGAAGAGAAGGGCGCCGCCCCGGTCTGAAGGTAGGCATCGTGGACGAGCGTTCCGAGATCGCCGGTAGCCGAAGGGGAGTTCCCGCCTTCGACATCGGCCCGCGAACGGATGTGCTGGACGGCTGCCCCAAAGCCGAGGGCATGATGATGATGATCCGCTCCCTCTCGCCGGATGTGCTGATTGCCGACGAAATCGGCAGACCGGAGGATGCCGAGGCGGTCACGGAGGCGCTGCACGCCGGAATTTCGGTTCTGGCGGCCGCCCACGGCCGGGAAGTATCCGAGCTGGCATTAAGACCCGGCTTGGGCAGGCTTATCGAGCTGGGAATGTTCGAGAGGTATGTCATCCTCCGCCGCTCGGCCGGGGAGCTGTCCTTCCGCGTGCTGGACAGCCGCAAACGGCAGGTTCCCG